>NZ_JAYGHQ010000004.1:102936-251879 GCF_034931425.1 Crocosphaera sp. XPORK-15E
TGTACAAGAATGGTGGGCAAGGGCTTATTTTTCATCTCAATTTTCTCTGACTGTTCATCTTGCCCACCCTACGGGGAATACTTCAAATAAGTGATATTATTAACCAAACTGGGGATAAACTAATGTCTCAATACCGTCGTTCCTATTTACCTGGAGGAACCTTCTTTTTAACGGTTGTTACTTATCAACGTATTCCTATATTTTTAGAACCAGAAAATATTACACTTTTACGAACAGCTATTGCACAAATGCGACAAGAAAAACCTTTTAAATTTACGGGGGCTGTTATTTTACCAGATCATCTTCATTTTCTTTGGACATTACCTCATAAGGATTCTAATTATTCTCAAAGAGTGTCACGTTTTAAAACATTATTTACTCGATCATTACCGAACAAATGTCTATTAAATGATACAATTTCTGCTTCCCGTCGTAAACACAGAGAGCGTAATGTTTGGCAACGTCGGTTTTGGGAACATACGATTAAAGATGAAATTGATCTCAAACGACATTTAGATTATATTCATTACAATCCGGTAAAACATGGTTTAGTTTCTTGTCCTCATTTATGGCAATATTCTAGTTTTCATGAAGCTGTGAAAAACGGGATATATGATAAAAATTGGGCTTGTTCTTGTCAGGATATTAAGCCTAAAATTCCTGATTTTGTAGGGATGATTTGTGGAGAATAAATTATCGTAGGGTGGGCATGATCTAAAAAATTAATGGATCTTCATAAATCATAATAAGAATGCCCACCACCTAGCCATTATCAATCACATTGTACAGGAATGGTGGGCAAGGGCTTATTTTTTATCTCAATTTTCTCTGACTGTTAATCTTGCCCACCCTACGTTACCAATAGACAGTGATTGCTGTAATAGGTAAAATGGCTAGTGTCAGAATTACTGCCGTCCTGAGAGTAGCAACCTTAAAAACCGGGACAATTTTTAAGTATTTTTACCATTAGTTTTTCTAAATGACCTTGACTTTTCGAGAAATATAAGCATAGTATAAAGTGTGTAATTTTACTGATGAAGTTCATCACTAATCAAACAGTCGTCAATAATCACACATGAGGAATCTATGAACTTTACACTCAAAACCTTGACTGCAGTAGCTTCTGGCTCCATTGCTGCTTCCATGGCTTTTTCCGGCGTGGCTCAAGCCCAAGTTAATGCCAACGCATCCTTTGGTGGTTCCATCATCGGTGGAGTTACCTTCGATGGTGCATTAGGCAGTGTCAATTCTTTAAATTTCGCAAGTCAGTCGGGTGTTATACTCCAACTTAGTGATGATTACACCCCCTTCAACGGTTCAACTGCTCCCAACGATTTTGCTAATGATAATGGTGGTGGTTCTGCCGTAAGTGGAGATATTTTGGGTCTAGGTAATTTGTTCGGTCTGAGTCTGACTACTTTGGACTTCAGCAGTTTACCCGATGATGGTTCAGACGTATATTTTCCTCTGTCTAACTTCCTCACTTGGTCTACTGGAACTACTCCTGCAAATCGTTTCACCTTTCGTGCGAATTCCGCTAGAATTGCCGCTCAGTCAAACAGTAACTTGAATATTGTCTTCGGTGGAATTTTTAGTGATTCCCAAACTGGGGCCAATAGCTATGCAGATAGTTTATCATCTGTTAGTTTGAGTATTACTGCGAGTGGTCTAAATGCCGGGGCTGCCACCCTTACTTTTGGCACTCCCCCTGAAGTTCCAGTTCCCGAAGAAGTTCTCCCTGTTCCTGAACCTACTACAACCATTTTTGGTTTATTAGTTGTGGGTGCTGCTGGTTTAGCGAGTCGTCCTCGTAAGTCCTAGTTTTAATTGCCTATAATTCTTTTGTTTATATTAATATCAAGGTAATCCTAGACAGTATCGATTCTAGGATTTTTAATATTTAATTAATTATGGCTAATTTTCTGTCAAAACACCTAACACTTAACCAAAGCTTGTCTATGGTCAAGGAATCCCTCATAATTGATGACTAACCTTTCATGAGGAGTGCCGTGTCTGCCAAGAAAAAAACCGCCCGTTCTCTTGCTAGTATCGCCGGAATTGTGGCCTTTGCCACCTTAATTAGTAAAATTTTCGGGTTAGTGCGAGAACAAGCGATCGCTGCTGCCTTTGGGGTGGGGCCCGTTGTTAATGCTTATGCTTATGCTTATGTAATTCCCGGTTTTTTATTAATCCTTTTAGGCGGTATTAATGGCCCCTTTCATAGTGCCTTAATTAGTGTTTTGGCCAAACGGGAGAAGTCAGAAGCGGCCCCCTTAGTGGAAACCGTCACAACCATTGTCAGCCTTCTTTTATTAATTGTCACCTTGGCGTTGATTTTCTTTGCAGGAACCTTTATTTCAGCCCTAGCACCAGGCTTAGAAGGGGCAGCCAAAGCGATCGCCATTCAACAATTACAAATTATGGCACCCTTAGCTCTGTTAGCGGGATTAATTGGTATTGGGTTTGGAACCCTCAACGCAGCAGATCAATACTTATTACCCAGTATTAGCCCCCTATTCTCCAGTTTAGCCGTAATTATCGGGGTTGGGGTCTTAGCTTGGCAGGTAGGAGATAACATAAACGCGCCCCAAAATTGGTATTTAGGGGGTTTGGTTTTGGCGGGGGGAACCTTGGCCGGTGGCGTTTTACAGTGGTTAGCGCAAATTGGGGCCCAATGGAAAGCAGGAATGGGAGCTTTGCGGTTTCGCTTTAACTGGCGTATTCCTGGGGTGATGGATGTGATGAGGGTGATGGCCCCGGCTACCCTTTCATCGGGAATGTTACATATTAATGTTTATACTGACCTATTTTTTGCCTCATTTATTGTTAATGCGGCGGCGGCCATGCGCTATGCTAATTTTATTGTGCTTACCCCATTAGGCATTATTTCTAATATGATTTTAGTGCCGTTTATGCCTGTTTTTTCTCGCTTAACTGCGCCGGAAAATTGGGGAGAATTAAAGGTCAGAATTCGTCAGGGACTTTTATTAACAGCTTTAACTATGTTACCTTTTACGGCCATTTTTATCGCTTTAGCTCCCGTTATAATTCGGGTAATTTATCAACGGGGGGCCTTTAAATCTGCTGATGCTGATATTGTGATTCCGGTATTAATGGCCTATGGGGTAGGGATGTTTTTCTATCTTGCTAGGGATGTTTTAGTGCGGGTATTTTATGCGTTGGGAGATGGAGAAACCCCATTTCGGATCAGTATTTTTAATATTTTTCTCAATGGTTTGTTAGATTTTTTCTTATATAAACCCTTTGCCACTCCTGGCTTAGTTTTCGCTACTATTGGGGTTAATGCGATTTCTTTGATGATCTTTTTAGGGATTTTAAATAAAAGGCTTAACGGTTTACCTTTAAAAGAATGGGGTTTAGCTTTGTTAGCTTTAACTGGTATTACTGTGGTTTCAGGGGGGGCAAGTTGGGGAATTTCTTGGGGATGGGAACAGCTATTTAGTAGCAGTAGTTTAGGGCTTCAATTATTACAATTAACCTTGGCTTCTGGGGTAGCTTTTGCCGTATTTATTGGCTTATCAATCCAATTAAAATTACCGGAAGTTGATATTTTGCTTTCTCGGATTTTCAAAAAGCTTAAGAAGGAGTAAGATGGGCTTAAAATTGCCAATTAGCAAAGAGACAATAAGACAATTTTCAGCAATAGGTCAGGAAGCAGGAATCAAAAGTTCCTAGTTCCCACTTACCCATACAATTAACGACGAATTATTAACTATTCGTTGTTGTTGTTATTATCTCCATCCTCATCTTGTGCTTCATTGCGGCTTCCAGGATAGCGTTTACCGCGAGAAAAGAAGCGAGAAGATTTTTGACGAAATTGACGAGCATAGGCTTGATTACGCTCAGCTTTTTCTTTCTTTAAATTACGACGCTTAGCCATGATTTTTTCCTCATTAAAACAATAAAATACTTCTGGAAAAATCATCAATGGGAAGTTCCCTTTGACTTCCAGAAGAGTAGGTTAATTGAAACACAAAGATTAGATACGGTAACTCTGACGGCCTTTGCTAAAAGAGTTGCGGGGTTGTTCTTCGCGGGGTCTAGCTTTATTAACTTTGAGGTTTCTTCCCATCCATTCTGCCCCATCTAGTTCCTCAATGGCTGCATTTTCCTGAGCGTCTTCCTCCATTTCAACAAAACCGAAGCCCCTCGCTTTCCCCGTTTCTCGATCAGTGGGAAGATGAACCCGTTTAACGGTTCCATACTCAGCGAATGCCTCCGTCACATCTGCTTCTGTCACTTCGTAAGGGAGGTTGCCAACATAAATTGACATCGGAAAGATCTCCTTAATCCTAGGTTTGCAGAGATACAAGATCTCGGAGAGCAGCCGGCCAATATTAACTTCGGACAAAACCTACGCGATACTGACAACAAACCTAGTCACCGATCCTCATTCTCGTTTTCATGGCCTATGATAGCACTTTCTTTGGAGTCAGATCAAATTTGTAAGCAGAAGTGATAGATTGGATCAGGGAACAGGGAAACAGAGGATACAATATAGGAAATAAATCTTATGTCAGAAGAGAAACAACCTCAATTATCTCAAGAACAATTAATTAAGTTATTGCGAACAACCATTACCCAACTTGATAATATTGTTGTCCAACTAACGACAGACTCTTTAGAGAATTTACCGCCCCAAGAAACCATAGAAACTTTAGTTAGTAGTACGGAGGCGATCGCTGCTTCTATTCAAGTTTCTTCCCCACCTACTGAAGTCGAAATCTTGCCCAAAATTGAACCAGAAACCACTGAAGATTGGCAGGAATCAGAAACAGATGAAATCGAGGAACAACTGCCAGTAATTGACCGTGCTTTACCCAGTTTTAATCGCTTACAAAGTTGGTGGGATGGGATCTTAGGAGGAATTCGTTCTCTGTTACCAACAGCCATGAGTGAGAAGCTCTCTGATTGGGTAATTACAGGGATTTTAGCAGGAATTATTGTGGCGGTTTTATCTACTTCAGTCTTACTATTGCCTCAACCGCTTTCGGTGCCTAAAATTGTGCAAACTCCCTCAGAAATGCCGGAACCAAAAGTTATCGAAACCCCACCCCGATTAGAGTCTCCTGGGGTACCTGAACCCATTAAATTAGCCCCACCCCCTGGCCCAAAATTAACCCCAGAACAAGGTTTAATTGCGGCAATTCAACAGGAAGTCACTGAGTTAACGAGTCAATATCCAACGGGTTTAATTGGTACAATTGAAGCGAATTTTGTGGCCAGTCGTTTAATTGTTACCCTAGGAGAACAATGGTATGAATTACCCCCAAAACGACAAGATACTTTGGCTAATGCTATCTTAAAAAGGTCACAAACTTTAGATTTTCGGAAACTAGAAATGATCGACGATCAAGGAACTCTCTTGGCCCGTAGTCCTGTGGTGGGAGATCAAATCATTATCCTTCAGCGAAATCCTTAAATATCTGACAATTCTTGTCTAAATTTACCCCTTTTTTCTAAACTTATGCCAGATTCAATTATGTATCAAGAGGATGGTTTTGTTGTCCTCGAACCTGATCAACCAGAACAATTTTTAACCGCAGAGGAACTTTTAGAAAAGTTGAAAGCTATCTTATTAACTCGTCAGGATGATTTACCGAGAGAATTACAGAAAATTTCCGCCGTTGAAGCTCAAGCGCGGTATTTAATGGTAAATTTTTGCGATCTCGATGTAGGCCCTGATAGTTATTTACAATGGTATGTGATTCGCTTGCAAAAATAGTTCATATTTGTCTAGGATTATGTTAAGTTAAGTTTTGTAACAGTTTTAATTTAGCCTAGGGAAATCTCTATGACAACTGAAATTCTAGAGTCGATCAAAGTCTGGTCACAATTTGGTCATCCCCTTCTGATGTGGGTTTTGTTCGGATTGACCGTTTATGCACTATATTTAGGTATGCAATGGCGACGCACCCGCACTGCTGATAAAGAGCTTAAAAAAGAATTATTGCCGAAAGATTTTCGTAATCGCCATTATCAATTAGGTTCCTTACTTTTGGGGTTGATGGTATTAGGGAATATTGCAGGTATGGCCATCACCTATATCAATAATGGTAAACTCTTTTTTGGCTCCCATTTATTAGTGGGATTAAGCATCACAGGATTAATTGCCGTCTCTGCTTCTCTTTCGCCTTTAATGCAAAAGGGTAATGAATTCGCTCGTTATACCCATATTACCCTAAATACTGCGATTGTAGGTTTATTTGGTTGGCAAGCCGTAAGCGGCATGGAAATTGTACAGAAAATCCTCGATAAAATATCCTAATTAGGTTTGGGGGATGAGGCATAATTAACCTACTTTTTTCTTCCCCCATTGTTTTCTAATTGCCTTCAGTTTGACCTAAACTAATTAACGCCACATCAATTTGATTATCTCCTTGTGGATTAATTTTTGTATAAATACCAGGGCCAAAAAATTTCTCGATTTTCTCTTGTTTATTATTCCAAGTTTCTAAGGTAATAAAGGGCGAGTTAAACTCTAAAATTAAGGCATAATTCCCCTCAATTTTTTCCTCTCGTATTGCTACTAATATGGGTCTATCATCATCGCTAGGACTCAACCCCAACCGTTCCAAAGTATCATCAAGGTGGGCTTCCTGACCATAGCGATAACGGGTCACATCTTTACGAATTTGATTTTGAGTGGGGGTTGCTTGTTTTTCTCTTAAGGTAAGAATGTCTGAAGAAGTGGGTTGACTAAAGGGAATGGGTTTCAATTCTGCTGCTTTCAGGGCCAGTCCTCCGAGTAAAATAGGCACACCATAGAAAAATCCTGCTAAATTTAAGGTAGGATTATCGGTAGCGTAGGCGATAAAGCCCATCAGGGTTAAGAGTCCCCCGACGGTTAATCCTACACGAGCTAAGGAAAGTTGACCTAACATAAAAAGTCCTGTGTTTTGCGATCGCTTCACATTTCATTATGCTGGTCAATGGTCTTTAAGAAAAGGGGCAATGCTCAGGACTGAATGACTTTTTTTTGCTGATCTTTGTTTAAGACTAGCCTAGAGGAGACAAGATTGTTTATGCTAGAGTGAGTGCTAGTTTGAGGATCAAAAAAATGAATCAAGAAACGATTCGAGAAAAAGTGAAACTAATTGAAAGTAAGCGAGGATTTTTAGTGGAGCTTTTAGAAAAACCCGATTTAGGAATTTTACGGGTTGATGTCAAACAAGCTTTGGAAGAACTTGATGAACTTATTGAAGAATTTGACCTGACATTTCCCCAGGAAACTTAAGATTCCTAACTCCTCAAATTTAACCTTCACTTAACCGGAGATAATAATTAAAAATAAGCGGCAGTCAATTCTTAATTATTCTGCCGTTTTTTGTTTTTTTGTCAAAATCATTAAGGGACAATGGATCTAGAAACAATTATTCTTATAAGTATTTATTTTTCTTGTATTCTCGTTATTCTTCGGGTAGTTAAAGGAATTCTACCGAAGAAAGATGGCTGGATTATTTTTAGTGGGATAATTTTTGTTATTACTTTGATTTTATCTTTACTTGATTCACCCTTAAACAGTTGGTTGGGGGGAAGTTTCTGTCTGATGTTTCTGTGGATTCCTCCTTGGGTATTAAGTTGGGTTAATCGTTTAATTGAAGTTCAAAATTATAAAAAAGCAAGTCAATTATTTTCCAGTTTATATTGGCTTCATCCCACTCCAATTTGGCGAGACTATTTACAATTAATTATCGCCTTGGAGATGGCAAAAAATGGTCAAATAGAGGCGGGAATTAAGCAGCTACAATCTTCTAATCAATCTGAATCAATTATTGCTTATTATCGTCAGGTTTTGATCTATGAAATCACAGCAGATTGGCAAGGTTGTCTACAATGGTTTGACAGTAAAGTTAAGGCAAAAATTTTATGGAATGATGCTACTTTACTTACTTATTATATTAGATGTTTAGGAGAAACAGGGCAGCTTAATCGATTATTTAAAGAGGTTTTAGCCGTTGAATCTAAACTTTTAAAATTAAGAAAATTATCAAAAATAAATCTGCTTTATCTTTATGTTTTTGCATTTTCTGGACAAATATTTGCGGTTCAAGAACTTTTCAAACAATCTTTATTTTTTTATCCACAAGAGTTACAAGAATTTTGGTTGCTTACGGCAAAAATGGCTATTAATCCCCAAAAAGATCACAAACATAAGCTTTTAAAATTATGTTCAAATAACAATCAAATTCTGAGCAATGCTATTCACTGGCGATTAAATCAGTCCCCTCTTAATCTCAAAAAATCTTTAAATGAAACCTCTTGTAAAACACTTTATTTTATTCAGTTTCAAACAAATAAATTTGCCAATAATTCTCTTATTTTTACCATCAAAAAACAGAAAATCACTCAAATTATTATTGTTATAAATGTCCTAGTATTTATCGCCGAAATCAACTTAGGTGGTAGTGAAAATATTGAGACTTTATATGATTTAGGAGCTTTAGTTCCTATGATGGTTTGGGAAGGACAATTTTGGCGATTAATTACAGCTAATTTTCTACATTATGGATGGCTACATTTATTAATGAATATGATTGGACTTTATGTAGTTGGTGGTTTAGTGGAATCTCTCAGTCAAACCTATAGATACTTAATTATTTATTTTACCAGTGGTATTGGGGCTATGTTTTTATTTAGTTATTTAGCTATTTATACCAATAACCTTGATTATATCTTAGTTGGTGCTTCTGCTTCAATTATGGGATTAGTCGGCAGTTTAACCGCCATTTTTTTGCGAAAATGGTGGCAAGAAAAATCATCTATAAACCGCAAAAGATTTTTGATAATGCTAATGATGCTAGGATTACAATTCATCTCTGATTTTCTCATCCCTCAAGTGAGTATTATGAGTCATTTATTTGGTTTTATGATTGGATTTTTTCTAGAGTTAATGCTGTTCAGTTTTGTGAAATCACCTAATTAGTGAGAGTTTGGATCTGATTTAGATGGTAATATCAAAAAAATAAGGAATAAATAATTATTGGTTCAACCAAATCAAACAATTATTAATTATCAATTATTCATTATTCATTGATAATTCATGTTTCGTTATCTCCCATTAATTTGATAACTATTTTAACGTAATCAGTTCCTTAGGTTTCACGGTTTTTTGTTCAGTAATAATCCCAGTAATTAAGGCAGCAGGAGTCACATCAAAAGCCGGATTATAATAATCTACCCCATCAGCACAAATCCGAGTATTTCCTACTTGATAAATTTCTGAGGGGTCGCGTTCTTCGATGGTAATTTGCTCCCCAGTTTCTAACTCAAAATCTACGGTAGAAAGGGGGGCAGCAACATAAAAAGGAACCTGGTGCATTTTAGAAATAACTGCTAGTCCATAGGTGCCAATTTTATTCGCAGCATCCCCATTAGCAGCAATTCTATCAGCACCCACAACCACTAAATCAATTCGTCCTTGTTTCATACAATGGGCTGCCATATTATCACTAATTACGGTTACAGGAATCTGTTCTTGTACACATTCCCAGGCGGTCAATTTTGCCCCCTGTAAACGGGGTCTAGTTTCATCAGCATAGACTCTTTTTAAACGTCCTGCTGTCCAAGCAGAACGAATTACGCCTAAAGCTGTTCCATATCCTGCTGTAGCTAAAGCCCCTGCGTTACAATGGGTAAGAATTGTCAATTTTTCAGGGTTGGCCGGTAAAATTTTTAGGCCATTATTGCCGATCGCTTGACAAGTTTGGAGATCTTCTTTTTGAATAAGTTGGGCAGTTTGTAAAAGAATATTTTTGATGTCTTCAACGGTGCCAATGGTTTCATAAGCAATTTTTAACATCCGAGAAATTGCCCAAAAAAGATTAACTGCAGTGGGGCGAGTTTGACGTAATATTTCAGCAACTTTTTCTAATTGTTTGAGAAAAATTTCTCTGTCTTGAGATGGTATTTCTCTAGCCCCTAAATACATCCCATAAGCGGCGGCTACTCCAATGGCCGGGGCCCCCCTTACAATCATAGTTTTAATCGCTTTGGCCATGTCTTCATAACGACTAATTTCAACTAGGGTATATTGATTAGGTAAGCAGGTTTGATCGATGAGTAATACTTTATTATTAGACCAAACAACAGGATAGATAGGATTCATGGAAATATGCAGAAAAAGACTTAGTCTTATCTTGCCACAATTTGGTTTATTTGTGAATTTTGTCAAGGTCTTTAGGGTCATTTTTCTTAACATAGAAACTTTTCCCCATGCTTTTCAGAAGATTTCCACAAACCTAGGGGGTTTTTCCACAGAGAGTTAATAACCTGTCTTCATCATGGTATTTGATGAAACCCTTTCTCTTAGTAATGTTTTTGGATTTCTGACTGAGAAAGAACTGCTCAAAGTTGTGGAAAATTAGGAAGAACTTTAAGATAATTGATAGCTATTATTATTCTCACTTTTTGTGCTATAATAGAATAAAAGTAAAGAACATTAAACCCTTTATATTTCTCCAGAGCGTTTTGTGTGAATTAAATAATCGAGGAAAAACGAGTCTTTTTTCTCGATTTTATTTTCTTTGTTGCTTTATTTTTTATTGGTTTTCTTCTACCAACCGCCATACGATTCAAGATGAAAAAGTCAGTTCAACCCTTAAATCAACCCATCCATAATCAACGAGGTAACTATTCTAAAAAAGTGGCCATCAAACCCTTAGTTAAACAGTATTCTAAAAGTCAATCGAAAAGTATTGTTGATCAAATTCGTGAACGTCGTCCCGTACCTAACCCTTGGCGTGTGGGTGAAGTTGCTAAAATTATGATTAAAGGAAATCCTGATCTTAAAGGGAGAAATGGTCAATGGTGTATTGTAGAAGAAGTGCTTAATTTTTCTTGTTTAGTAAGAACTTGGGATGGGATAATTCAGGTAAAAATAGAAAATTTAAAAGACTTTTATTATTCTTCTCAAGAACAACGAGAAATGAAACGAATAAGCGATCGCTTATCTAAACTTAGCCTAGAAAATTTAGAAGATTCAGTTAAGGTATTTTTAGGGGAACTGGGAAAAATTGATCGTCCTTTTCTCACCCAAAGAGAAGATAAAATCTTAATATTACTCGAAGAAGAATAATAAATGATATCCATCAATCATATATTTTCGAGTTCTTTACCAAGACATGGTTATCCTGAAAGAAGATTTAGGACAATTTTGACTATGGCTCGATATAATTATGATTGTTGGGTTAAGACTGCTGCGGAATCTTTAACCAAGACATTTTATGATCTTTGATTATTGCTGCTCCGAGTCATCTGTCACCCCAACTGATGTCAAGCACGTTATAATGTAAACAAAAAAGACGAAATGAAGACTTTAATCAATTGGAGTTTAACCCTAGGATTAATCGCAAGTCCCCTGATCTCTACTTGCTTAATACAACCCGTCCCCGTGTTGGCACTCCCCCAATCAGAAATTGTCGGATTATTAAGTGGCATTCCGGTTTTTAGTTTGTTGAATGCTGAGGGTTCTCCGATCGCTCGCCAAGTCGAAGACAATAAGACGGTAATTCCCGTATTTATGAGTCAAAAAGATGCTCAACAATTACTCAATCAATTAAAACAACAAAGTCCAGATATTGGTAATTTATATACTGTCCAAGTTCTGCCCCTGGGAACCATTTATGATACTGTTAGAAAAAGTACCAGCCCAAATAAACGGTTATTGCTGCAATATATTCCCACGGTAACGGAAACAGAAGCGGCGAAAAAAGTTGCTAGTGATAATGGTCAGGAATATCGCGGGGATGTTCCCCTTTACCTCGTGAGAATGAAATCAGATCGATCCTACTTAACTATAGAAAAAGATAACAAGCAGGTTGTGCCAGTATTTTTTGAAAGAGCAACGGTTCAAGAATGGATAGAAACCGTAAAAAAATCTAAGCCGGATCTGGCAGCAGAGATTTCAATTGAGCTTGTTAGTCTGAGTGATTTAATTGCTAACTTAGAACAACAAGATAATGCCTTATTAAAAAATATCCGATTTTGGCCTTCAGAAGAAATGATGCAAGTGATTCGCGCTAATCAAAAAAATCCCCAAAATCAACGTTAATAATTATGGTTGTGGGTTTTAGTGTATCAGGTCAAGCATTAGATAACTGGCGAAATTGGGCGAAACAAGCAGCGATAGACGCTGATATTGACCCCACAGAAGTAGATTGGTTACTGCAAGAAATCGCTCAATTAGATGCCTTTTCCTTACGCTTAAATTCTTTTCTGGGGCGGTCACAAATTCCCCTAAAATTACCTCTATCTGAGTTAACTCAATTATGGCAACGTCGTCTTAAAGAAAGGGTTCCCGTTCAATATTTAGCGGGGGTTACACCTTGGCGGAACTTTTCTTTGAAGGTTTCCCCCTCAGTGTTAATTCCTCGTCCTGAAACCGAATTAATCATTGATTTTGCCTTAAAAGCTTCTCAAGAGAGTTTAAACCCTCACCTAGTATCAGGAAATTGGGTGGATTTAGGGACAGGTAGCGGGGCGATCGCAGTAGGATTAGCAGAGATCTTTCCTGAAGGAACTATTCATGCTGTGGATACTAGTAGAGAAGCCTTAGCCATTGCCCAAGAAAATGCCGCTAATCTGGGATTTTTTTCCAAAATTGACTTTTATCATGGTTCATGGTGGAGTCCCCTGATTAACTTGAAAGGCAAAGTTAGTGGGATGGTATCGAACCCTCCTTATATTCCCACGGGGATGCTTTCTCAACTACAACCAGAAGTTAGACAGCATGAACCTTATTTAGCTTTAGATGGGGGACTAGATGGGTTAGAATCGATTCAATATTTGATAGAAACTGCCCCTGATTATTTAGTTTCTGGTGGAGTTTGGTTAATTGAAATGATGGCAGGACAAGGGGAAATAGTGGCACAATTATTAGAAGATTCTCCCTATTATCAAGGGGTGAAAATATTACCAGATCTTGCAGGAATAGAGCGATTTGCCTTAGCTTATCGCTGCTAAATAAAGTTTGCTAAGCCATTGTGCATTGACAACGTTTATTTAGAATTTTAGTACAAATGGTCAAATCGTTTCTGCCTGTCTTATTGACCATAAAGTTAGGAGTAAGACCAGGCCTAAGTTACCTCAACTTCATTTTTATTTCCAGAAATGATTGTCGTTAATCGATCCCCCGGTTTAGTGGGTTTTGGGTTAGCAATATCTTCTATATTGATAGGGGCGACAGAAGCTGTTTTGATCCGAAAATCTAAAGAAGAAACGATTGCATTAAAATAACCCGTAGCCAATAATCCTAAAAGTACCAGAACAGCCGATGCAGATATAGCTGCTAATAATCCCAGGAAAGACGATGTAGAGATAGGTTTCATTTTCTTTACCTCCTTTTCATTCATGGCATTCTCTGCCAGTCCATAGAACAGAAGTAACCAGAATAAAGCAACTAAATACCTTAAACTCTCACACCTTTATTCTAGACGAAACAGGCTTTAATTATCCGCAAATTAACAAAAATATGTAACAAGTAATAATCCTTAATGATCACAAAAGATCATAAGAAGTTTAAGAAGAGTAAAATTTTGTAAATAAGAATATATATGGGCTGAAATTTTCTTGATCTTTTTTAGAATAAGTTTTACAATATAGGTGTTTAAAGGTTTAGGGATTCAATTATCTAGTCTTCTAAAAAGAAGAAATTCCTAACTGGAGGTTTAGCCATGAAAAATATATTAGCCACAACTTTTTCTGGTCTAGTTACTTTAAGCTTTCTAGCTTTAACAATTTCTCCACAAGCTAATGCTTTGAGTTCTAATTTTAAAACAGAAACCATTTCTCCAAGCAGTCCTCAGTCTATTGTTTCTGATTCTTCTTCAGAAACCCTTACTGCTGCCGTTTACTGTGAAAATCAATATATAAATGGTGTTTGGTATAGCTGCTGTATTGATTCTTACGGTAATTGGGCTTGTGTTCCTTTCTAGAGTGAGGTTAGTTTAATCTCTGTCTTGTAGGGTGCATTAACGGAGTGTAATGCACCTGATTTGTGGTGATCAGACCTGCGGAAATATCTAAAGAGAATGACAATAAGTATCCATTACCCGCCCAAAACTCCATAATTTTTCATAGTATCCTTTGCTAATTTTATCGCCTTGATTCGACAAAGGATCAATCGCAATTTTATTTCTACCAACCGCTTGACCGGAACTATGAATATAGTATCCATTCCCTAAATAAAGAGCAACATGATCAACTCTTTGTGTAGCGAAAAAGATTAAATCTCCTGGCAATAATTCCCCATAACTAATCTTTTGACAAAAGGCTTCTTGTTGATAAGAATCTCTTGGCAACCAAATTCCTGATGCAGAAAATGCCCCTTGCATGAGTCCTGAACAATCATAATTTGGCCCCAAAGTTCCCCCCCATAAATAATAATTGGGTTGGTTCATTGCTGCTTTGGTAAAAGCGATAATTTCAGGAAGACGCTTTTCAATCTCACGACGAGAAACACCAACACTTTGATGGGGTTGTTTCGCAGGTTCTAATGTATTAAGATCGGATAAAGGTAGCCAAGCGGTGTAACCTTCCTCACAGAGTTGCACTTGAATAGCGGTTTCTTGGACAGTTGTGGCTAAAACCTTCAAATGTCTTCCCTTCGCCGCTTGAGTGGCTAATTCCTCCCCCGTAGAAGAACTATATAAGTTGAGGGGAACAAGACAGCAATATTCTCCAGAAGCTGATGGCGGTAATAATTCTAGGGATGTTATCGGGGAAGACAATACTAACATATCCTCGTCAAAACCTATAAAATTTAATAATTTGGGGACGTTTTCGCTTTAATGATAGTGACATACTTCAAGAGTGACCAAGAATATTGCCCAGATGTTCCGTAAATGTCAAGGAATCACAATAACACCCCGATCGGGTGATTTATTTTTGAGTAAAATTCGCTACAATTTTTCTTATAAGGCAAAGTAAAAAGGATTTCAGTGTTGTTATTTTTATGCCCTAGTCTGGCTCCTTTTGACCCCAGGATAAAATCGATACAAACCCTAGGAATTACTAACAATGGATTGTCGTCATATTCAGTTTTCACTCCAAAAATCAAAAGTCGATTTTTTGCAGCTTCAGGCTTTATTAAATCAAGCAGCATTTTGGGCAAGGGAAAGAACAATTGAAGACTTAGAAATGGCTGTTACTAATAGTAATCCGGTGGTAACAGTTTGGGATGAAAAAACAATGATTGGCTTTTGTCGCGGCATATCTGATGGTATTTATCGTGCCACAATTTGGGATGTCGTTATTGATAAAAAATATCAAGGTTTAGGATTAGGTCGTAAGTTAGTTGAAACAGCTTTAAGTCATCCTTTCATGAGTCGAGTTGAACGGGTTTATTTAATGACAACCTATCAACAAAAGTTCTATGAACGGATTGGATTTCAGGAGAATCAATCAACAACAATGGTTTTACAGAATTCCTATGAAATGAGTACAATCTCCTTAGGAAATGGTGCTATTGATACTCTTCCCAAGGAATTAGACACTTTACCCTTGTAATGGTATCTGGTTGATTTTCAGGGGAAATATCTAAGAGTATTAATTGTCCTCCCATTTTCTCTAATAAGGTTTGGGAAAGTAAAAATTTCATGGCTGGAGACATTTCTAGGTTATGACTCCATTGCTTCACTAAATCTAAGTTTGTTTGTGACAGTTCTAAACCTTGTTTTTCTTCTTGCCAATCTTTAATTGAACAGGGAATGTCTATCAAAATATTAACCATACTTTCTAATTGATTTAATTGGGTTGATATGGTTATAGTTCCCCTTTTGGTGAGACTAATAGCTGTATCAACTAAGGCTGTTAATCCTTGGATAAAACGGCTTTTATCTGCCTTGATATAAATATCTGTTTGAGAGATTTTAAGCTCTATTTTTAAACTATAATTTGTTGCTTGAAGCTTGGTTAATCGATGGACTTGATTTAAAATGTAGTTTAAGGAAACCGTTTCTATCTTTAGGGGAATTTTGCCATAATCAAGTTTAGAAATTGTGACGATGCTATCGATAATTTCGATTAATTTGTGGGCCGCTTGATATCCTTGTTCAATAAATTCTCGCTCTTCTTCAGGATTTTCACAAAGATCCGCTAAAATTAATTGATGTAATCCCATTAAACTACTCAAAGGCGATCGCAATTCATGGGCAGTTTTGGCTAAAAATCCACTTTTAAAGTGACTAATTTGGGCCATCATTTGATAAGCAAGTTTGGTGTCTTCTAATTCTTTTTTTAAGGTTTCTATCTCATTCATTACTCATCACCTAAAATTTTCACGCTTCCTTGGCGTAAGATTTCCCATCCCTTATTGCTCCATTTTGCCACAGTTGAAGGTAATCCACTACCGTATTTTTCCTGATTCTTTAACTCAGCTTCATCTAAGGTCAAAACATCAGGAAATTTTACCGTAATTTTCCCCATATCTTCTAGGGGTGATTCCCCTGATAGGTTAGCACTGGTGGTGGCTAAACATCCCGTTTGCGCTAGTATATTTTGGGCTATAGTATGGTTAGGAATACGCACCCCAATGGTAGTAGGATCAATGGGGTTCATAGCTTTAGGAATGAGAGCAGAAGCGGGTAAAACTAGGGTTAATGGCCCCGGCCAATATTGTTGGGCAATCTGTTGCCAAATCTCTAATTCTTGGGGGTTTCCTATGACATATTTCCAGAGATCTTGAGGGGATGCACCCATGAGAATTAAGGGTTTATCTGGAGGACGTTTTTTAGTAGCAAAGATGAGGGAAGAATGTTCAGGTAAAGCGGCTAAAGCGGGAACTGTATCAGTGGGAAAACTAACGACTTTTCCTTTGATGGCCCCTTGAATTAATTCAGATTGAGATACTTTTGGCATAGATAATCAACAAACAAGAATCAAAAGTTATGTAGGAGTAATTCATGAATTACCCCTATAAAAAACACAATTTTTAAAGGCGTTGCCTAAGTCCTAGTTAAATCTAGTTTAACACCTCAATTCTCAAATTGAAATTGTTCAATTTTAAATTGCTCAATCTCGGCCTCTAATTTATCCGTTGAATTTCTCGTAATAAAACTGAATTTGAACGTCTCATTTTGACTGAGATATTGAGCGAAAGAAGACTGAAGATAAGGACGATAACTCTCATTGTTACCGATATAAACCTGAAAAAAAGCAGTTGATATCCCATTAACATAACTACCAATTAAATTTTGACTAGGGAATGTTATTTGAGAGACAGAATCAATTGTATCTGTGATTTGCCCATCAAGTTTGGTAAAATTAACGTGAGCTTGTCCTTCAATTAATCCCCAATATTTATTAGGTGTAGTTAAAAAGGTAAAAGATGAAGCTTGGTTTAAAGCTGGAGGGGTAGCAGGATCATCGCTGCCTGATAATAATAAAGTAGGAATTGTGATTTTACTGAGGCCTTTTTGCCCAAAAATATTGCGATTAACCGGGTTGCCAGCTAAAACTGCTTTAACTCTATTATCTCGAAAATTATAGTCTTGACGAGGCAATTCTAAAGCTCTACATTCCAATAAATTAGAGATATTGATACCATTATAAAGACGATTACAACTTTTTTCTAAATGCTCAAAATCAATGGTTGCTCCGGCAATAGCTAAAGTGGTATAACCCCCAAAAGAATGACCGGCCATGCCGACATTTTCTAGTTCTAATTTACCTTGAAATTGAGAGTTATTGCGCCGTTGTAATTCATCAATGACAAAGCTAATATCTTTAGGACGGTTAATAAAATCATTAAGGTCAAATATGTCTCGATGATACCCTTCAAACATCTCCTGTAAGTAAATAGTATCACTGCCAGGATGTTGAGGAGCAGCGACTAAATAACCATAAGATGCTAAATGTTGGAGTCCAACATTATAATCTTCCGGTCGAGAAGCTAAACCGTGAGAAAATACCAAAACGTTTGTTTTTTCTTCTCCCACATTTTGCGGTATATAGACATCAACATAAAAACTACGATTACGACTTTTATCAGTTAACTGCCATACTTCTTTTTTAACTTCGTATTTACCTGGTTTTCTCAGATCTGTTAAAGTCGCATAATTAACAGGTGGGTTATTCTTAGCTTCTTCGGCAGTCCATTCTTCCATCCTTGTTACTAGAGTTTCTGTTGCTGCAACTAACTGTTCAAGTTCTCCTGTAAACCCTTGAATTAATTCTCCTTGAAGTTGTATATTAGTAGGGTATTTTTTTAGAACATTAAGTAAGGTTAGACCTTCGGGATCAAATGCGGCTGAAACTATCGCACCCCGCAAAGCATATCCCCCATTACCTCCCCCTTGAATTGTTACCCCTTTACCCGTACGAGTGAGAATCGCTTGTCCCATTTTGGTATTAAAAAAACGGGAAACTAATAAAGGCTCAACGTTGGCTTTTTTAGTTAATGCGGTGCGAAATTCTGCCTGTTGTTCTGGAGTTACTAGATTTAGATACAAGCCTAAATCTTCATTAATCGTGCCAGTTTTAGCAAAAGTTTCTAAAGAGTCTATCCGTAGAGAAAAAAGCAAGGAGCCGTAAGACACTAATAATTTCTCAGCAGCTTTTACAGGAATTGAGGTTAGACAAGTTAAGCACAACCCTAAGAAGAATAAGGAGAGTTTAGATTTTAACATAAATATGCCTGAAATTTAACACAACAATCATTGATTGTGACGTAAATATGTTAGAATAAGTTCTATGCTCTGATTAAAACTTAATTAGACATCTAAAAAAGCCTTAAATACAACGGCGGTATTCAAAGTGGGATAAATGGTGAGTGCTGATACTGAGGATTTTGTAAAGTAATGCCGTTTCCAGTTAGTTTTCTGCCCCAGATCACTCAAAGATTGACTCTTAGGAGATTTGCTCATTGTGATCTTGCTCGATTTCTTGCCTACCGCCATGACCCTCAAATTGCACGGTTCCAAGGTTGGTCGATGCTCTCCTACAATGAAGCGCAATCCTTTATTAGTGAAATGCGTACAGCAGAGATTGGCATACCAGGCAAATGGTTTCAAATTGCGATCGCACACAAGCAATCTAACTTGCTCCTT
Organism: Crocosphaera sp. XPORK-15E; assembly: GCF_034931425.1. Taxonomy (NCBI): domain Bacteria; kingdom Bacillati; phylum Cyanobacteriota; class Cyanophyceae; order Chroococcales; family Aphanothecaceae; genus Crocosphaera; species Crocosphaera sp. XPORK-15E. Next base: position 122,004 of record NZ_JAYGHQ010000004.1, read on the forward strand.
GGTGACATCGGGATGCAGATTTATGCAGAAAATTCAACAATCGTGGAAATTGGCTTTACTTTGGGTCATGAAGATCAAGGGAAAGGATATGCACAAGAAGCCGTTCAAGCTCTGATTAATTCACTGTTTGATCTTGGAAATATCGACAAGATCGTTGGTATAACTGATATGCGAAATGAACCATCAGTTAATCTGCTTACGCGGTTGGGAATGAACCTAGTGCGATCAGATGAGGTAGAATTCAAGAGTGAATTATGTATTGAGCAAACTTTTGAATTAGTCAGAAAAGACTGGTTAGTCTCTTAAAAAAATCCGATGAATAATGATCAATTAGAACAATATTGGCAGTCATATATAGCAGAGATTCCGAATATTTCATCTAGTTCTGAGAGTTATGAGGCGTGTCAATTTGGTGATTCTTCCGCTTTGGCAGATGAACTCGGAAACTTAATTCTAAAGGGAGTTAAAACTGCAACTTGTTCAGCTTTATGGGAATGGGAAGCAGAGGGAAGTGACATCCCTAAAGTGGGAGCAAAAACAATTGTCCTAAATGGGAATAAAAACCCGCTTTGCATTATTGAAACAATAGCAGTCGCTATCCGAGCATTTAGTGAAATAGATACACAGTTCGCCTATGAAGAGGGCGAGGATGACCGTTCCCTGGAATCCTGGAGGAAAGAACATTGGAAGTACTTCTCGCGAGTATTGCCTGATATTGGTAAGCAGCCAACCCCTGAGATGCTTTTAGTTTGTGAGTGGTTTCGCGTTGTGTATTGACACTGTAAGCAACTTAAGTAGTTTTAATGCAACAAATATTTTTAATTCTATTACTAAAATGGGGAAAACTGGTTTCAAAATGATAATTGCTGCAAATTAGGTCACTCAGTTACATTCTGTTGTGCTATTTTAGAGTTATTAAGATTAATTCCTTCTATCACACAGTTAAAAGTTTATCTTTCTATACATTATCCACCACTTAAAACAATTGCTATCTTAGATGATGATTGCTGTTAAAAAAAGTGTCCCGTTATTCTTGGCCGGCTTGCTCTTATGGGGAATCTCACAACAGACGACGGCACAAACCAAACCAGAAACCGCGCCTAGTGCTGATCAGATGCTGGAACCCCAGGCACTCAAACTCCTCAAGACCATGAGTGAGACATTGGCCGCCGCCCGTTCAATGAGCTTTACATCCATTACCACTTACGAAAGTCCCAGTCTCATTGGCCCGCCCCTAGTTTACACAACCATCTCAGAAGTTACCCTGGAACGCCCGAACAAATTACGGGTAATTACCCCAGGGGATGGCCCAGCCAACGAATTCTATTACAACGGTAAGACTATAACCGCCTACTCGCCAGCAGAGAATCTCGTCGCTACTTCTGAAGCCCCTTCTAGTATTGATGCAGCCTTAAAGATGGCCTACGACTCCGCAGCCATTTACTTCCCTTTTACTGATGTGGTGGTCGAAAATCCCTATAAAGACATTGCCGAGGGGTTAAAAATGGCGTTCTTCATCGGGCAATCTCAGGTGATTGGGGGAACAAAAACCGACATGATAGGACTGGTTAACGACAAGATATTTGCTCAGGTTTGGATCGGTGCGGATGATAAACTGCCCCGTATGATTCGCGCTGTTTATCGAGATGATCCCTCAAGACTGCGCCATCAGGTAGAGTTTAAAGACTGGAAACTTAATCCGGCGATCGCGGCTGATACTTTTACACCGTCTAAGACTCAGGGAGCGTCGTCTATTCCCTTTGCCCGTCCTGAACCTAAACCTTCCCCCAGTCCGACAGATAAGCCCTAGTTAGGAGAATAAGATCATGAAAACTTTAAATATGACAAAAAGCGTAATTATTGCTTCTGCAAGCCTTTTATTCACTGCCTTTTATGTTCAACCCGCTTCAGCCTGGTTTCATGGGGGCGGAGGCGGAGGTTCCTGGAGTCATACAGGGTACCGAGGTGGTAGCGTATCAGGTGGCGATGGTTCCTGGAGTGGTACAGGTTTCCGTGGTGGCTCCGCATCCGGTGGCGGCGGTTCTTGGAGTGGTACTGGTTTCCGAGGTGGCTCCGCATCAGGGGGCGATGGTTCTTGGAGTGGTACAGGTTTCCGAGGTGGCTCCGCATCCGGTGGCGGCGGTTCCTGGAGTGGTACTGGCTATCGCGGCGGCACAGCATCAGGTGGCGGCGGTTCCTGGAGTGGTACTGGAGCCTATGGAACAACGGTTCATGGGGGGGTAAACACTTATTATGGTGGAGCCTACTCAACCTATCACCCACCTGCTGTCGTGAACACCTACGGATCGGGTTGCTATAATTGCGGGGGTTGGGCTGCGGCCGGTGCTGCGGCAGTAGGTGCTGCGGTTGGAGTAGCGGCGGGTGAAGCCAATAGTAATGCAGCCAGCGCAAACGCTTACGCGGCCGGGGTTGCTGCGGGTAGTTCCTATGCTATGGGCGCGATTTATCCGACTCTGCCGACTGGATGTGTCTACACCCCTTCTGGTAGTACAAGCTTTTATGATTGTAATGGAACCTGGTTCAGCCCTTCCTACGGTGCAAACGGAGTCTACTATCGTGTAGTACCTGCCCCCTAAGCAAAATCATTCGGGAATCTTAATTTCTGCTTCCCCTAAAGGTGGTGGGGTTGGGACATTATCTCCTACCCCTGGGGCGGGAACATCTTCTATTTCAGGAGATTGAGGATTTCTCTCTTGAATGTTAAGCTCTTGCTCTAATTTTTCTTCTTTTTGTTGTTCCGTTAGTTCTTGAGATTGTTCATTTTCTAAGGTTTCAACTTCTTGCTCCATTTCTTGGTTGCCTTGCTCAACAAACTCTTCTGAATCATTATCCCCCATCTGGGCTAACGTTGGAGAAGGTATTAGATGAAAACTTGAAATAATTAGAGAGAATGCGAGAAGACCCATTAAAGTGACAGCAATTTTGTTATTCATTGTTTTTTTACTTTAAAGCAATTGAAAGTAGTTGTATTTCAACGGTGAACACTATTATATGTTTTTATTATATGATCTCAACTTCTCCCATTGCCAAAAACTTAATGAAAATTTATTAATAGTTAACTGAATTATCAATTAAAACTTCAGAATTTTAAAAATAAAAATCATTCGGTGTAGAGGCAATTTATGAATTGCCTCTACTGTGTATCACTTGTATTGCGAATATTAATATCCCTTTGGGGGAAAGGAATTTCAATATTATGGTGAGCAAATTTGTCTAAAATTTCACAACTGAGATCACTAATAACTCGTTTTCTCAGATTGATATCATTGAGCCAAAATTTAAGTTCAAAATTTAAACTTGAATCTCCAAAATCAATCAAAAAAGCCGAAGGTAAAGGCTCTTTGAGTACCTTGGGATTTTCCTGGGCAATTTTTACTAAAAGACTCATAACTTCTGTTGTCTTAGAATCATAACCAACGCCAATTTTTATGGAACAATTAACTAGGCGATCACTCCCTGTATAAGTGGTTACATCAGTAGTAAAAAATGTCTGATTGGGAATAATTTTTTCAGAGTTATCTCCTAACATTCGGACAGTTGTTGCTCGAATTCCCAGACTTTTAACTTCGCTGGTTTGTCCCCCAACACTAATAATATCTCCTGGTTTTAATACCCCTTCAAATAACAATAAAATGCCACTAACAAAATTACTAACAACCTGCTGTAAACCAAACCCAATGCCAACAGATAGACCCCCAGTAACAGCAGCGATCGCTGTCCCATTAACCCCAATATAACCTAAAATCAAAACAATCCCTAATGTAATAAGAAAATAGCGAGCTAATAATAAACTAGCGGAGGCTGAACCCAAATCTAATTGAGGTTTAGAGCGAACAAAATCAAGTAATGAATTTTCCATTAGGGTAATAATAACAACCCAAAAATAAAGTCCAGCAATGAGAGTAAAAATTATTTTCAAAGAAATGGGCGTATTAAATAAATTAAATAGAGAGACTTGAGCAAGTTGGGAGAAATCATTATAAAGACTAATAATTGTTCCTAAAATAAAAAGAATTAATAAAGGAAAAAATAGACGACGGTGAAATTGTCTGACGATATTTAAAGGGAAAACTGCATAGAGAGAAACCAAACAAAATTGGTAAACAAAGTAAACCCACATCAAGCGAATAGAAACTAATAAAAGTCCTTCTTTCCAATCTTGAATTACAAAAAATGTTTTAATTATATTAAGTAAACCCAAACTAATAATAGGAAAATCAAGATTAGACAAAAGTGCCGCTAAATATTGTTTAAAAGGAAGTCTTTTATCAGTCCAATTAAAATCTGTTGCTTGAGGAAACTTGGTTCTTAAATAACTCCATAATTGGCGAGAAATTAACCAACTAATTATTACACAGGATAGGATAGCAAAAAATTGATTTTGAACATCAGAACGTTCAAAAAAAAGCAGTTGTCTGCCCATTATTTCCTGTGGGGAGGGTAAACGTTCTCCAATAGACATCTTTACTTCCTTTCTTGCTAATTTAATTTTGTTTTAATTATGTAGTTAAGTTCCTTAACAGCTTGAGATGGGGTGAGATCTCCAGCGATAGCTTTCTCATACAAAATATCTCCTTGTTCAAAGATTTCCATAATATTTTCTACAGAATCAGTAGGAATGGTAATCGCTGTTTTAGACTGCTGATGTAACATTGCTTCAATGGGTAATAATTGTTGATTAATACTGACCTTATGGTTAGTGGGAATAAAGGTTAAAGACTGTGTAATTGCTTTTAATTGTTGTTCAGGGTTAGTCATAAATTGTGCCAATTGTAAGGCCAATTCAGTTTCATTAATACTAGCACTACGATTAACCATCATTACTTTAGTATAAAGTAATGGAGTCGCAGGATTATTGGGTTCTCCAGGCAAAGGAATAACCTGTAAGTCATCTTTTAAAGTTGTTTTTAAATCCCCGATTTCATTAGAATTACAAACATAGTAAGTTAACTTACCTTGAGCAAAAGCATCATGTAGAAGATCTCGATTGCGAATCAAAATAAAATTAGGCTGTGTTTCTGCTTTTTTGAGCCATTTTAGCCACTTTTCCCATCCTTCTAATTCAGGTTTTATTAAACCATCAGCATCAAAGAATTTTCCCCCAAAAATGCCCAAACCCCAAAAAGTATCCTCAAAACTGGAAACCATACCAACAGAATAGCCTTTTCTGGCTCGTATTAGAAGCCCTTCTAAGCCAAAAGGAGGTTGAGTTAGGGTTTGATCCTCAGTGCTAGGAAGTGGTTTAAGCTTAGCTTGGTTATAACACAGCGCACGAACCTGGGAAACTAGAGGAATGCCATAAATTTTGCCCTGATAACTAATTTGTGTCACCATTGAAGGCAAAAATTTTGATAAATCTAGGTTTTTTTCGGTAAGAGGTTGAATACTTCCTGCTTTGGTCATATTAGGAATTTGTTGAGCAAAATCAATCAATACAGTTGCCCCTAAACCTGCTCTTGATTTTTGGATAAACTGTTGAGATAGTTTAGTTTGGGGAATGTATTCGCTAAGTAGTTGAACCTCTGGGTATAATTGTTGAAAATCATCTAGAAGATTCTGAAAAATTATCCCATTTTCTCCTTGAAAGGGATGCCAAATTAACAGTCTTCCTTGGAGAATAGATTGCTGCTCAATGGTATTACAAGCGGATAGTAAGATTAGGCAACAAATAAAGGTTAATAGGCGATAGGTAATCAATTTCTGCATAACGTTTTAATTACTTAACTTTAGCTATACTGAGGAGGTATCTGTCATCATCATGGGCTTTATGCTGGTAACATCTTCTGACACGATTACCTGGGAATTACTACCCGAAGACTTCATTTTAGATGATGAACCTGTGGATAATATTAATCAACCCTCCTTAGCTGCGGCTTTAACAGAAAGCTTGGAATTAGGGCAAAAACTTCCCCCAAATTGTCTCACAACTACAAACTACGGCATTTGTGCCACTCTTAATGGCAAATTTGTCATAAAAGCTCCTGATTGGGCTTATATAAGGCAAATTTCCGTAGCTAGAGAAGCAATTATGAGAAGCTACACCCCTCACCGTCAAGGGGAAATTCCGATGATTGTCATGGAATTTCTCTCGGATACGGAAGGGGGAGAATATTCGAGTAAGCGCACGTTTCCTCCTGGTAAATGGTTTTTTTATGAGCAAATTCTCCAAGTTCCCAACTATATCATCTTTGAACCTAACAGTGGCACTCTAGAGGTTCATCGTTTGCATGATAGTAAGGGGTATGAGTTACAAAGTCCTGATGAGAATAACCGTTATTGGATTGAGGAAATTGGCTTATTTTTAGGGGTTTGGGCAGGAAAACGGGAAAATAGAGAGGGTAACTGGTTGCGATGGTGGGATCAAGAGGGAAATTTACTTTTATGGGGAACGGAACGGGTTCAAAAGGAACAAGAAGCGAAGGAATTAGCACAACAACAGGCTATTCAAGCGCAACAACAGGCTATTCAAGAACGAGAAGCAAAGGAAGCAGCTTTAAAACGTTTAGAAGCCTTAGAAAATCGACTACGAGAGGCTGGAATTGACCCAGTTTGACTTATCAACTTTATCAATGAATAATTAATAATTGATAATTAATAATTGTTTAATTTGGTTAAAAACCTCCCTCGCGCTAAGCTGTTGTGCATTTAAACTACTCATCTTTAGGTTCTCGGTAATTATTCATTATTCATTATCCATTATTCATTGGTGAACGGATTTCTGCGATCGCGGTTTCTAGAGAAATTTTAAGGTTGGTGTTTTCAGCAATTGTATAATTAAGTGTTCAAAAATAAGTTATTTTTCTTGATTTTAGCAATAATAATATTGCCGAATTCACAAATATCGGCTCTATGATAAGAGTATCCTTTTAACTTTATAGAATCTTGGGGATAAGGATCTGTTCTCAGTTCGGTTATTTTTGTAGCTACTTGTTTAGCGTGTTTATCAGGCAGTTTTTTTAAGCGTTTAGTTGCTTGTCGAGATAGATTAATCTTAAGCATTTAAAATTTCTGACAGTAAAGCCTCACTTTCTGTTATTCCGATAAAACCTTCTTGATGAGCTTTTTCTGCCTGTAAAGCCAAAAGTTGATTTTCTAACTCAGAAAATCTCTCAAATTCCTCGATTGACAGCACTACTGCCACATTGCGTCCCTTCTTTGCTATCTTTACTGGTTCTCTTCGAGCTAAGTCTAACAGTTCGCCAAAGCGATTTTTTGCTTCTGATGCTCCTAATGTTTTCATAAATAATTCTTCTAGAAACTAGCCATTATAACCATATTAGCCATTATAGCAATTAGTGGGATGAGAATCACCGCCACCAGCGACTCACCTCCCTAATCCCTTGATGGACTTCTCTTAGGGCTTCAACCCCACCAAAATGAAGGATTAAAGGGACTAAGTTGGGAATAGTTTTAGAGCAATTCTAAGAATTCTTGGATAGTTAAACCTGCTTCTTTAACAATCCCTGCCATTGTATAAGCATTAATCGGATTTGCTCGTGGAATGGTGATAGTTCGTTCTCCATTTGTCATGGTGATATGTTTCCTCTGTCTAGTGATGCGGAATCCTGCTTTTTCAAAGGCATTAACAGCGCGTAGATGATTAATTCCCGGCAATTTTGGCATAATTACCCTACTTCCACATAACGCACTTCAGCATCTTTATTTAACTCTTCAATTGTCTCTAAATAGTCTTGTATCGCTTCTTTGATATTTTCAATGGCTTCTGCTTCCGTGTCTCCCTGGGACCAGCATCCGGGTAAACTAGGACACCAAATCGCATAACCTTCTTCGCTTTGTTTGAGTCGAACTTGATAGCGCATAAATAGTTACTCCGTAATTTTAACTTTCGATGGCGATCGCGGTTTCTAGGGAAATTTTAAGGTTGGTGTTTTCAGCAATTGTGTAATTAAGTTTTTCAAAACCGATAACTTCACCCTGCTTATTTTTCATTAAGATAACTTCGTCTCCTGTTTCTTCACAGAGATATTCTGTATGGCGATCGCCAAACCAAACGGTGAGGGTATTACCCATCGGATCGTAATAAACATTTACTTCTGCCATAAAATTTCTCCTTCTTTAATTGCATCAGTGGGATAAGTTGTAATCAGGAAACCGTCCCCATTGAGTTTACGAATAATGGCACAGATCCAACGTTTTTCTCGTTGAAATTTGTAGAATAAATACACATCAGGATCACTGCGGCTACGTCGAATTTCATCAGGTTGACTTAGGGTTTCTTGGACTAATTTTTCTTGTCCTTTCATTATGGGGTGTTTTATCTGAGTAATGATTTGCCAATAGGCAACACTGACACGAATGGTACAATTAAGAGGTGTTAAAACATCGAAGAGCAGATTATTATCAGTCATGTTTCTGCATCTCCTAATAGTTTTTGCTCAAAGCGAGTTGTAGGCTGGTTTCACTATTTTATCGGATTTCCGCGATTGCGGTTTCACTTGAGTAAGGCGGATGCTAATTCATGGAACGGGAATCACCTCCACCAGCGACTCACCTCCCTAATCCCTTGATGGACTTCTCTTAAAGCTTCAACCCCACCAAAATGAAGGATTAAAGGGACTAAGTTGGGAATAGTTTCGAGGAAATGAGGACGAGTGAGACTCCCCAAAGCAGGAAGGACATCTTGCCAGAAAGATAAATCCACATTGGCAGGGGTTAATCTAGCGGTCAAGGCTTGTAATGTCTCTGCACGCTGGTTTTCACTTCCAAAGGCTCTGGCAACTGCTAAGGCTTCGGGTAACGGTAACACATCAGGGAAATAGGGAGCTAACCCTGTCAATGCCTTTGCACGGTGGAATTCATCTCTAATAGCTCTGGCAACGGCTAAGGCTTCACTTAAGAGATATTCGGATAAATAGGGAGCTAACCCTGTCAATGCCTCTGCACGGTAGTATTCACTACTAATGGCCCTGATAACTTCTAAAGCTTCACTTTCTGGTAAATGGGGGGCTAACGCGGCAAATACATTTATGCTTAACCATCCATGCCCAATGGCTCTGGCAACTTCTAACTCTTCGCGTAACAAACTTTCTGGTAGATGGGGAGCTAACCCTATCAATGCCCTTGCACGGGGGTTTTCATGCCCAATGGCTCTGGCAACTTCTAAGGCTTCGAGTAACAAACTTTCTGATAAATGGGGAGCTAACCCTGTCAATGCCGATGCACGGTGGTATTCACCCTTTTCACCCCCAATGGCTCTGGCAACTTCCAAGGCTTCGGGTAACACATCAGGGAAATAGGGCGCTAATTCGGTCAATGCCTCTTCACGGTGGTATTCAGACTCAATCCCTCTGGCAATTTCTAAGGCTTCGGGTAACACATCAGGGAAATAGGGCGCTAACCCGGTCAATGCCCTTGCACGGTCGGATTCATCCTCAATGGCTCTGGTAATTTCTAAGATTTCGGGTAACATATCAGGGAAATAGGACACTAATCCGGTCAATGCCTCTGCACGGAGGTATCCATTCTTAATTCCTCTGGCAATTTCTAAAGCTTCACTTTTAGGCAAATGGGGGGCTAACCCCGTCAATGCCCTTTCACAAGAGTGTCCATCCCAAATAGCTCTGGCAATTTCTAAGGCTTCGGGTAAGATTTCGGGTAAATAGGGGGCTAACCCTGTCAATGCCTTTGCACCGTAGGAAAACCCAATAGCTCTGGCAATTTCTAAGGCTTCGGGCAAGAGATCTTCAGGTAAATAGGGGGCTAACCTAGTCAATGCCTCTTGACGGTGGGATTCAATCTCAATCTCTCTAGCAGTAGCTAAGGCTTCGGGTAAGATTTCGGGTAAATAGGGGGCTAACCCGGTCAATGCCTTTGCACGCTTGGATTCATCCCCAATAGTTCTAGCAACTGCTAAGGCTTCGGGTAAGAGAGCTTCAGGTAAATGGGGGGCTAAGCTCCTCAATAAGCTCGTCAATTTTGCAGCACGAAGGCGTTCATGCCTAATAGCTCTGGCAACTTCTAAGGCTTCGGATAAGAGAGCTTCAGGTGAATGGAGAGCTAACCCCGTCAATGCCTCTGCACGGTGGTGTTCATCCCGAATTCCTCTGGTAACTTCTAAGGCTTCGGGTAAAAAACTTTCCGGTAAATAGGGAGCTAACCCTGTCAATGCCTCTGCACGGTAGTCTTCATCCCCAATGGCTCTGGCAACTTCTAAGGCTTCGGGTAACAAAGCAGGGGTAAGATAGGGAGTAATTGCCTTTAATCCTTTGGCTTGCTTCTCATCATCTTGACTCTGCCTCACATAAGCCAATCCCTGGGCAGGTGTCCAGATTTCATTCTGAATCAGTAAAGCAATCAATTCTGGTGGAATATTCCCCGCCAAACTATTCAGAGAAGTGGTTATCAACCCATAACGCACCTGTAATCCCATAGACTGACTGGGATTATTCGCAAAATCAGCTTCCGCCAGTTGCCAAGCCCTAGAAACATCCTTAATAAAAGTCGCCGTTTTCGCTTCTTTCTCACATTTGCTATACCAACCATTGTCTCCTTCTGCCGTTTCTTCCCTCAGCAATTGATGAATCTCTGCTATCTTTTCCGCCTTTTCTAAATGCCAAATCAATTGATTATAAATGTAGCCATCATCCTCTAAACTATGCCATAAACCATTTTCAGTCTGTCTTTGATACCGAGTTAAAAGTTGCCCATGCGCCTCAGAAATCGATAAACCTAAGCCCGATAATTGATAATCTGTTTCAGGATAAGGAGAGGCTCGTAAAAGATTACGGGCTAAATCATGTAAGAGGTCATGGACACGATAATTAGTAATTTGTTCACTGGAAACCCCCGTTAATAATAAAGCCTTACCGCGTAAATATCTGAGAGTTTTCTTCGCTTCCGTTAACCGACAATCCCATAAAGTCGTTGCCATCTTTTCCGTAATTGTCACATCATCCGGTAAAACTCCTAACCAAATAAACTGTTGCAACCTTTGGGACGATAACCGTTTTAAACTGAGATTAAAAGAGGCAATTAAACTATAATGTTTTCGTTTTTCTTGATTACTAATATCTTCAGCTTCTAAGCGATCTAAAATTTCTAAGTTAGCAATTTCTGTTTGTAAATCTTCGATTAATTCAGCCCAAGGAATATCATCTTCAATTTGTGCCGCCGTTAACTCTAATGCTAAAGGTAAATAACCGACAATTTTGGCTAATTTTTTAGCTTGTTTCTGGTCTTCTAAAGTTAATTCATGCTTTAAATAACCCGTTAATAACGCTAAAGATTGTGTTTCCGTCATAATGTCCAAATCATAACGAATTGCTCCTATTACGGGGGCTTCTCTTGTCGTTACCAACAATTTACAGCCAGCCCCCGCCACTCGAAATGGTTCAACATCCTCCGCATTCCACAGATCATCTACCACTAATAAGGCTTTTTTATCTGCTAATAAAGTTCTTAATTGTAACGATGCCGCATCAATCCCCGTTGGCTTAAAATCATAATCCCCTAAAGCTTGAATCCAACTATGAAGAAAGGATAAAATATCTGGTTGTTGCCCCAATGTTGCCCAGAAAATCCCATCAGGAAAATAAGCTTGAACGTCTTTCTCCTGTGCCAAAGCCGCCGCTAAAGTTGATTTACCAATCCCTCCTAATCCATAAATCGCACTAATAACTAAGGTTCCTGTTTTAGCCGTTTCTGCTGATAATAAAAGTTCCTTTAATTTAATACTAACCTCTGGACGTTCCACAAAATAACTAGGTTTAGGAGGGGCTTGATTTCGATAGGAACGAGTGTTAAAACTAACTGAAATAACGGGTTTAGGTTCAGGATCAATGTCATGTTTTTCTAATAATTCACACCAATCTTTATTATCATAAACCCTTGCCAAAGATTCAGCCTCTAAAGATGCCGGACGATCTCTAATAGGATGTCTTGATTGTACCCCAATTACTAACCCATTACAAACAATTGCAGACCCCGATGTTCCCTCCCAAGGTGATTGATTTTCTCCTAAATTTTCTAATTGTTTATCTGTGGGTTGGATGTCTATATTATCTTTAATATTTAATAGTAAACGATTATGAGGCGCACGATTAGCTACATCAATAATTCCTTCAATATGTAACCCTGTGGCGTATTTTTTATTATCTTCAGCATATCGTAAAAATTGAGGGAAACCTAAAAAGTCAAACTTAACTTTTTTTGTGGTATTAGCATCAGGTAACTGACCAAAACTTACAGAATTACAAATTTCGACAGTTTCAGGTAATTCTATTAAAGCAATATCTATATTATCTGGGGCTTTCCAAATAACCTTAGCCTCTATATCTTGCTTATCAGAATAGTTTGATGATGATCTAAATCTTACTTTACAATCATTATTATCATCAAATAAATGCCTACAAGTCAACAATAAACGCCCCCCAATTCGATAAGCACTGCCATATTTAGGGGCAATGACTTCTACAGCGTGGGAGGGTTGAAATTTGGGCATTTGATAAAGTTTACCGCTTAATTGCCTATGATAACAATTTTATCTCATTTATTGATGAAAGCATAACAGATGGTTTGGGCGCAAGCATTGCGCCCAAACAGACATAAAATTTTAATCGGGAATATCGTCACTTCCTGTCAAGACAGGTTTTCCATCTTTCCAAATCGGTTTTAAGGGAATTTTAATCTTATGGGTTATCGCATCTTTATTAGTGACACCCCCACCCATTTCTACTACCCAAAATTTAATCCCTCCCTTGCCTTCTTTCGACTTTTCAACGACTAACTGAAACTCCAATTCAATCTCACCGACTTCAAAACGAATCTCCTTACCTTCAGAGACTAAAATGGATTCACTAAGTTCTATTCGCAATGCTTCTAGAGTTTCTTTGAGTCCAATTTTTTTAATATCCATAGATTTATTTTCACCAAGAGAAAAATTAATATTTTAGAAATTTGTTTCTAATTATTTACCAGAAAATTTCTGTCAAAATTGCTTCAAATTCACTATTAAATGACCAATTATCAGGGAAAGAAACTTTTTTATATTCCATTTTCACCAAAGAAAGAGCATCTTGATAAATTTCTTCAAATACCTGTTCAAAATATCTTTTAAGACTTGGGGATTTTTTGAGTAAACGGCGTATTTTACGTCTTTGTTCGGCAATTGTAAGTTCCCAACCCCGATTATCGTAAGCACTATCAATATAAATTCGCTTCAGAAGATGGGCCAATAAAACTTCTAGACGGTTTTCTAATTCCTGCTTTTCTGAACGTCCCAAAGCTTCAATTTCCTCGGTTAATGCCTCAATATCAATCTCGCTGAATTCGCCTTCTCTTAACTTAGTTGCTGTATCTTCTAACCACAGAGAAAAATCTTGTTCGTATAGAGAAAGTTTAGTAATAATTGGGTTCATATCCTTCAATTTCCTCCAGACAAATCTACCCCTAAGCTTTTAAAATTCTCATCTAAATAAAGATATCCCGACCATCTCCGTCTAGAGATAAAAGTCGGGATTTCATTCTAATCTTCATCAGCAGTTGTAGACGTTTTGCTGCTCGTTTTCGCTTTGGTGGTTCGTTTGGTGGTTTTCGTCCCTGTCGTAGACTTACGGGTAGTTTTCTTGGGCGTAGTTGCCTTAGCTGCTAATAAGTCTAAAGCAGTTTCTAAAGTGATCGTCTCAACTGTTTCACCTTCTGGCAGTCCTGCATTGACTTTACCGTGTTTTATGTAGATTCCATAGGGCCCCTCATAAATATTAATTGGTTCTTTATCATCAGGATGAACCCCTAATTCCCGTAAAGGTTTCTTCGTACCACGACTCGCTCCCCGTCCCTTTTTGGGTTGGGCCAATAATTCTAAAGCGCGTTCGAAACTAATAGTTAAAACATCATCCTCAGCTTTCAAAGAACGATAATCTTTGCCCTCTTTTCCTTGATCATGTACCACATAGGGGCCAAACCGTCCCAAACTGGCCTTAATTTTCGCCCCAGTTTCGGGATGGTTGCCTAATAAACGGGGTAAGGCTAACAACCCTACGGCCATGTCTATGGTGACATCTTCAGGTTTGACACCCTTGGGTAAAGAACCCCGTTTCGGTTTCTTATTTTCCTCCGTTGCTTCCCCTAACTGCACATAGGGGCCATAACTGCCAATTAACAGATAAATAGTTTCCCCAGTTTCAGGATGTAACCCAACTTTTTCCGGCCCTTCTGTTTTCTGTTTAAGTAAGGTTGCCACTTGTTCCGGGGTCAGATCGCATGGGGTGAGATCCATGGGAATAGAAGCAGTAATCACTTCTTCCCCTTGTTGAACTTCTATATAGGGGCCAAACTTGCCAATTTTAACCTTAGCATCTAAATTCTCTAAAATAACCGCTTTAGCCACCCCTGGATCAATTTCATCAACCCGGACTTTTACCTGAGTGTCTAACCCTTCTTGTCCTAAATAGAATTTTTCCAGATAAGGGAGCCATTGGGACTCCCCTGTGGCAATTTCATCTAGGGTTTGTTCCATTTTCGAGGTAAATTTCATGTCTACCAAGTCAGGGAAATGGTTTTCTAATAAACTCACCACCGCAAAGGCCGTAAAAGTAGGAACCAGGGCCTTACTCCGCATTTGGGAGTAACCGCGATCGATAATGGTACTAATGATACTGGCGTAGGTACTGGGACGGCCTACCCCTTCACTTTCTAGGGTTTTGACTAAGGATGCTTCCGTATAACGAGCCGGAGGTTGGGTTTCGTGGCCTAAAACATCTAATTTTTTACAATTAGGGTGATCTCCTTGTTTTAATGGAGGAAGAATCACTTCTTGGTCTTCTAACGCGGCATCTGGATCATCAGTTCCTTCCACATAAGCGCGGAAAAACCCTGGAAAATCAATGCGTTTACCTGAAGATCTAAACCCTGCGTCTTCTACTTGTAAATTAACCACAATTTGAGTTAATCGGGCATTGGCCATCTGACAAGCGACGGTACGCTTCCAAATTAGGTCATAGAGGGCGAATTCTTGCCCTGATAACCCGGTTTCTTGGGGGGTACGAAAACGGTTGCCCGCAGGACGAATAGCTTCATGGGCCTCTTGGGCCCCCTTACTTTTGGTGGTATATTGGCAGGGTTTGGGGCTAAGATATTCTTTGCCATACATCTGTTCAACGCAGTTTCTAGCGGCATTAATGGCTTCATCGGACAAATGAACCGAATCTGTCCGCATATAGGTAATATAGCCCTCTTCGTAGAGCTTCTGGGCAGTCCGCATGGTATCCTTGGCTGAGATGCCCAATTTGCGGTTAGATTCTTGTTGTAGGGTTGAGGTGGTAAAGGGGGGCGAGGGTTTGCGGGTGGTGGGTTTTTCTTCTGTTTTCGTGACTGTCCAAGGTTTCCCGTCGAGTCTTGCTTTGAGGGCGATCGCCTCTGCTTCATTCAGTAAGACAACATCCCGTCCTTCGGTAATTTTTCCGGTACTGGGGTCAAAATCACTGCCTGTGGCGATCTTTTTGCCGGCCAAGGTAATTAATTTGGACTCAAAGGGGCTTTTTTCCTGTTCTAATAAGGCTTTGAGATCCCAATATCCCCCAGAGAGGAAGGCGCGGCGTTCCCGTTCCCGTTGTACTAATAATCTTACGGCAACTGATTGGACTCGTCCAGCAGATAATCCCCAAGCGATCTTTTTCCAAAGCAAGGGGGAGAGGGTATAACCGTATAAACGGTCTAAAATACGGCGAGTTTCTTGGGCATGAACTAAATTTTCGTCAATTTCCCGACAATTTTTTAAGGCTTTTTGGATGGCTTCGCGGGTAATTTCATGAAAAACCATCCGTTTGATGGGGACTTTGGGCTTTAATAATTGTAGTAAATGCCAACTGATGCTTTCTCCTTCTCTGTCTTCGTCAGTGGCTAGGATTAATTCGTCTACACCTTTGAGGGCTGTTTTTAGACTCTGAACGACCTTTTTCTTACCTTTGGGGACAACATAGATGGGTTCAAAGCCATTTTCCACATCTACCCCTAAATTAGCCCATTCTTTCTCTTTGTAGGATGGCGGAATTTCGTCTGCTGAGGCCGGGAGATCACGCACATGGCCCATGGATGCCTCCACCTGATATCCTTGGGGCAAATAATTTCTGATGGTACGGGCTTTCGTTGGTGATTCAACAATAACGAGGGTTGACATAGTTGTTCACAATAATCAGGCAAGTTTAGCAGATCGTCAGTGAGCTACTTGATCTATTCGATCTTAGCTCATCCATACTGATGATCAGGGAGAGATTCCAATATAGAGTTTAGTCTCTATTTGCGATCATAGAGATTTTTGCTGGGTTTGTTTACCCCTTCTGTTAGGTAACTTAGCATAAGGTTTCCTAAAGCAATCCTTAATTTAAGAAGAATTTTCTTATGTGACAAGGACTTACCTTGTTGTAACAGTTGTTTACAAGATGAGGAAATGGCGATCGCAGTCGGGGTGCATTTAGCTAATATAAACCTACAATAAAGAAGGCGTATGGTGTCGGGGTAATTCATGAATTACCCCGACAGATAATTGGTTTTCTTCAACAATTGACAATGAACAATGGACAATTGACAATTACCTCTACCTAAAAGGTAGAGGATTGAAAATAAGGAAAAATTTTTTAATTTCTCCCCTTAAAAGAGGAGGTTTTAAACCAAATTAACCAATTGTCAATTATCAATTGTCAATTGTCAATTGTCCATTGATAAGTTCTTTTTGGGTGATTTCATGGCGATAACGAAACATTTCTTGTAAGCGAGAATCCACCCACCATCCAATTAGAAACTCGATAATTATACCGCCAGGAATTTCATATTGTATCTCATCAGTTAGCCGAGTTTGACCATTTTCATCTGTAAATTGATGACGATGTACCCAGGATTTCATCGGGCCAATTTCTTGTTTATCGACAAAGAAATAAGGCTTTTCACAAGCAGTATGACGGGCTATCCAACGAATGGGAATTATGCCTAAAATTAGTCTAAATTCGGAAACTGCACCAACCCCTAAGCCGCCTTCTCGTCGGATAATTTGCACGGGTTGCCAAGGAGGAGTTAATATATTTAAAATGTCGGGGCGTTCGTGAAATTCCCACACTTTTTCGATGGGGGCATTAATTAAAGTGGTTCGTTTAAAATTTAACATTAGAATTGAAGATAGTGCATTAATTGGGAAATAATTTGACTGTTTATACCTAATCTTTTTTGCAAATCAATTAAGTTTTTATAATTACCATATTCTTGACGATTGTTAATAAGTTTTTGAATTATAAAATTATCTAGGGAAGGAATATCTTGAAGTTGTTTAAATGTTGCTGTATTAATATTTATTTTTTGAGGTGTTAATATACTGTCTGGATCGTAATAGCAAAAGGACAAAATAGGGGCTAAGGGTTTAAGGCGTTGTTGAGGAATATTTAAGGCAGCAGATAAATCTTCTAAGGATAAGATTTCGACTCCATTGTTAATTAATTCTACTAAATTTCGAGCTTGATGAATAGAGATTCCTGGTAATCTCAAAAAATCATCAACATTGCCACAACTTACTTCAATTTTAATCCCTAATTCAGCCGCGATCGCTACTTCTTCTAAAGAAGCAAAGCGATAATAAGGATCATTCAAAATTTGCTGACGAATTCTTTGTTTTTGGGGATTTAATTTGTTAGTCCAAGCAGAAAAAGTCATGAATTTAAGTAATAAGTAATAATCAAGAAATGCGATCTAATAGTTGACGGCGTTTTTGTTCAAATTCATAATCAGAGACTAACCCATCTTCCCGTAACTTATCTAACTCTCGCAATGCTTCAGAAATTACCCCAACTTGAATCGGTTCTAATTTGCTAGAATTAAGATAAGATTGTTGAGCTTGATTGGAAGACAACCCATTAAATTGAGCATTAAATTGTTCTTCTCCTTGGACAAAATACCAAACAGCATCGATCGCACAAGCAATAGAAGGTATGGGGGTATTCCAAAGCAAAAAATAGATGACACCCCACACAGGTTGTCCTAAATAAAATTTATGGATTCCTGCAATGGGCCAAGGTATGATGGTAGACAGTAAAGCCAGAATAATCCCCATTTTACGGTTTTTTGGCTGGCTGAATAGCTTTTCCAAGGGTGACATGGGGTTTGAGTCTAACAGTCAAGTTCACAATTTCAGTCTAGTTTAACTGACGATGGTCGAGGGTGGGAGTTCCCAACTTACTAGGATTATTCGGTAAACCGTAGTTTTCAGGAACTTTTAACTACTTTACAATAAAATAACCGTCAGTTAATGACATCGAGTAAGTTAACCTAATTTTACTAAAAAGTGAGATAACAATGGGATTTTTTGATTCAGAAGTCGTCCAGCAAGAAGCTCAACATCTGTTTGAAGATTATCAATCCCTGATGCAATTGGGGGGTGAATATGGTAAATTTGATCGTGAAGGTAAAAAGATTTTCATTGACCAAATGGAAGCACTCATGGAGCGTTACAAAATCTTTATGAAACGCTTTGAGTTATCAGAAGATTTTATGGCCCAAATGACAGTTCAACAGTTAAAAACTCAATTAGGACAATTTGGGATGACACCACAACAAATGTTTGATCAAATGAATATGACTTTAGAAAGGATGAAATCTGAAATCCAATAATACTGTATTCTATGAATGTTTAGTCTAGGGTTAAGGGAGTGTTGTTATGGACAATGCTCCTACTAATAAATTATAGTGGTCTGATAGCCATTAAATCATTTTTTATGGATGATCAAATGTACGATTTTGCAATTATTGGTGGGGGTATTATTGGACTCTCGACAGCAATGATGTTAGGACAAAAGTTCCCTAAATTATCTTTAATTGTTCTGGAAAAAGAAGGAGAAGTTGCTGCTCACCAAACAGGTCATAATAGTGGGGTAATACATTCTGGTATCTATTATAAACCTGGTAGTTTTAAAGCAAAGTTTACCCGCGCAGGAAGTCAGTCTATGGTAGAATTTTGCCAAAGATATAATATTCCTCATGAGGTATGTGGTAAGGTAATTGTTGCTACTAAAGAACAAGAATTGCCTTTATTAGATAATCTTTATCAACGGGGTTTAGAAAATGGTTTACAAGTTAAGAAAATATCCCCAGAAGAAGTTAAGGAAAAAGAACCCTATGTGACTTGTTTAGGCGGAATTTATGTTCCAACTTCAGGAATTGCTGATTATAAAAAAGTCTGTCAAAAATATGCAGAATTAATTCAACAACAAGGGGGAGAAATTCGGTTTAATACTAAGGTTATTAAGATTAAAAACACCAAACAAAGTAAGATTTTAGAAACAACAAAAGGAGAAATTGAAGCTAAATTTATTATTAATTGTGCGGGATTATATAGCGATCGCATGGCCGAATTAGACGGGGTGAACCCCCAAGCGAAAATCGTTCCCTTTCGCGGTGAATACTATCAATTAAAGCCTGAAAAACGTTATTTGGTCAAAACTCTCATTTATCCCGTTCCTAACCCTGAATTTCCCTTTTTAGGGGTACATTTTACTCGGATGATTGATGGGAGTATTCATGCGGGGCCGAATGCGGTGTTAAGTTTGAAAAGAGAAGGCTATAAAAAGACAGATTTTGACTTAAAAGAATTTGCTGAAGTAATGACTTATCCTGGGTTTTGGAAGTTAGCTGCAAAACACGCAGATGAGGGAATAAAAGAGATAATTCGCTCTTTTAGCAAAGCAGCTTTTGTTAATAGTTTACAGCAATTAATTCCTGATGTTACGGCTGATGATATTATACCTTGTGAAGCAGGGGTTAGGGCCCAAGCTTTAAAAGCAGATGGTAAGTTGGTGGATGACTTTTTAATCATTCAAAATAAACAAGCAATGCACGTTTGTAATGCCCCTTCTCCTGCTGCTACTGCATCCTTAGAAATTGGTAAATATATAGTTGCACAAATTCCTGAATAATAATTAATTATTGTATCTTGAGAATACGCTGCAAATTATCCTTATGGCAACTTAAAACTAACAAAATTATGATCAATATTAAGATTTTTTAAAAGAAATTTTAAGATGTGTTCCTGTTGCTTCAGCAATTCTCTACTTTCAATTTTTTAAATTAATAAGATTGGAATAAAAATCTCTAATTATAACAAGAAACATAATTAGAATTTACCCAACCTTCTAACCCATTAACTTGATTATTTGGCCCTTGAATTACTTTAACTTTATACCAAGTATTTTGTTGAGATAAGAATTGAACAATATTCCCATTATTAAGTCCAGCCCTTGATTCTCCATTAGGATTAAAACGAAGGGCTAATTGACCTCTTTGAATATTAATAACCTCACAAAAAATAGATTCAGATGTTCCTTGTGAGTTTGATTTAAAACGAATTTGACTCTGATGAATATATCCCATTTCTCCACAAATATCAGTGATATACCAGTCATTTTCTGAACCGTAAATATTAACCACAGTAACAACTTTTATCGAACATAAAACAGTACCATTGGGAGATAGTCTAATATTAGAAGGAGGAGCAAAAATAACTGCTTGATTGATAGCTTGTGCTTTAACTTTGGGTATATTAATTCCTAATCCCCAAAAACTAATAGGCAACAATGCAAGCCCTGTTAAAATTAGCCGTGTGTATTGTTTCAATATCGACATTTAAGTTAATCTCCAGTAGTAAGTTAATAATAGGTGGGTATGAATAATTGCCCACCTATTATGATTATAAACCCCCTGTTGTCTGATCAAATAAAGCAGAAAAGTCTTGAGTGATGACAGCTTCAGGATCATTTTCAGGCTTAGAAATTACATCAAAGGCTTTATTTTTCGCCGTAGTTTCTCTTAATGCTTGTACCACTAATTCGGCTACATCTTCTCTAGGAATTACTGTGGAAATACCCTTAGGAGGATTTTCCAAAAAAGTATCATTTTTCCCCACAATTAACTCTCGTTTTCCTCCTGGTTCATTAATTAAACCTCCTGCTCGAATGATAGTATAATCTACCCCTGATTGTATCAAATATTCTTCCGCTTTACGCTTCCAAATTAATACATTACCATTGCCTAACTTATTAAGGGGATGATTAGGGTTTGTTCCGCCCATTGAACCTACTAAAACAATGTGTTTTATGCCAGCTTCTTTGGCGAGATCTATTTGATTTTTCTGCCCTATCCAGTCAACTTCTTCGGGCATTCCACCAGGTTCAAATTCAAACTCTGGGCGTTCCCCTTCCTTGGGTGGGGCTTTCATTTTAGGGACAGAACTTGTTAGAATAACCAATAAATTACATCCTTTTAATGCCATTTTAAGGGTAGATTGATCAGCAATATTCCCAATAATAAAGCCTTCTGTTGAACCAAAAAGTTCTTTGATTTTGTCCTCAAATCTACCATAGCCAATGGCTGCAAATTCATCAGGAAATTGACGTAATTTTTGAAGAACAATAGAGCCAGTTCTTCCCGTTGCACCTGTTACTAATACATTGGTTTTTGACATCTTTAAATTCTCATGTAATTAATACTTCCTAATCATACCATATTTAGGTATTTTTAATCATTTTATACCGTTCTTTAAAGTCCCTTTGCTGCTTTTTATGGTCTACAATAGGTTGAGGATAACCACAAGAATGACAGTCTAAGGGAGATATTTTGCCTGTGACTAAATATTCGGTATCAAGAGAACTTATCTCTGGCAACCATTGACGAATATATTCAGCTTCTGGGTCGAATTTTTGTGCCTGACTAGCAGGGTTAAAAATGCGTAAGGGTTGGGTGTCCATACCACTAGAAGCACTCCATTGCCATCCGCCATTATTAGCAGATAAGTCGCCATCAATCAATTTTTGCATGAAATATTTTTCTCCCCATTGCCAATTTATAATTAAATCTTTGGTCAGAAAACTAGCAACAATCATCCGACATCTATTGTGCATCCATCCTGTTTCATTTAACTGTCTCATGGCCGCATCAACGATAGGATATCCGGTTTTTCCCTCACACCATGCCTTAAAATATTCTTCATTATTATCCCAATAAAAGTTATTAAATTCTTCTCTATATGGCCCCTCAGCTAATTCAGGAAAATAGTATAAACAATGTTGATAAAATTCACGCCAAGCTAATTCTTTTTGCCAAGTTTCTATGTTTTCTCTTGCTTCGTCACTGCGGCTATTTTCGTAAGCGTTAAGGGTTGCTTCCCACACTTCTCTAATACCAATTACCCCAAATTTTAAAGCAGCACTGAGTTGAGAAGTTCCGTCTATTCCAGGTAAGTTTCGCTGCTCTTGATAATCATAAATTGCGGCTTCACAAAAATAAATTAACTGTTCTTTTGCTGCTTGTTCTCCTGGGGTTACAATTAAGGGATAATTCCAATGATAGCCTAAATCTTTTGCTGTTGGTAAATTGATGCTGCCTAGGTTATTAATAAGCTCAATTTCTTCAGGCGTTAATACTTCTATCTGACCTAAAGTTTCAACAATAGGATGTTTATTCTCTTTGCTCCAACTTCGCCAAAATGGTGTATAAACTTTATAGGGTTCATTATTACTTTTAGTTAAAATATCTCCTGGTTTATGTAATAATTGATCCCAATAGGTTTCTACCTTAATTCCCTTTTCTTTTAACGCCTCAATTACTTGGCGATCGCGTTCTTTACTGTAGGGTTCTACATCTTCATTCCACACAACAGCTTTGACTTTTAAAACTTCAGCTAATTTAGGAATAAGTTGAGTAGGTTGGGCTTTAAAAATTAATAGCTTTCTGCCTAATTTTTGGTAATTTGTTTGTAATTCTTCTAAACAACCAAGCATATAGCTAACTCTAGCAGGCGCAAGATCATCCCTGCTTAAAATATTGGGGTCTAAACAAAATAAACCCACTAATTTAGAACTCTGTTGATAGGCTTTATAGAGTCCAATATTATCAGAAATGCGTAAATCACGACGATGCCAAAAAATCACTAAATCATTCATAATAATTGCCTTTTTTCAACTCCGTTATTAATAATTAGGGTTAAAATTATTGAGAACCCTCACCCAAATCTCGATCATGGACTATGATAGATAAAGTAACAAAACTTTATTTATCTTCATGGATTCTGCCGTTCTCAACTTAAAACATCTTAAAAATACCCTAAAACATACGGTTTTATTTGGGAATGACCCCACCCCCGAACTATTAGCCATCCTTAGCGTCTATTTTGTGCAAGGAATCCTCGGTTTAGCCCGTTTAGCGGTTAGTTTCTTCCTCAAGGACGATTTAGGATTAAATCCCGCCCAAATGGGGGCATTAATTGGAGTCGCTGCCATTCCTTGGGTCATAAAACCTGTTTTTGGCTTTCTTTCAGACGGTTTACCCATTTTTGGTTATCATCGCCGCCCCTATCTCATCCTTTCGGGGATAATCGGCAGTTTATCTTGGATAATGTTAGCAAATGTTGTCACTAATGCCTGGTTAGCAACCTTCACCTTGCTTTTAACCTCCCTCTCGGTCGCCATCAGCGATGTTATTGTAGACTCATTAGTGGTAGAACGGGCCCGCAAGGAGTCTCTAGGACAGGCTGGATCACTACAGTCATTAAGCTGGGGAATGTCTGCTGTGGGGGGGTTAATCACTGCTTATTTAAGTGGGTGGTTATTGCAACAGTTTAGTAATCAAATAGTCTTTGAAATTACGGCTATTTTCCCTGTAATTGTTTCCATTGCTGCTTGGTTCATTTCTGAAGATAAAGTTAACAAGAATGATCGAGTTTTTCAAGCCCATAACTCTCCTATAAAACAGCAAATTACCTTAGTTTGGCAAGCAATTAAACAGAAGTCAATCCTGTTGCCAACTGCCTTTGTTTTTTTCTGGCAAACGACTCCTAATGCTGATTCTGCTTTCTTTTATTTTACCACGAATGAGTTAGGATTTGAACCAGAATTTTTAGGGCGAGTTCGTCTTGTTACCAGTGTAGCTGCCTTAGTCGGAATTTGGGTATATCAACGATTTCTCAAAACCGTTTCTTTTAGACAGATTCTAGGGTGGAGTATTGTCATTTCTTCGGGGTTAGGGATGACAATGTTATTATTAGTCACTCATGCTAACCGTGCATTAGGAATTGATGATCATTGGTTTAGTATAGGAGATAGTCTTATCTTAACAGTTGCTGGAGAAATTGCCTTTATGCCTATCTTGGTTTTGTCAGCAAGATTATGTCCAAAAGGGATCGAAGCCACTGTATTCGCTTTATTAATGTCCATCGTTAATCTGTCTAATTTATTATCCCATGAATTAGGGGCATTATTAACCCATTGGTTAGGGGTAACAGAAACAAATTTTGATCGTCTTTGGCTATTAGTAGTTATTACTAATTTATCAACCTTGCTACCTTTACCTTTATTGGGTTGGTTGCCAAATACTGACCCCCAAATTCAAGAAAAAGAAGCTAAACAGGAGAGTATTAATCTTGTAGAAGTTTATCAAAATCATCCTTTAGGAAGTCTTCCTATTGATTCAGCGATACCAGAATTATTGCCTGATTTTGTAACAACCAAAAAGCAGGGATAATTTTTGATATCGCGCCAAGACGTAAAGAGAATGGTAAGATTTTTTAGTAAGGTATTAACATTTTATCAATCATGACTACTTCCATTGAAAAAAACACGAAAAACCAGCCTTATAATCGTCAAGAATGGCAACAAGGTTATCAGTCTCAACCTAATGAATATAATTATTGGATTGATGAGATTGAGGGGATAATTCCTGATGAATTACAGGGGACTTTGTTTCGCAATGGCCCTGGTTTATTGGAGGTTCAAGGAACGCCTTTAAAACATCCTTTTGATGGCGATGGCATGATTTGTGCAATTTCTTTTTTGCCTGGGAGAAAGGTTCATTTTCGTAACCGTTTTGTTCAGACTAAAGGGTATGTCGAAGAACAAGCATCAGGTAAAATGATTTATCGGGGCGTATTTGGGACACAGAAACCTGGGGGATGGTTGAATAATGTCTTTGATGTTAAGGTTAAAAATATTGCTAATACAAATGTTATTTATTGGGGCAAAAAATTACTGGCACTTTGGGAAGCTGCGGAACCATATCGACTTGATCCAAAAACTTTAGAAACCATAGGATTAGATTATTTAGAGGGAACATTGAACCCTGGTGATTCTATTTCTGCTCATCCTTGGATTGATCCTTTTTGTGAGTTGGATAATGGGCAACCTTGTTTAGTAAATTTTTCTATTAAACCAGGACTTTCTAGTGAAATTACTATCTATGAATTTGCTCCTAATGGGGAGTTATTACGTCGTCATTCCCATATTATTCCTGGGTTTTCTTTTATTCATGATTTTGCCATTACGCCTCATTATTGTCTCTTTTTACAAAACCCTGTCACCTTTAATCCACTGCCCTATTTTTTGGGGTTAAAAGGGGCTGGAGAATGCGTTAAATTTCATCCCAATAAGCCTAGTCATCTCATCATTATTCCCCGCATTCCTCCCTATGATGGCATGAAAATTCTAGAAACTAAAGCAGGTTTTGTTTTTCATCATGCTAATGCGTTTGAGGAAGAAAATAACATCTATTTAGACTCAATTTGTTATGATTCTCTTCCCCAAGTTCAACCTGATGGAGATTATAAAGAGGTGGATTTTGAAAATTTAGATCCTGGACAATTATGGCGGTTTAAAGTTGATTTAAAAGATCATAAAATTGAGCGTCAAATGATAGAAACTCGCTGTTGTGAATTTCCATCTGTAAACCCTGAAAAAGTCGGCAGAAACTATCGTTATTTATTCACAGGAACTGCCCATAATTCTCAAGGAAATGCCCCCTTACAAGGTATTCTTAAACTAGACTTAGTTACGGGAGAAAAACATTTACATTCTTTTGCACCTAGTGGGTATGTCAGCGAACCTATTTTTGTCCCTAAACCTCAAGCAACCCGTGAAGATGAAGGATGGGTTTTAGTGATGGTTTATGATGGAAGTAAACATCGTTCTGATATCGTCATTTTAGACGGTGAAAACTTAGAAAAAAGTCCCATTGCTACATTACATCTTAAGCATCATATTCCTTACGGTTTGCATGGTAATTGGACAAATGAGGTGTTTATTTAGGTAAACTAATAAGGTGGGTGTCTCTCACCTTATCTCTAGCATGATTAAGATGAATATTAACCTTCACACTTTCTTTTTACTCAATCTTTCCCATAAAATTTATGGCATCTTGAAATCTATACAACGTAAATTAGGATTACAGGATGCTGAAATTGATGATGGTTCAGAAAGTATTATTAGGGAATATGGTATCTGGTTTTTGCTGTTTGGCATTTTATTAATTTGGGTCATTTATCAAAGTTTTAGCCAGAATAAACGCCGATAATTAGCCATTATTAATTTAAAGTTGATGAAGTTTAGTAATAGCTTTTTTAGTATATACATTAGCATATTTGAAGGCATCAGGAGCATGATGGTTAGCAATGAGGTCAATTCCTAAAGCAGATTTAATTTTGTAAGCTGGATAAACCGCGACTAACAGGAGGAAAATGGCGATAATGAATTTGAATCTGTTCATAGGATTTAAGATTGTTTTTACTAAAGCAATTAAATGAATTATGACAGTTTAATGTGACATCCTAGTGACAATCTTATGAAAAGTTGATAACATTTTTACTCTATTTGATGATTATAGATAAAAATAATGATAATAAATTACTGTAGCTTAAACAGATTTGTTATAATAACGCATTTGTCTTTCTTGTTCTAAAACTGCGCCATCTTCTAACCATATTATCACTTGATCTTTATTTTTAGCAGGGTTTAACCAGATAATAATTCCAATTTCAGGAATATCTTTTGATACTTCTGAGAAATACTGTCTAACTTTTTCATCTAAGGAAATCACAATTTTATCAGTTATTATAGCTGCTTCTAGTAAACAAATATCTTTCCACATTGCCTCTCTTTTTTTATAATTTTCTGCACATTCTTCTATTTGTTTTCTTAATTCATCTAAAGTAACGTTTTCATAATATTTGAATTTCTTTTTAGCAATCATACTAACTCGCCATTTTCTAGCAAATGTTGATTGATGTTTATCCCATTCTTGTTTTAATTCAGAAGTCATGACCATAGAATAATCTAGTTCTAAAACAGCTTTTAAGAAGTCACGACAGTTTTTAGGAGTAGGATGTCTGGCATTTTCTCCACCACAAGAACGAGCAATAGACGCATCAATAACTAATAATTTTGATGTTTTATTCTTCATCTAAATCACTCATTAATTTTAATTCAGCCGCATCTAAATAACGACTTTCTTCTTGTAAATCAACTTCACTAAAATCTTCGGGCCAATCTCCAAATGTTCCTGCTTTATCTAAATCAGCAGTTGTGACTTTTGTACAACCTTTTTGATCACGACTAAACCAATGTAGTTTGATTTTTTCTGGTTCAATTTTATCTTCTGCTACTAATGATTGAATGCGTTTTAAAATTAAGTCGCTGTGGGTTTCTATAACTACTTTTACTCCTCTATTGGCTGATTCTATTAATATATCAGCTAAGGATGCTTGAGCGCGAGGGTGTAAATGAATTTCGGGTTGTTCTAAATACACTAATTGATTAGGTTCTGCGACTAATAATGCCACAATAGCGGGTAAGGTTTGAGAGACTCCAAACCCAACATCAGCAATACTTACCATGTCTATATCTTCATTATTAAGAGTTGAATTATAAGGCAGTCGAGAAACTTTAATTTCTACATCTACATCATTAAGTTTTTTCGCACTTACTTTTTGAGTTAATCCTAATAGACTTAAATATCTGGCTAAATCATTAAGTTTAGAAGATTTTTTGATTTGCCAATCATTAATAACACTCGCTACATAATTATCAAAAGTTCCTGGAAAATTTTCACCAACTGCGCTAATGGGATAACTTCTTAATGGATTTCCTCTAATTCCTGGTACATGAATCATGTTATTAATATATATTTCAAAAAATATTTGAGACTCTAACTTATAGTTCAAGAACTTTTCCCCTGCTTTCAATATATGTATCTTTTCTTTTAAGGATAAGGGAAGCACATATTGTTCCTTTTGTTTTGACCAAATTAATGGATTTAACTTAAAAAAACATCGTATTCTTTCTAGCCTAAAAGAAAGATTTAGATTAATCTCAGTTGGAATTTCTAAGCTATCTATAATTTCTTTTGCTGTCATATCTTTTCGCAAAATTATTTCTGATTCATCTTCCTCCTTATAATTCATTTGCTTTAAATCAAAAATATTATTTTCTTTAGCAAAAATTAATTTAATGTAATCAGAATTATTGATTTCAATTTCTACAGAAAACTGATTATTATCTTGAGACGATACCTTAGAAAAAAATTGATCAGTAGAAGTAAATTTAACATTAGGGCCATTTAATAATAATGCTCCTGGGTCATAAGTTGCTTCTAAAGTTTGTTTGAGCAATAATAGAGGTTGAATAATACTAGATTTACCTGAACTATTAACCCCTGCTAGAATGGTTAAAGGACGAATTTCAATTGAACATTCATTATCAATAGATTTATAACCAGCAACAGAAATTTTAGTAATTCCTTGAGATGTAATAGAATTGTCTTCAATAGATTGATTCATTTTATATTCGTCTTTATACTTGTATATAGAACTACGAATTAAGTTGAGGAAATTGATAAAAGCTGACTCTTATTGTAGGGGTCAACGGCCGTTGACCCCTACTTATGCTTAATATCCCATTATAATAAATATACTGTCCTTTTGTCTCTCTCAATCAGTCACAATTTGCTGTAAAATAAAACCCTCCTCAATAAAGAGAAGGGTTAATAATTCAGTTCATTAATTAAAGAGAATTAAGCAGACCATCCACTGTGGAAGAATTCACCTCTGGGTTTATCAGTCCGTTCGTAAGTATGGGCCCCAAAGTAATCACGTTGCGCTTGAGTTAAATTCTGAGGTAACTCAGCACGACGATAGCTATCAAAATAGTCCAAAGAAGAACTAAACGCAGGAACCGGAATTCCTAATTCATTGGCTAATACTAGCACCTCGCGCCAAGCTTCTTGACGGTCTAAGATACTTTGTTTAAACTCAGGAGCTAACAACAGGTTAGGCAAACTAGGATTATCGACAAATGCCTTCTTAATTTTATCTAAGAAACCAGCCCGAATAATACAACCGCCTTTCCAAATACGGGCAGACTCAGGTAAGCTAACTTCGTTATTGTAATACTCAGCAGATGCCTTCGCAATTAAAGCCATTCCTTGAGCATAGGAACACATTTTAGAGCAATATAAAGCATCCCTTACCTTGCCCACAAAAGCTTTGACATCGCCATCAAATTTGACGATGGGGCCTGGTAATTGCTTAGAAGCAGCTACCCGTTCCGCTTTGTAAGAAGACATCACCCTGGCGTTAACCGCAGCATACATAGTAGGAATGGAAACTCCTAACTCTAATGCACTCATAATTGTCCAACGTCCCGTGCCTTTTTGACCAGCAGAATCGAGAATTAAATCAATCAGATGGGTATTGGTTTCGGGGTCGATATATTTGAAGATATCGGCAGTAATTTCAATTAAGAAAGAATTAAGTTCATCGGTGGTATTCCACTCGCTAAACACTTCATGCAACTCAGGATTAGTGAGGCCTAGAGCATTTTTCATGATGTCGTAGGCTTCTGCAATTAACTGCATATCGCCGTATTCAATACCATTGTGAACCATTTTGACATAGTGGCCAGCACCACCAGGGCCAACGTAGGTAACACAGGGGCCATCATCGACTTGAGCCGCAATTTTGACTAAAATGGGTTCTAGTTCTTCATAAGCGGCTTTAGTGCCTCCAGGCATGAGGCTAGGGCCTTTTAATGCCCCTTCTTCACCACCACTGACACCCATTCCCACGAAACCGAAGCCAGTAGATTCGAGATATTTGGTGCGGCGTTCGGTATCTTCATATAAGGAGTTACCGCCATCAATAATCATGTCTCCTTCATCAAGGAGGGGTTTGAGTTGTTCAATAACAGCGTCAACGGGTTTTCCCGCTTGTACCATTACCAAAATTTTACGGGGACGTTCTAAAGTTTGTACGAATTCTTCTAAAGAATAGGCCGCTTTTACGTCTTTACCTTGGGCCCGGTTTTTCATGAATTCTTCAGTTTTGCTTGCTGTACGGTTATAAACAGCAATGGGAAAACCACGACTTTCGACGTTGAGGGCCAGGTTTTCTCCCATTACCGCCAAGCCGATTACGCCAAAGGTTCGTTTTGTCATATAATTCCTACCAACTCTACAGGTGTCTTATAAAGAGAATTAACGGTCTTGTTTGACTGTTGAAGTGTGTCTAAGGAACACGCTGATTAGTTTAACCCTATCTTTTGCTTAACCTGGGTTCTCTAAATAGAATCTTAACTAATCCGAGGAAAAAGTAATGAATGATACCAAAATTTAGGAACCGCTTGTAGGGACATAATACTATTTTGCCCTTCTTAATCAAGTTATCCTGAAATTATTCTTACTTAATAACAAAGATGGGTTTAACACTGTTAAACCCCTACAGATAATTTGAGAGACTTAGAACAATTTCAAAAATAAGGGCATCATTTCCATTCGGGGTGGGGTTCAATGGGTAAACAAATACCGAATTTATTGATTTGATTGATCATTTTATATAATCTTCCTGAATTCAGTCGATTAAAGTGTAAAGTTAGACGGGGAAGATTAGAAGTTTCGTCTTTCATTTCAGCAGGTAATGCGCTACTTTTTTCGATTTTTCCTTTGACTAAAATATCGGAATATTCTTCATTTAGTTGTGCTACTTGTTCATCGGTTAATTGCGAATTTAGACGCATAACTAATAAATCTTCTACATAACGAATGGAATGATAAACACAGTAAAATTGACGAATTATATTACAAGCAGTCGCTAAACTATCAGTTATAGTATAAAGACTAGAATCTTCTGCACTAATTAAACCCCTTGCTAATAAATTGCTATAATTATATTCATTCCAGGTTTTCCAATAGTCTCCCCCAGGCTCATCTATTAAGACTAAAGGAGAGGGGCCATATTTTCCCGTTTGACATAATGTTAATGTCTCAAATGCTTCGTCTTGTGTCCCAAAACCCCCAGGAAATAAGGCAACTGCATCACTTTCTTTTAAGAAGAAAAGTTTACGGGTAAAAAAGTATTGAAATTTAATTAATTTATCATCTCCAGCAATAAAAGGGTTAGTCCCTTGTTCAAAAGGTAACTCAATATTTAACCCAAAAGAATGCTCTCTCCCTGCTCCTTCATTCCCCGCTTGCATGATACCTCCTCCTGCTCCTGTGAGTACCATAAAGCCAAATTGGGTGATATAACGCGCAAATTCAACCGCTAGGCGATATTCTGAACTTTGGGGGGATAGACGGGCTGACCCAAAAATGGTAACTTTACGAGTGTGACGATAGGGATGAAATACCTTAAACCCCTTTTCTAAGTCTTCTAGGGCAGTAGTTAGGATTTTCCAGTCTAAACGCTCAACTTCTTCATCCGCAATGCGTAATAAGACTCCTAATGCTCGCTCTATCAATTTACCATGTGGATGATCCGGTAAATTTTTGATGAGGGTTTCTAATTCTGAAGCTAGGGATGATTGGTTATTATTGGTTGATAAGGTCATAATTGAAGTAAAAAGTTAGAAGTTTGACGTTATCGATAAATTGAGGGACTGGAAATTGTATTGTATTGAAGACTACTTCTATTCTACCTAAGTTCAGTTGCGATCGGATCATAAATATAACGGTGTTTAAGAATACAATAGCATAACCTTAAAGTTGACATAACTAAATTAATTTTGTTATGCTTTCATTAAATGCTTAAGTTATCCTAGAAAAATTATGTCAATCTCTAGTTTTTATGAATGATTTTAATTTAAGATTATTCTCACGGTTTTCATCAAGCTCATAATTATTCTTAATTCAAACTGTCAAAATGTCTTCACCTATCGGTCATAGTTTAGCTGGAATAGGCGGTTTTTTCTTGATTCGTCATTCTCCTGATTTTTCTAAGTATTTTTCAACAAAAATATTATTGACTACAGGAATAATATTTGCTAATTTACCTGATATTGATTTTATTTTTGGCTATATATTTTTTCAGAATATAGGGGCATTACATCGTCAGTTTACTCATAGTTTTTTTCTGGGAATTATAATCAGTTTAATCGTGGGATATTGCTTAAAAGTAGAAAAAAGAACCCGCTATCTTTTGATTTTATGGCTGATGGGTCTTTATTTTAGTCATATTTTATTAGATATGTTAGCTTATGATCGATATCCTCCGGCCGGTGTTCAATGTTGGTTCCCCTTTAATTTCTCTTATTTTGCCTTTCCCATGACAATTTTAGGTGGGTTAAATGCTACTAATGGAATTTGGCATTTTAGTAATGTCCTAACAATTTTACAAGAAATAATTGTTATTCCTTTGCTGTTTTTCATTGCTTTAAGTTTTGGACAATTAGTTAAAAATACATTAAATTTCTATGGAAAAAATAAAAGTTGAACTTGCTAATTATCAAGACAACCTAGCATCAATTAAAATGATTCGTTCCTTAGTTTTTCAGGAAGAACAAGGGGTTGCTCCTCACTTAGAATTTGATGGTTATGATGATAATTGTGAGCATCTTTTAGCCTACTTAAATCATCAACCTGTGGGAACAACCAGAATTAGAAACTTGAATCAAACTACAGCAAAAATTGAACGTTTAGCCGTATTATCTGAAGCTAGAGGGCAAGGAATTGGCACAAAATTAATGAAAACTGCCCTAGAAATGATTGAAGCTAAAAACACTTACCAAGAAGTTGTTATTCATGCTCAATTTTATATACAATCCTTGTATGATAAACTGGGATTTGAACCAGTA
Organism: Crocosphaera sp. XPORK-15E; assembly: GCF_034931425.1. Taxonomy (NCBI): domain Bacteria; kingdom Bacillati; phylum Cyanobacteriota; class Cyanophyceae; order Chroococcales; family Aphanothecaceae; genus Crocosphaera; species Crocosphaera sp. XPORK-15E. The sequence continues at coordinate 154,901 of NZ_JAYGHQ010000004.1, forward strand.
GGCGATCGCTTTGAAGAAGCGGAAATTCTCCATATTAAAATGGTAAAACTTATGAAGAATAAGAAATAAAGAACAGTAAGCAATCACTGTTTACTGTTCAAGATGATTTGCTATTGCTTATAACCGATAACTTCACGGTTAGAACCAATTAAGTAAAAAGTTTGCATGGAATTATCACTAAACCCATAATCATGCTTATCGCAAACCCTTTCTGTCTCTCCATTATAGAAAGTATACCTATCTTGAATAACACATAATTTAATGGTTTCAATACCTTCTCCCAGTAAATAGGTACGTTCAACGGTTTGATCCCGATCAACTTCCACATAAGTGTACCAATTATCAGGATAGGTCATACATTCCCCTGGTTGAACAAACCACCATCCTTTTGTCACCCAAGCCTCATCCTTATTGACATAAGCCCCAGAAACCCGAACAATTTCATTGCGATAATTACAAAGTTCTGCCCCTTGGGCCATTTTGGGGGAAAAAGCCAACTCTCCCACCCCGGCAGCCACTGTTACCAACGAAAACAATAATAGAGAATTCTTCATCAAATTTCCTCCTCAACACTAACACTATGATGAGCCTTTCTTTAAGCAAATTTTAGCAAGAAAAAACTCAAAATTTCCCCTTCTTTACTTTTTATTATGTTTAAAATAGGCTTCCATGACCTGACGAACCATGGGGCCGGCAACAGAACCCCCACCACCACCAGTATGTTCTCCAAAAGCCACCACCACAATTTCCGGGTTATCAAAGGGGGCATACCCACCAAACCAAGTGTGAGTCTCTCCAGGAGGGGCCTCAGCCGTGCCACTTTTGCCAGCTACGGGGGGTAAGTCAGGAGAATTAAGGGCCTTTCCCGTTCCCTCAGCTACCACCGCCCTCAGTCCTTGTCGTAGGGTTTGTAGAGTGGTAGGCTTAAGATTCATCGACGTGCGCCATTTGTCAAGGTTTTTCGGGTCTTCAAAGAAATGGGGTTTCACCCGATAGCCCCCATTAGCAGGAACAGCAAACATCACCGCCACTTGTAGGGGGCTTGCCTGAGTAAACCCTTGACCAATGGACATATTCACCGTATCGCCGTCAGTCCATTCCCAATTGTAATTTTTACGCTTCCAGGCATCATCAGCAATTAAACCTGGGGACTCCTCATCTAACTCAATGCCTGTGGTTGACCCAAACCCATAAAGACGGGCATATTTAATTAAGGTTGGGCCACCCACTCCCCGGCCAATTTGGCCATGAAAGGTATTACTACTCCAGGCCATAGCCCGCACATAACCCATAGGGCCGAACCCGGCCCGGTTCCATTCTCCAAAGGCAGTCCCCCCCACATTCAAATAGGCGAAGGTGCTTAAGATAGTATTAGGGGGATATTTGCCCGACTCCATGCCAGCAGTAGCCGTTACAACCTTAAAGGTAGAAGCGGGAGGAAAACCCCGTAAGGCACGGTTAACGAAGGGGTTGCCTTTGCTTTGTAATTTTTGCCAGATTTTGGGGGTAATTTGGGTTGAGAAAACATTGGGGTCGAAGGAGGGGTTACTCACCATGGCTAAAACTCCCCCTGTTTTGGGGTTGATGGCAACAATAGCCCCAATTTTGTCCCCTAGGGCCGCTTCAGCAGCTTTTTGGGCATCTAAGTCTAGGGTGAGGGTGACATCTTTGCCGGGTTGACCGATTTTTTGGCCTAATACTTTCATGACTTTTCCGGCCCCATCAACTTCGAGTTGAATACCTCCCCATTCTCCTCTTAATTGCTGTTCATAGGCCGCTTCTACGCCCATTTTGCCGACAATATCCCCTAAACGATAACCTTCAGCACTGCGTTTTTTCAACTGTTCGACGTTGAGTTCTCCTGTATAGCCTAAGACATGGGCCCCCATCGCTTTGTTAGGATAGTCTCTGACGGTTTCAATATCGACTTCTAAGCCGTTTAATTCGGTTTTAAATTCTTCTAGGGCCGTAATTTGGGCCGGGTTTAAACTGCGGGCAATTCTAATTAGGGTTGAGGCGTTATATCCTGCTTGTTTGATTTTACTTTCAATACTATCTTCGGGTATAGAAAGGAGTTGGGAGAGATATTTGCGGTTTTGGGGCCAGTCGGGTTGGTTGACGACGACGGGCCAAAGATAGGCGGCATGGGTGAGACGGGTTGAAGCTAAAACCCGCCCTTTGCGGTCAAAAATGTTGCCTCGGACGGGGGGTTTCGGGACGATACGAATACGGTTATTTTCGGCTTTTTCTCGATAGGTTTGTCCTTGTAGGATTTGTAAGAAGGCGAGACGGGCCCCAATAGCTCCTAAGAGGATGAAACTAACCAATAACATGATAAATATGGGTTGACGTTTCTGCCCGATGGTGCGATTTGTTTTTTGTTGTCGGGTGTCGTAAGACCCATAACTATCGGTGTTGATAGAAGTTTGCCATTTAGACTGAGAACGTTGGTTTAGCCGCATATCGTCTGTTAAATGAGAATCAGGTTACTAGGATAGCTTTTTTGTGACTGTCTTCGCTATTTATCAATGGACAATTGACAATTGACAATTGACAATTGGTTAATTTGGTTTAAAACCTCCTCTTTTAAGGGGAGAAATTAAAAAAATTTTCCTTATTTTCAATCCTCTACCTTTTAGGTAGAGGTAATTGTCAATTGTCCATTGTTCATTGTCAATTGTTGAACAAATATTTCAATGATTTATATTGCTTCACATAACTTAACCTCGATCCCATTTTTCCTAAATTTGCCTAAATTCCCCCCAAAATGAACTTTTGGTTATTTTTAGAATTTGCTATACTAGTGTTAGTTGGTCGGCCTATGTCTAAAAAAAACTGTAACTGACCTCAAACCCTATATCTTTCGTGATTTTTGCCTCTCCTTTCCTTCTTCCTTTCCCAAGATTTTGACAATTAATCCCCGAATTTAAGTTAATACATAAATACTGATGTAAAGTTATTTTAAGCTGAGCTTGACAAATAAGGTAGGAGTAGATAACTGTTTCTTCAATACTGCTCGGTTAACGATATTTACACATTGGAGATCCCCCTTAGTCCCCCTTAAAAAGGGGGAAATAGAGCCATTCTTAGCCCCCCTTTTTAAGAGGGGTTGGGGGTATCAAAACTTTAACCGAACAGTATTGCCTGTTTCTTAGGTTGACTGAAATATGAGGAAAATTTTCGCAGTTGTTGTTGACGAATGACTTGCTAAAACGCATTTTAAATGCGTTTTAGCTTATTGGGTGTTGCCGTCCTCACCTAAACCGTTGATATTTGGTTATTTATCTTTTAGCCAGCTAAACATTGCCCGTAAATCTTTCCCAACTTCTTCGATGGAATGTTCTGCTTCTTGACGACGCATGGCTGTAAATCCCGGTTTACCCGCTTGATTTTCTAAGACAAATTCCCGTGCAAATTGTCCGGTTTGAATCTCTTTAAGAATTTTTTTCATTTCAGCGCGGGTTTCATCCGTAACAATGCGCGGCCCCCTGGTTAAATCGCCATATTCGGCTGTATTGGAGATACTATCACGCATTTTAGCCAGTCCTCCTTCCACAATCAAATCCACAATTAATTTGACTTCATGGAGACATTCAAAATAGGCTAATTCCGGTTGATAACCTGCGGCCACTAGGGTTTCAAACCCTGATTTAATTAAGGCAGACAAACCGCCACAAAGAACCACCTGTTCCCCAAATAAGTCGGTTTCTGTCTCCTCTCTGAAGGTAGTTTCTAGGATACCTGCACGGGTTCCACCGATTCCTTTAGCATAAGACATAGCGCGATCGCGGGCTTTTCCTGTAGCATCTTGATAAACGGCAAATAAACAGGGAACTCCTTCCCCTTGTTCGTAGGTACGTCGCACTAAATGGCCGGGCCCTTTAGGCGCAACCATAATGACATCAACGGTTTCAGGGGGGACAATTTGCCCAAAATGAATATTAAATCCGTGGGCAAATAATAAAACCTTACCATCTCTTAAGTTAGGTTCAATTTCCTCTTTATAAATGGTTTTTTGGACTTCATCAGGCAGTAAAATCATGATCCAGTCAGCAGCACTGGCCGCTTCTGAGACGCTGAGAACTTTTAAGCCAGCATCTTCGGCTTTTTTAGCTGATTTACTGCCTGGATACAGCCCCACAACGACTTTAATGCCGCTATCTTTCAAATTCAGGGCGTGGGCGTGACCTTGGGAACCATAACCAATGATCGCAACGGTTTTATCGGCTAAAAGGTCAAGGTTGGCATCTGCGTCGTAATACATCCGAGCCATGAGGCTGTCTCCTAATTCTTATGCAAACTCTCTATTATATAATCTTATAGGGCTAATGGAGTCCCAAAGTAAAGGCAGTTGAAAGAGGTTTTGAGAAAATATCAATAATAATTCCGAGTAAAATAATGATAGCAATTCCTTGGATAATATCTAATTTTTGATTAAGCTCTTTAAGTTCTGTTTTGAGGTCACTTTCTCTGTCTGTAACGGGTTTCGCTAATTGGGTTTTTAAGTCATTAATATCTTTAATAATTTGAGAGCTATTCTGATCTTTTTGAGCTAAACTCGTCTCAATACAATTTAGTTTTTCTTGAATGGTTTCTGCTCTCATTTCCAGGCGATCAATTTTAATTTCTAGAACACCGATAACCTTATTTTGAATCAGGAAATTTCGCTTATTATTATCCATAACATTTAGGAGGTTTTGATGAGGAAAAATTAAGAGTTAAGAAGGGTTGAATTTTGTGGTAAAGCAACCCAACTGATTTACTTAACCGAAGAATTAGACCAAAATTTGCAGATGCTGAATTAATTGGGACCCTTGCATGGCTCCTTCAATCCGTTTCACAGGTTGACCTTTCTTAAATAATACCAAAGTTGGTAAGGTTTGAATTCCGTATTTAGAGGCAATTCCTGGGTATCTATCCGTATCAATTTTGATGACTTGTAAGCGGTTTCTCATCTGGGTTCCTACTTGTTCTAAAATAGGGGACATCATCTGACAAGGGCCGCACCAGGTAGCATAGAAATCGACTAAAACGGGGAGAGTCGATGTCATCAGAAGTTCTTCAAAACTAGAAAATTGTTTTTTGACTGCCATAATTTTTGGATAATTAGAACAATGGTAGGTTCCAAAGTCTTATGCTTTGTTTTTTTGAGGTTTATGAGGGTTTTTTAGGAGATTCAGCAGTTTTATTGCGTTTTGCTTTTGATCTCTTTGTAACCTTGAGAGTGACATAGTTCAAAACAGCGCAAATCAGTCAAGGTTTTGTTAGGATCGAGTCCTGGAGAAGCGATCGCAATTTTCGACTCATTTAGATCTAATTATAGCGAAGTTTAATGATTCAATAATTGCAGTTATTTTTGAGCCACCATAAAATTAGCAAAATCATTACCAACTTTGAACACAGAAGAATGTTCAATGATGACACGACTTGCGGTTTGCTCCGTTCGTATCGGGGTCACAGAAGATTGACCAAATTGCAATGATATGTATAGCAAGCACGTAACTGTGCAAGCTAAAAATAAACGTTCCAACATCTCACACCACCTAAAAATAAGTCTTATCTTTTATGAAGATACTAGAATTAGTGGCCTAACGTCAAGGTCGAAAGATAGACAATTAGTTCAACAATGGATAATGGATAATTGATAATTGATAATTAATAAAATTTTCTGCCCATTCCTAGTTTAAGCTAAAGTGTTATGTAGGGCTGTTCCCCCTACAGGGCCATCTGTCCCGACAAATACTTGCTTATTTAATGATAATTTGATGATTACTGTTCAAGAAGCTGACACCATTATTCTCAATTTAGTTACACCTTTAACTGATACAGAAACGGTAATATTAGCCGAAGCTACTGGAAGAATTTTAGCCCAATCTGTAACCAGTCAATTAGATTTTCCTTACTGGGATAATTCTGCTATGGATGGTTATGCAGTCAGGTTTGAAGATGTGGTAAATTGTACCGCAGAAACCCCTATTATTCTTGATATTATTGAAGATATTCCAGCCGGAGTTAAACCACAAAAAACAGTTAATTCTGGTCAAGCTTGTCGAATTTTTACTGGGGCAATGTTACCTGATGGTGCTGATACCATTGTTATGCAGGAAAATACCCAGAAAAAAGAAGATAAAGTTATCATTTTATCTCCCCCAAAATCCTCCCAAGAATTTGTTAAAAAACGGGGAACATTTTATCAAGCAGGGAATACTTTATTGTCCCCAGGAATTATAATTAATGCTCCAGAAATTGCTGTTTTAGCAACGGCGCAATGTCCAATAATTACAGTTTATCGTCGTCCCCTTGTCGCTATTTTATCAACAGGAGATGAATTAATTACCCCGTCTCAAACCTTAAAACCTGGGCAAATTGTTGATTCAAATCAGTATGCTTTAACTGCATTTATTCTTAAAAATGGGGGTATTCCGATTCCATTAGGAATTATACCTGATCAACCTCAACTGATACGAGAAAAGATATTAGAAGGAATTAATTGTGCTGATTTTGTTCTTTCTACTGGAGGCGTTTCTGTGGGAGATTATGATTATATTGAACAGATTTTAACTGAGTTAGGGGCAAAAATTCACATTGATAGTGTGGCAATGAAACCAGGAAAACCTTTAACAGTGGCTAAGTTTAATCAGGGATGTGTTTATTTTGGTCTTCCTGGAAATCCTGTCTCTGCTTTAGTCAGTTGTTGGCGATTTGTACAACCTGCTTTACAAAAATTATCGGGAATTAAAGATGACTGGAAACCGAAATTTATTAAGGCAAAATCCATTCAATCTTTATCTTCTAATGGTCAAAGAGAAACCTATATTTGGGGACAATTAAAATTAGTTGATGGCGAGTATATATTTCAATTAGCAAAAGGACAGCAAAATTCAGCTAATTTAATTAATTTGGCTTTAACTAATGGGTTAGCTATTCTCCCTATAGAAACGACAAATATTAACCCAGAAGAAACAGTAACAGTAATGTCTATTTAAGTCAAGAATAAGAGTCAAAAGGGAGAAAATTTACATTACTCCCTAAGCATTTATTCTGAATTAAACTCGCGTTGCACGATTCAAAGTTTGTTCAACATCACGAACTTTTTTGCCTCGCCATAGAAAACGAATTGGAGTCCCAGGAAAGCCAATTTGTTGACGAAATTGACCCTCAATATAGCGTCGATAATTATCATTAAAACGCTTAGGATCATTAACAAATAAAGCAATGGTTGGGGGTTGACTAGAAACCTGAGTTCCATAATAAATTTTGCCCTGTTTTCCCTGTCTTGTGGTGGGGGGAGAATGCCATTTAGCAGCTTCTTGTAACACTTCATTAATTACAGAAGTTGTCACACGACGACGATGTTCTTCAACCGCAGTATCAACACAATTGAAAATTTTCTCAACCCGTTGTCCTGTCATCGCACTTACAAAAATCATCTCGGCCCATTCCATAAAATAAAGACGAGATAAAACAGTTTTTTGGTAATCATAAATGGTGTAAGAATCTTTATCTACCGCATCCCATTTATTGACAACAATAATTGCCGCCCTTCCCTCATCAATAACCCTATCAGCTAATTTAAGATCTTGCTCCGTTACTCCATCAATAGCATCAATCACTAATAACACCACATCCGACCGACGAATGGCTTTAAATGCCCGATTAATACCGAAAAATTCTGCCCCATATTCCACATTTTTCTTGCGTCTAATTCCGGCAGTATCAATCAAACGATAGGTTTTTCCCGCCCGTTCAACCACTGTATCAATGGCATCTCTAGTTGTCCCAGAAATAGGACTAACAATGGCTCTATTTTCTCCTAAAAAGGCATTCAAAAGACTCGATTTCCCCACATTAGGACGACCAATAATGGCCACATTAACCTCCTCATGATCTGGGAGTTCTTCAGGGGAGGGTAAATGGGTAATTAATTGATCTAAAAGTTCCCCTGTTCCACCACCATGAATGCCGGAAACTGCATAAGGTTCCCCTAACCCTAATTCCCAAAATTGTGCCGCTTGGATTAATCCTTGTTCGGGAGATTCACATTTATTTACTGCTAATAATACAGGAACTTTTTGCTGCCGTAACCAGTCTGTAATTTCGTAATCTCCCGCAGTGGGGCCAGTCTGTCCGTCTACAACAAAAATAGCGGCACTAGCTTCATTTAATGCGGCCATGGCCTGTTCCCGAATCAGGGGGAGAAACTCTGTATCATCATCAAAGACTAATCCCCCTGTGTCTACTACTTGGAAGTCTCGATCGCCCCAAAATGCCGGACGATAAGTGCGATCGCGGGTGATTCCTGGTTCATCATGGACGATCGCCTGTTGGTCTTTAGCTAAACGGTTAACCAAAGTCGATTTACCGACGTTGGGCCGCCCAATAATGGCAACAATAGGTAATGGCATAAGATTTAACTCTATATAAGTTTGAAGAGAGATAATTTTGCTTGATCTTCTATGATAACGATTTTTTTTGATAATGGTTTCATTGATCCCTGACCTGGAAGTGATCCCGAAATATTTGTTAAGTTTTATGATTTATTCGGTTTTCTGTAACATTTGCTACAGAATTTCATGTTATATATAGTAATAAGGGTAAAACAAACCAGATAAAAAACCACCATAAGCAATCGGAGACTCAGATTATGTCTACTCAACAACAAGCAAGAGCTTTAATGATGCGTCACCATCAGATGATTAAAAATCGTCAGCAGTCGATGTTAGAACGTGCTGCGTCTGAAATTGGTGTGGATGTGGAAAAAGATTATTGGACAACTATTCAAGGAAAACCTCAGTCAAGTTTTCGGACTTCCTATGATCGCTCTGGTGCTACCATGAGTTAGTATTAGTTGTTACCTAAAACTAGGTTTTTGAGTTGTCAATTTTACTAAAATCAAATACATTGCAGTACCAACTATTATAGGGTGTTCTTCATCGGAAGGACACCTTATTTTGAAGTCAGTGGTTCGACAAGCGGTTGGTGTGTGTTTAGGTTAAACTATAATGGTGTTAAAACTAAAGGTTTTGTCATGAAAAAAGTTAATGTTACTCAAGTTCAAGACTCTTTTGATAATTTTATAAACTGTATTGATCAAGAGCAAATTGTTATTGAAAAAGAAGGAAAAGCAATAGCAACTCTGATTAATTATGAAGAATGGAAACGATTAAAACAGTTAGAAATAGAACTGATGAATGAAGTGGAGGAAAACTTTTACACAGTAGAAGAAGTCATCGCTGAATACAATCAAATTCACGGAACAGAATTTACAGAAGAAAACTTGAGAAATGACTGAATCTAAACAATATAATCTTAAGATTAAGAAATCAGTCCGTAAGCAACTTCTAAAGCTACAGCCTAAGTTCTTTAAACAGGTAATGTCTAAAATTCTTTCATTGACAGATAATCCTAGACCACAAGATTATAAAGCTTTACAGGGATATCCAGATTATTATCGAGTCGATCAAGGAGAATTTAGAATTGTTTATGAAATTGGAGAGGAAGAAATCAAAATTGTTCGGGTTGGTAAGCGTAATGATGATGAAGTTTATCAGAATTTGCAATAAACCAAATTTAAAAAATGTGACAAGACTTTCCCACCTTTCTGACTAACATATTAATTAAGAGAGTAAGAAAAGATAATGTTGGGTTTCGTTTCCTCAACCTAACCTACAAGATCAGCGGTGCGGCAGCACTCGCTCCCGCGAGATCGCACTAAGAATACTGAGATCTTGCACCATGATTAAAAAATCACAAAACCCCGATTTTTCAAGACAGTAAACCCTATTAACTTCGTTACTATTTGGTAAAAAATCGGGGTTTTCAAGCTAGGTGCAAGATCTCAGAATAAGTAAGATTAGGGTTTTCCTAAAAAGTGAAAGAAATCGTAATTCATAATTTTAAAACTTCCCATTTCCCTGAACTACCTGTTTAAGTGTTGTAAAAGTCTCCAAAGAAATCAACCCCCGATGATGACCTTTTTGATTAGAAACCCCTAAAAATAAAGACTCACCATGCTTGGGATAACGATCAAAACGGGGGGAAGTATTAATATAAACTAAAGCACTATCAACCTCATTCGCAAAGTGACGACTTTCTAGATAAGAATCTGTCACCAAACAATCAGCATGACCACTACTATATTGATTCATCCAAGTAATTCCCTCAGATAAATCATTCACCACCTTAAAGGCAATAATTCTATCTAAATAAGGGGTACTCCATTCCGAAGATTTAGCGGGAATTAAATAATCAGGAAACTCTGCTGATAACTCCGTATCTCCCCGTAATTGAAAGCCCTTTTCTCGTAAAACATTAAACAATCTCACTAAAATTGAGGGGTTTTGTGAGGGACTAATTAACACTTTTTCAATGGCATTTACGGGATCAGGTTCACTAGCATGACTATCTAAGATTACCCAGCGAACCATATCTAAATCAACCGTCGGCGACCAATATAAATAACAATTGCCCATGGCCGACTTTAACACCGGGGCCGTGGCCGACTGCGTAACCTGATCTACCAAACTCGGACGGCCATAGGGAATAACTAAACTCAAATATTGATGCTGTGTCACTAAATCTTGAATTGAAGACCCCTGTTCTCCCGAAAGTACCTCTAAGCACCCTAGAGGCAGTTTAGCCTCTTTAAGAGCCTCTTGCAGAATCTCAGCAATCACCTGATTAGAATGGGTTGATGAACCACATCCCCTTAAAATTAAACTGTTACCCGTTTTTAAAGAAAATCCGGCGGTTATCGCTCCTAATTCGGGAAAGGTTTCATATACTAAAGCAATCACTCCCAAGGGCATCAATTGGCAATAAGTTCCTGCCGTATTGATCCGATAGGGAGTATTAAACACCTGTTGAATGGGATCGGGGAGATCCGCTAAATAGTCTAGAATCTTCACCGCATTACTTAACCGTTCTGGGGTTAATTTTAGCCACTCAATCAGGATCTCTGGTACTGCCATTTCTCGACTCATTTCTAAGTCTAGGGTATTGGCTTCGAGAATGGCATCAAACCCCTGATTTAGACCCTTGGCCATGGCTTTAATGCCTCGGCTGCGATCGTGAGTGTCAGTGGTTTCCAGTGCCAGATAAGCATTGTAAGCCCGTTGAACGGATGTTAGTAGCAAGTTGGGAGAGCTTTCTAGGGTCATAGAGTTTATCTTAACGCCGATAGGCTAACCAGAAAATGATGGCTAGGGAGAGGACTAATAAGCCCACCAAGGCAATTCCGATTATGATACTCGGCCCCAAGGATGATTGCAATGCCAAGAGTAACCATCCAATTAGCAAAATTATCATCATCCCTGTCATGATGGGTAAGTAGCCATCTCTTAAGCCAGGACGGACAACTAACCAACGATAGCCTGTCCAACGCCAAATCCGCTTATAAGGGTAACTCGATGATAGCTGCTCGATCGTTTGACCATTTTCTTCGACGACAAAGATTTGTTGACAGCGATCGCAGCCAAAGGCTTCTGTTAATACAATGGGCAAGAGATGGCCTCGTCGCCGACAAGGGCAGGGATACTCTTGGTTCAAGTCGATTTTTACAGGCTTCTGAGGTCGCACAAGTGTCAGTTCAGTGGCTCCTAAAATTAGCTCTATACAGTATAGTGTGTCTGCTCTTAATTGGATTACCTGTTAACTCAAGCTAAAATTAAGATTTCACTTAGGGACTATGGAAAGTTTGTTAAGCGGGTAACGCGATTCGAACGCGCGACATTCACCTTGGCAAGGTGACGCTCTACCACTGAGCTATACCCGCATCTTTTCTGACCGTCTCTAATTGTTTCACAAGTTCAGGGAAATGTCAAGTAAAATTTTAAAGATTGCCGGAACGTCTTTGATCTAGCCATTGTTGTAGGATAATGGTGGCGGCGCGGCGATCAACCAGTCCCTTATTGTATCGAGAATATTGTTTTTGAGCTTTTAACTGGGTTTCTGCTTCAACGGAGGTTAAGCGTTCATCTATGTATTCTATGGGCAATTCTAGGGCTTTAGAGATTCGTTGAGCAAATTTTTGCACTTGTTTGGCTTGAAATCCGATGCTACCATCCATAGAATAGGGTAGACCAATCACTAAAAGCTGTGCATCTCGTTCTTGAATCAATGCTTTTAATTGTTCTATATCGTGAGCAAATGATTGGCGTTCGATAGTGGTTAACCCTGTAGCAATTAACCCTGTCCCATCACATCCTGCCACACCAATACGTTTTTTGCCAACATCTAATCCTAGGGCAGAAATTCGCTCCATTTTTTGTTTGAAATTTAGTCTATTTTTTCTAGATTATTGTAATCATTTTATCATAAGTTAGAGATTGTCAGGTTGTGAATTGTTCTAATTTAACGCCATTCTCCTTGAAGGGTAAAGGCTGCCCAATAATAGGGATCTTTCCAGTTGGTTTCTGTTTGCATCTCTAATTGTGTTTCTCTTAATGCTTGTGCGGGGGGTAAGTTTTTCTCTAAGATTAACTTATAAAATCTGGTCATAAATTCGGCTGTTGCGTCGTCCTTAACTTGCCATAAACTTACTAATAAACGAGGGGAACCTGCATACATAAAACCTCTGGTTAAACCGACTAAACCCTCGCCTTTTATTTGTTTGCCTAATCCGGTTTCGCAAGCACTAATTACTACTAAATCGGCTGTAAAATTGAGGTTAAATATTTCATTAAGTCGCATAAAGCCATTGACATTATTACCACTTTTATCGACTAAAGAAAATACCACACCTGATAATTATGGAGATTCAGTATTGAGGATTCCATGAGTCGCAAAATGAACGATTTTATATTGACTTAGTTGAGGATTAGTCGCTGCATTAAGATTAGCATCAAAGTCAAAATAAGATGTTTTTTGTGTAGTTTCAGAAACAAGTTTTAGGATAGTTTCTGCTTCTTTACGAGTTCCAGGGAGAGGTTTAAATTTGCCATCTTCTAAGCTTCTAAGGGAACGATTAAGGGCAAGTAATCCTAAATCTGAGGATTCTTGAGAAACATTAGTTTTGCGGTTTGTTAATCTTTCATCGTCTTTACTAAAAACAGGATTAGCAACAATCGCAACGGTTTTAGTGGCTGATTTTCTGGTTTGAATTTCATTACGAATCGTGGCTAAACTGGAACTAGAAGGTAGGTTAACAATTTCATATTGATTAATCAGAGGTTGTTGATCACCTGCCAAAGAAAGAGCAGAAAATGGGACATATTGCAAGACTCCATCAGCGACAATTAAAAGGCGTTTTTTTGTTAATTTATCTTTAGCAGGAGCAAGAATCATTTTACTTAATAAAGGTTCTGCTATAGCAAAAGCCTCTTGATTTCCTGTCGCGTTCTTGATCTTGTTAAGTAGATTTATGGCGCGTTTTTCTATTTCTGCTTGTGGGGGAAGTTCATAACTTGTCATTCCTTCTTTAGTTACTACCCAAAGATAACTTTTTTCATCCCCTAAAGAATATTGCAATAAAACGGTATCATTATCTAAAATTTGCTGTTGAACTTGTTCTAAGGTGAGGGGTTGGGGATATTTTAAAGCAGCATATTTAGGACTTTTAGCGCGAATCTCATTTTGTAAGTCTTGATATTTTCCTAAGAGGGTTTTATGTTGTTGATCAATGGCTGTTTTTTGTGCATCGGTACTTTTAGGATTATTCAAGATGTCTAAGCGTTGTTTTTCGATAGCATCAAGTTGACCTAATAAGCTTTTTTCCTGTGCTAATAGTTGGGGATCTATCCCTTCTTTAATATTAGCTTGTGCCTCAGTGAGTAATTCTAATAAAGTTCGACCACGGGAACGTTCACTAATATTAAAAGCCTGTTTATCGTAGCCTTGGGAGGGGTTTTGTTGATGGAGATCCATCAATAATTTAATGTAGAATTCATAATAAAACTGTACAGTAGCAAAGTAGGTTTGACGGAGTTCGGGACTAATAACTTTAGTGCGTAAATCTTCGAGAATAGCAATAGAAGCTTGCATGGGAGTTAAGGCAGCTTGTAAATTGCCTCTATTGGCTTCTAAATAGGCGGTATTATAGAGAGTAGTGGCTTCGACCCTGCGATCGCCTACTGCTTTCGATAAGGGTAAAGCTTGGCTGTAGTATTCCAAAGCCTTCTGTTTTTCTCCTAAATCGTCATAGACACCACCAATATTATTGAGGGTAGTGGCTTCGACCCTGCGATCGCCTACTGCTTTCCTTAAGGGTAAAGCTTGGCTGTAGTATTCCAAAGCCTTCTGTTTTTCTCCTAATGCGTCATAGACAATACCAATATTATTGAGGGTAGCGGCTTCGACCCTGCGATCGCCTACTGCTTTCGATAAGGGTAAAGCTTGGCTGTAGTATTCCAAAGCCTTCTGTTTTTCTCCTAAATCGTCATAGACACGACCGATCAAAAGTAAAGTAAAAGCCTCATTAACTTTATCCCCTACCTTACGCCATAAAGGTAAGGCTGCTTCCCATTTAATTATTGCCTGTTGTAGTGATTCGGCTGTACCTTGATTAAATAATTGCATCCCCTCATCAAAAAGTTGTTGTGCTTGGGTTTGGGGGTTCGTTTGGGTTTGCGCTTGTGCTTCTAAGGAGAATGAGGCGAAAGTCGTGGGAGAGATGGGGACTATTCCAGTGCCTAGACAAGTGGTGAGGAAAAACAAGACAATGGGAGATGATTTAGCCATTTTTGGTTTGAGCAAATACTTCATAATTAATCATTGTTTTAGGTAACATTAGGTGAATACAAATTAAGATAAGTATTTTCACAAATAATAGACTTTAACTCTAAAGAGTTAAGCTATACAAACAAAGGTTGCCTACGCAACCTAGAATTTAGTCCGCGAAGGCGGACTTAGTTTTTATAGGATCAGACTTTAGTCTGTTATTAATTATTAGTTTAGTATAGTAAGTCCGGTAGAACCAAATAAGTTTCATTATCCTTCAAATACTATTTGCAGCAATAAAAAGCTATAATTTAGCTATGACGGCTCAACCTAGAGAGATTCGGCGTTATGTTACTAATGACGGCAAAATACCCTTTGCTCAATGGCTTGATTCTCTGCGAGATATTAAAGCTAAAACTAAGATTGCTCAACGATTGAACCGTGTTAGTTTAGGTAACTTAGGAGATCATCAAAATATTGGCAAGATTATAGGAGACGAGAAAATGCCAACCAGTGATAGTTATCATGATTCCCTAATTGAATCTCTTAAAGATTCTCATTATGCTGCGGTTTATCTAGAAACTCATCTAGAAACAGAGGAACATGAATTTGAGCCAGAATTATTAAAATTAGCTCTTACTCATGTATTAGAAGCATTAGGTTCTCAAGTTTTGACCCCAGAACAAATGACAATTCAGGTTAAAAATTTAGAACAATTAATGAAAAAATCTCCTCCTGAAGCCATTAATGATTTAGCTTATTTGCTCAAATCTTTAGGACTAAAATTAACAGTAAAAGTTGATCCACAAATCCAAGAAAATAATCAGACTTACCCTATTAATCAAGTTAAGATTACAGTTTAGATAAAAAAAGAGTCGGTTCGCTATGAATATGGAACAGAATTTTGAGTTTACCTTCTTGGAAAGCTTCCTGGTAAACCTTAGTTTGTTTCAACTCACTTAATCCAAATATGCCTCAATTTCCTCCCGACTTTTATTGATACTTTCGAGATTCATTTTCGACAAAATCAATCGGTAATTTCAAAACTCTGGCAATTTGCTCAATGCTTAATCCCTCTTTAGTTAATTCTGGAATAGTCGCTAATTTAGCCTTAAGTTCACCCTTAAGTTCACCTTCTTCAAAAGCTTCCTGGTAAACCTTAGTTTGTTTCAACTCACTTAATCCAAACATTGCCTCAATTTCCTCCCGACTTTTATTAGGTAATTTATAAACAATAATTGTCTCAATTAAATCGATGAGATTACGCTTAATTGCTTCATCTGTTAACTGTTGTTGTGCTTGTTTAACTAACGCTTTGGCTTTTTCTCCTACATTATCTTCCTTCTCAATAATTAGTTTAACAACTTTTATGCCCAATGAACTAGATATTTCTTCGTCTAATTCATCCAAATAAATACGTCTCACTCGATTTAATGCTAGAATCTCACTAAATTGTATCCTTTCTTCCCTTTCTACCTTTCTCTGAGGATAAATAACCACAACTTGCCAAGGATAGAGAATTTCAGATTGTTTGAGATAGATAAATAATTCACTAAATAAACGACGGTAAAACTTTTTATCTGGCTGAAATTGGACTTCTACTAAGTAAAATGGTTGGTTAAAGTCCTCCGTTTTCGGCAAAAATAAACCATCCATCCGAAAAGCTAATTGTTTGACTTCAAGGGAAGTAAATTCATAACCTATTGCGGTATCGGGTGAACTCCCTATTAATTCAAAGAAAATACTAGGAAACTCTTGAAATAAACGGTAAAATATGCTATCTGTTTTCATGTTAATTAAATAAATTTTCTATAAAGAATTGATTCGTCTTTCTAACTCCTCAACCTTTAATTTATCTCCTAATATTATATAATTATCTTTGGATTTTTTCAACCAAGTAATCCCTTCTTTTTTGTTATTAAGTCCATAGTAAGCTTCTCCTAGTCCCTGTTGTGCCTCTGCTTGTCCTTCTATATCTTCTGTTTGTTTTGCTAATTCTAAAGCTTGCGAATAATAACTTTTTGCCTGTAGACTTAACCCTGTCCCATCACATCCAGCCACCCCAATTCTTCTTTTACCCATATCTAATCCTAGGGCAGAAATTCGCTCCATTTTTTGTTTAAAAATAACCCTGTTCATAGATTACTGTATTTTGTTGACATATTAACATTGTTGACGGGGCCAAACTTTAATAGCAATGTCAGCTAACCTATTTGCTCTATCTTGAATTGTCTCAAAATTCCATTTATCAATCTCCCTAAAATCATGATTAAGATAAAGATTACTCTTTTTCAAATATTCTAATTTTTCAGAATATGATTTATTAGACAATTCAGAATTATATGCAGTTAATGTTAGATTTCCTAACGTATGAAGCCATTTTGTATGATTTGATGAATGATCATCCCCTAACTTTTTCTTCCATTCATCTTTAATTTTTTGAGGCATAATATGTTCAATTGTTAAAGTTGAAAAATCAACAATTTCTTTACCTTGATATTTTTCTAATCTTTCTAGAAGAAACTTATTTCGATCATTTTTAGTTCCTTTATAAATAGTTTGATTTACCAATTTTGTCTTAAATTCTTTATCACTTGGCCATCTTTTATTCTTGTCAAACTTGTTAAGTGTTTTATATAATCCATCAACAATACTACTAGATTCTGCTTTCTTGATTTCAGCATATAGATTATTAATAATTCCTCCTAAACTTTGTGTTGATACGCGCGAAAATAGACGACGCACAAAATAAGATTCTAAATAAAGCAAGATTTTTTCAAAGTCTTGCTCTGAAATTTTGCCATTTTCATAATCATTATATATATTTAGCAAAAAAATATGTGATGTTTTAAAATCAAGCCTTAATAAATTATTAAAATATTCTTTAAATTTACTATTTGATTCTTCTTTTTGAGGAAAGTTAAAACGCTGATAATAGTTAGAAAATTTAACTAGCAATTGAAGTTCTTCGAGTAAATTATTTTGATTCTGATCAAATCTTTTTTTTAGAGATTGGTAAACATATTTTTGCTGAACGGATTTACCATCTTTGCGTAAGTAGAACCAAAAAGCATTGGTTAATTCTTCAGAATATTTATCACCAACTTCTGTTTTAAATTTGTCTTCAAGAGGCCGCCATAATTGATTATATTGTTCTTCTCTATTATCAATAGGAAGCTTCATAAATATATAGTTGCGAACTAAATCAGCTTGAGTTAGTTCCTGTCCTTTATTATTCAAACTTTCAAAGATTAAATAGGGGTTATCCTTTTCATCAGATGTAATATTAACAATGATGAGTTTTTCAAGAATTATACTTTTTAATTTTTCACAAAAACTGAGGTTTTTTAGGCTTTTTTCTTCAAGTTTTTTTGTAAAGTGTTCATAAGCATCATTTATTTTTCCTTTACTATTATTATCTTGTCCGTTATTCTTAATAATAGATCGATAGGATTCCCGATCTGTTTTAGTTGGTAGAATTTTAAAGAAATCATCATTATTTTTGAATTTGTTAATTAAATAATATTCATGTAGTTCCTCTGCAAGATCGTTATTATCTTGGCGTAATTTATCTCGTAACGTTGCTAATAAAATACTTAAAGTAGTTAAACGCTGTTGTCCATCAATAATTAAAAAAGCTGAAATTCCATCGGCTGTACCTGATACTGCCTGTGTTACGATTGGACCTAAAAAGTAGAACCCTTCAATTTCTCCCTTATAAATACTCATTAAATCATTCCAAAGAGCGTCCCAGTAGTCTTTATTCCAGGAGTAAGGTCTTTGAAAAAGAGGAACTTGGAACTGCTTTGTGCCTTCTAATAAATTACGAATACTGGTTTCTGACGCTTTCATACTCTAGATCATCTCAATCAATTTACTGTTATTGTTCCCCAAAACTGATATTACATAACAACAGAGCTTAAAAAATATTTTAAGTACATTTACTCAGTCGTTTGGATTAACAGTTAATGAATTTTTTTTTTTTTTTGGGATTATTTTCAAGAATAACTTGCTTAATTTACCCTACTCCTGATCCGTATTTTCTGAAGGTTCTAGAGAAGAATTTTGCTCTTTTGTGTTATTTAGTTTAGTCGTTTTTTCTGAAGGGTTTAAGGGTGTTTTTAGCCATGCCATACGACTAGGAATAGGAGTTCGAGGAACTGCTTGTAAACCCTGTAACATCTCTGATAGATGGAGTCCTTCTGGTTTTGCTTCTTTTAATTTATGCCAGACGGAACGAGACATAAGCAAGGTATGTTCTATGGGTTTTGCTCCCAATTTTTCTAGATATTCTTCTCGTTCATGTTGATAATCTGATGATACTAATTCTAAGCTTGGGTTAGGAAATTTCTGCACAATTCGGCCCATCTGAGCAAGTAACTGAGGATAAAGCCAAGTATAAGCTGGATGAACGGTTAATTGAGCTTGATGGGGTTGAGAACCATCTTTCGATAAAGTTAATTTAAAATAGCCGATCGCCGCTTTACGTTGGGGTTCAAATACATAGCCTTCAGCCATTTCCTTTTGATGAAACCACTGTTGCCATTTTGAACAGAATCCTCTTAAAAAACGAGTCCTAAAATCTTGGGGGTTGCGATCAAAAACCTGACGTAATAGTGGGGGCATAGACACACAATCTAACTGATACAGTAGATGAGCATCCGCATTACTAACAGGCAATAAATTGGGTAAATCTAAATTATTTTGGGACAATTGTTGTAATAATTCTGGCTCTAAAAACCAATAGGTTAATTGGGCCAAAGGTTGAAAACCACTTTGACGATATAAGGCTAAGGTATTCTTATCATTAATATTAACTTCTAATACCCAGGTTCTCGCTTCCCAAATCGTTTCTAGACAGTGACGTAATAATTGGGAACCGATGCCTTTAGGATTAGTCAATAATTCCGGTTCTCCTTCTCCATCAGCTACGATAACCCGTTCTACACGCCACGTACTGCGGCCCGTATTAAAAGGAGAAATTTGAATAAATCCCCTTAAACTGCTTTCTTGGGAAGATTTGGGTAATTCAGCCACATAAACCCGAAAATGGTCTTGAAAAATATTGGGAAACCAACTGAGAAACTTCAGCAGTCCAAACCAAGGTCTAACCTGTTGTAGCTGCTCTTGAAATAAGACAGCAACGGAGTTTTGTTGAGCCTGGGCAGACTCACTGGCAAGGGCTTCCAACCAGTCAAGATCCCGATATTGCACGGGTCGAATTAGGGGCTTAGGATGATTATCAAAGGATGCTGTCATGAATCGCACCGGAGAATTAGGTCGCCTATTTTATATCTTAACCATTTTTGTAGAATTCTCGTTCTACTTGTTTGCTTTCTCAACAAAGCTCAATCTCTACGTTATTGTAACATTTATTTACAAAGCTTTGTAAACTAGAGATTGGCCCACTTCAATCCTTAGAGACTAATGAGTACCTTAATTCGCGTGGAACGCGCCCTTGTAATTGGTCATATTTTGTCAATGGCCTTTGGTTTGGCGGGATTATTATTGGTATTACCCAATCCTGATTTTATTGCTAGTTTGCCCCCCATTGGTAAAACTGCCTTCGCTTGGTCTATGGCCGGTGGCGGTGTCATGTATATGCTGTTAGGAATGGCAGCAGTAACGGTTTATGCCTATCGTACCCTTGGTGTTTGGCACTGGTTAGGGTTTATGTTACCTGCCTTGACTATTTCCCTCAGTAGCGAATTATTGGGAACCAGTACCGGGTTTCCCTTTGGTCACTATCGCTATTTAACAGGACTTGGTTATAAAATTTCGGGATTAGTACCGTTTACTATCCCTTTGTCTTGGTTTTATTTAGGCTTTAGTGCTTATTTAATTGCTCGTGCGGGTTTAAATAACAAATTAACCTCAAATTGGTTAAAAATCTTTGGTTCGATTGTTCTAGGTTCTATTTTCTTAACCGCTTGGGATTTTGTTTTAGATCCCGCCATGAGTCAAACCACCATGCCCTTTTGGGTTTGGGAACAACCGGGGGCCTTTTTTGGGATGCCTTACCAAAATTTTGCGGGATGGTTCGGCACTGGGGCAACTTTTATGACGGTTGCTACCTTAATTTGGCTGATGAAACCTTTCAAACTTCCCCAACATCAGTTAGGCTTACCCTTGGCTATTTATGTGAGTAATTTTGCTTTTGCAACTATCATGAGTTTGGCCGCAGGAATTTATATTCCGGTCTTATTAGGGTTAATTGTGGGACTTTTGCCCGTTTTGCTCCTATATCGTTGGGCAAATACCCCAATAGAAGCCATCATCCCCGACAATATGGTAGATGTGTCCGTAGATCCCGTTGGAGTCCTGTCTAAGTGAGTGGGTTTTCTGTCTTGTTGAATGATACTGTTTTAGGCGTTATTTCCCTGTTTCTGTTGCTATTTCAAGGAACGGCAACCACTATTTTACTGTCTCGTCTCATTAAAGGGGCAATTCGTCGCCCTCCCCTAAAACCCCAATTTCCTGATCCTGATCTGTTGGGTAAGGTAACGGTGGTGGTTCCGACGCTTAATGAAGCAGAACGGATCAGCCCTTGTTTACAGGGTTTGAGTCAACAAAGTTACGAAGTTAGGGAAATTCTCATCATTGATAGTCATTCTCAAGACGGAACTCAGGAACTGGTGAAAACTGCGGCCATGAGTGATCCCCGTTTTCGCTTGATGACGGATGATCCTTTACCTTTGGGATGGGTTGGCCGTCCCTGGGCCTTACATACAGGATTTTTACATAGTTCTCCTCGCAGTGAATGGGTATTAGGCATTGATGCTGATACCCAACCCCAACGGGGTTTAGTGGCCAGTTTGGTTCGCGCTGCTGAAGATGAGGGTTATGATCTTGTCTCTCTTTCTCCCCAATTTATCCTGAAAGATGCCGGGGAATGGTGGTTACAACCTGCTTTATTGATGACTTTATTGTATCGTTTTGATTCGGCAGGGGTACGGCAACAAACACCGGAACGAGTTATGGCCAATGGTCAATGTTTTTTGTCCCGTCGCGCTGTTTTAGAACAATTAGACGGTTATGCCTGTGCTGCGGGTTCTTTTTGTGATGATGTTACTTTAGCCCGTGAAGCGGCTAAACGGGGCTTTAATGTGGGTTTTTTGGACGGTGCAAACCTCATTCGGGTCAGGATGTATGAAGGGATAACAGAAACTTGGCATGAATGGGGGCGATCGCTGGATCTCAAAGATGCGTCTTCTAGTCCTCAACTTTGGGGAGATTTGGCTTTATTATTATTGACCCAAGGATTACCATTTTTGTTATTTATTTTCTTAGTAAGTTGTTGGCTTTTTGGCTATCATTTTTTGAGTTTACAATTAGCGATCGCTCTTAATCTAGGATTATTAATCATTCGTTGGGCTTTATTAGTTGCCGTTACGCCTTCCTATTATCATGATCGTTCTTCTTTCCCCAAATCCTTATTATTTTGGTTATCTCCTTTGGCTGATCCGTTAGCGGTTTTGAGAATCTTTTTATCTGCTTCTCAAAAACCGAAACAATGGCGGGGTAGGGAGTATTAAGGTAGTGGGTTGAGGAGATTTCTGTAGGGGCTTAATAATATTAAGCCCTGGCAAAATAAAACTCTATTTTCTATTTGACTTGACAACTAATAATCGGATTTTTAGATCATGGTTTATCACGTAATTTACGACGGAAATTGTAATCTTTGTGCGACGTTTACCCAACTTTTATCTAAGTTTGATCAAGGGCATTTATTTGATTATATTCCGATGCAAGATGAAGTAATGTTAAAGCAATTTAATATTACTGCCCAAGATTGTGAAATGGGGATGATTTTAATTGATGGAAATTTACCTGATGAACGTTGGCAGGGCAGTAATGCAGCAGAAGAAATTGTTAATTTATTGCCATTAGGACAGGCTTTTATTCTGGCTTATCGTAGTTTACCAGGAATGAAATGGTTGGGGGATAAAACTTACGAACAAGTGCGAGATAATCGTTATAATTGGTTTGGTAAAAGAGAAAAAACTTATGATTCTCCTTATCCTTTTGGTTGTCATGAAATCAATAATTAGACCTTTTTAAGCACTTAAAAAATTACCAATATCTTCCTCTACGAGAAACACCAGGAGAATTACCTGGACTAGACTGAACGGGTGTTTTCTGATCTCCATTTTGACTAGCATAATGAGGCAATAATAACTTATTCCAACTATCCATCTTTTGAGGAAATTCCCTTTTACATTTAGCTGCTCTACTATTTAATTTATCTTGATTTACTGTTTGATTAGGATCTACTAAAACAAATTTCTCAATGAATATTTTTTCATATTCTTCTGGGTTACTCCCATATACTAGACAAACTAAATTAAAAAGTCTTTTATCATTGGGTGCGTGTTCATCCCAACCGGGGCCTCTGCCACCTATTTTATATAAAAGTTCATAATATTCTGAAGAATCTAAAACCATTTCTGCTGCTATACTAGGATTATATTTTCTGAATAACATAACTACAGCAAATTCATCAACGGTATCTTCTTCTTGTCCAACAGCACTTAAAGATAAGACATCAATAAGAGCATGACCTAATTCATGATAAAAAGCGACTACGGTTTCATTGATAGATTTTCGCCATGCTTGTTCAGAAGGATATTTTACTAGATTGTTAAATAGGATTAAATCTAAAGCTGTGTTTTCATAACAAACAGTTATTTGTCTTTCTGAAGGACTCCAATAAGCATTAGCGTTACCACATTCTTGAAAGACGACAGGAATATCTTCTCGCATAATTAATCCTGAAGTATTTAACTCAGTAATAATCTGATCAAATACTTGAGTTTCTATTAACTTTTGACGTATTTCTTGATTGGAAAATTTTGCTGATATTTCCCCAAATTCGTAGTAATTTGAGGAGGAAGGTTGATATTGTAAAATAAATTTACCAACTTTATTACTTTTTGTTTGTTTATTTTCTGTCTTAATTTCTCCTGCTGATGCCCTATAATCTGGATAAAACCCAGTAAAAAATAAACTAAAACTTAATAAAAAAGTAGATAAAAACTTCAGATATTTTAATTGATAATTCATTGTTAAAAACTGCTCCATATTATTAATTGATTTGACTTAAATCAGGTTGATTTTTAATGATAAAATTTCCAGCAAGTCGTAAAAAAGTTTCTATAGGAATAGCCCAACTATATTGACTCATTTCTTCTTTTTTTTCAGGAGAGGCAACTGTGCCATCTTCAAAAATATAAGGATTACCCCAAGCTGGATATTTATGCCTACCATTTATGCCGATAAGTTGACCTTGTTGATTCAATAAAGGCCCCCCACTCATACCTTTTTTAACATCATTGGTATAGCCAATTTTATAACCACCTCGAAAGGATAAGTCACTAATTAAATTAACTTTACCCGTAGTAAATGTCAAGCTATTTTTGACTGAATTATCTACTTCGTAAGGAAAACCAGCCGCATAAACTGTTTCTCCGATAGCAGGAGATGGCAACCGAGATAAGGAAACAACTTCATAAACACTGTCACTTTCAAACTGTAAAAGTCCTAAATCATATTTCTCAAAATTAAACTGATTAACAACTTTTGCCGGATAAATTTTACCGTCTGGCGTTATAATTTTATAGGAGTTATCTTGTCTCCCAAAAAGTAAAACATGATCGTTAGTTACGACTTGATAACTATTCCCTTGTCGATGAATTAAAATTCCTGAGCCTGAATTTTGCCCCGACAATACTTTAACAGTAATTTTCTCAGCATAGCTTTTAATTTCCTGTTCTTTAGATGATAAAACAATGACTTCATTTGGCTGTATCTCTGGCTTTGGCGTTGGTGAAGAAACGGTTATTTCTTCGCATTCCATAAGCTTATTTAAACTACCCACAGGGAGAACATATTGAGTAAAAACGCCACTCAAAAAACAGATTAAACCAAATAAACTAGCAGTTAAAAATTTTTGCATTAACTCGAATAGTTAGATAAAAAAGTAGGGCGGGTTTTTATATAGTTATAGATGGTTAGGTAACAACATTTTTGGCTAAACCCGCCCCTACAAACCCGCCCCTAATTTTAACTTACCAAGCTCTACCACGGGATGAACTAGGAGGTTTACCCGTATTAGAAGGAACAGTTATGGGTTGCTGATTAAGATCTGGAGAAATATTGCTATTATTATTGGTGTTAGCTCCTCCAGAAAGATTGAGGGGAATTTTCGGCGCAGATTGAATATAACCCCTTAAATTTAGTGATACGGAACCATTTCTAGTTCTCTCTAAATTACTGTTTTTTTGTGGGTTTCTCTGTCCATTGGAACTGCCACCTAACTGCATAGAAGGCCCTCCAGCAGCATCTCTAGTGTTGTCTATTTCGGCTAAGACTTGAGCCGGATCTTGATTGGGTTTCAATGTCAAAAGAATATTAGAACCGTTAGGATCACAATCGTTTCCAGCGCAAATAACCTGATAGTTATTGACTTTTCCAGCTACTAAATGATCTGGTTGAAACTGATTGAGGCGTTTTGCCACTTCTTGACATCTTTGAATCGGAGTATAAGGAGGATTGAAAAAGGTACTTGTCCATTTGAATATTTGCACAATACCTCCTTCCGTTTGAGCATAAGTAGTCGGAATATTTTTCTCATCCGTAGCACACTCAAACTGAACTGACTGAGCATAACTAGGAGAGGTGACACCGATTAAGGTAGTAAATATTCCTGTCGCTATGATGGCGAGAGATGTTTTTTTTGAGCAGAGAGTTTTCATTTTTATTCCCAACAAAATTACTATTTCAGGTAGTTTTCTAAATCATCTTCGGTAGTACCAGTAATCGGTAAAACTTTTAAACCAGCAAAAGTTCCTCCCCCTTCTACCTGATAACTAAATGTCTGATATTGCAAAGGAGTAGATTTAGCAGAGAGCAAATTTTTTCCTTCAGCTTTCAAAGTTTCAGGAGGATATTCTGTCATTAAAGCTTTGATTTTATCGCCGCGTTTTTCCGGTGCTGGATGACTTCCTGCGTCTAATTGTGCGCCGGGCATTCTGCCTAAAATATCCATTACCGCAAGACAACCATTGGGATCAAAACCGGCCTTGACGCTATAAATATAGCCTAATTCATCGGCTTCTAATTCGTGTCCTTGGCTGATTTCAGTTAAGCGTTGGTTATATCTTTCTTCTGCTTGTTTTTCTATGTCCGCTTTGATTTGCTCAATGTTTTGGGCCTTTTGCTGTGCAGCACCTCCCAATAACATACCGAAAACTCCAAGAATTTGCCCACCAGTACCTCCTACCGCACTAGCTGCTTGTGAAGCACCAACAGCAACACCAGCACCTAATGCAGCTTGTGTTTGAGCATCTTGCTCTGCTATTAATTTATCTTTTTCTGCTTTCTGAAGTTCTTCTAGTCTTGCCTGTTCTTGTTTTGCTGGGCCATATCCTAAGTGTTGTTTAACATGATGTCCCATTTCATGTCCAATTGCACAAGCTAAAGCAGAAGCATTTCCCTCTAATTGATCCATTAAACCAGCTTCAAAGGTTAGTAAGTTGGTGTCGGAAGCATAGGCGTTTATTTCATAGTTAGAGGTGACGACTATCCGCCAAGGTTTGTTATCTAAACCATTGGCTCTAGCAATGCGATCAACGATCGCATAAACTGTAAAATAGTTTTTGGGTAGTTCTTGTTGTGCTTGTTTATAAATTGGATGGATGTTAGGGGAACTAGCGGGCTTGGGATTAGCTAAAACTAATGATTGACTCGATAATAAGGTGAGGGATAAGACGCTGCCCACTAGGGTTCTTAATTTTGGTTTATTTTGAATTGGTTTCATGATTATTAAAAAATTTTAACCAGACGATACTGTGAATTGCGAATACTTACAGCATCGTAACACACAAAAAAGAAATTGTTAGATATTCTTAATATTTGGTTTACAAGATGATTAATCTGGCTACCTAATAGCTGACACCCAAAAATTACTGCTATAATTTCGTTCAGATATCATTATGGCTAGTTATGGATATGGAAGCATTAACTCTTTTAGCTGAAGGTGTAGCTTTTGTTTCAACACTTGTTCTGAGTCCAATGTTAGATGAAACAAAGAAAAAACTTGTTACTAAAGTTGGTGAGCAGTTGGCCACTGGTATTTTAGGACAGGGAAATAAGGTATTAGCATTAATAAAAAGTAAATTTCCTGACAAGGGTTCTAAGTTAGACAAAGCTGCTGAAAAACCACAAGATTATATTGAAGCAGATATCATTAAGGATATTACAGAAGTGGCTAATTCTGATGATGAGATTAAACAAGCGATCGCAGATTTAGGAAAAATGATTCAAGAAAATTCAGAAGCAAAACAAATCATTGAAAATTGGAAAGGTATTAATATTAAAGGTGGAGTTAATACCATTCAAAATAACACTTTAACAATTAATTAGTAGGGTGGGTTAGGTGGCGATCGCCTATTCAATTAATTTAGTAATCAATTATCCACCGTAACCCACCATCTACCTTAAAATTTAGTTGATAAACATTCGTTTGTATTACCAATGGAAAATCAAGAAAATAATGAAAATTGGCAAGGTATTAATACTAAGGATGGAGTAAATACCATCAAGGATAATACTATAAATATTTACAACAACACTCAAGATAAACCTAAATCTAAACCTAATCTAACACAAGAAGAATTAAAAGATTTGTATTGTCAATCTTTAGAACAAATCAAAGAAAACTATCAATATATTAAACTCTTTCACACCAAGAAACAAATTAAATTACAAGATCAATATATTCCCATTCAAGTTACTTTAGAAAGACGTTTTACTCATCAAATTGAAACCATCAGAAATTATGGAATATTAGATCTAGATTCAAAAGATGCTTACGCTACTAAAAGATTCAAGGATGAAATAGAAACTAAAGTTGACTGGAAAGCAGCAAAAAAAGACCATAAAAAAATCATGGTACTTGCTGATCCAGGTATGGGAAAATCTACCCTATTACGCATGGAAGTAGTAACCGCCGTTAAGGAACAATTAGAAAAGTTACAAAGGGGACAAAATACACAAGTTGATCAGGTAATTATTCCCTTATTTATACGTTTATCAGAGTTAGCAAAACAAACAGGAGAAATAATTGATATTATTCCCAGTATTCTCAAAGTAAACTATCCTAAAATTATTGATAAAATTGAAGACTATTTACAAGAAAAATTAACACAAGGCAAATGTTTATTATTATTAGATGCTTTAGATGAAGTCCCCAAAGATCAAAGATTACAGTTAAGTCAAAAGTTAAATCGCTTTCTTAAAAATTATCCTTGTCCCATTATTTGCACTTCCCGTATTGTCGGATATGGGGGTAACTTTATTGATGGTGCCAAAGAAGTTGAAATTGTACCTTTTGATGATCAAAAAACGGCAGAATATATCGAAACTTGGTTTAATAATGCGGACGGAAACTTAGATAATGATACGGTTTCAGCAGCAGGTTTAATTAATGAATTAAAAAACAAACCCCAAATACAAGGGTTAGCACAAAATCCCTTATTATTATCTTTATTATGTAGTTTATATCAAAGTAAAGGATTAACTTTACCTGCACGACGTACCCAAGTATATCAAAAAGCAGTTAATTATATTTTAAGTCAATGGTCAAAAGATAATCAAAGGAAATTATTAGATGATGGTTGGGTTATTGCTAAAACAAATTTATTAGAATATTTAGCCTATCAATTTAGTTGTCAAAATCAAGAAGTTTTTTCCGGTAGGGAATTATCCGATAAAATTAACGAATATTTAAACAAAACCGATCATAGAGATTTTAGTAATAAACAACCACAAGATTTAATTAAAGAATTAACAGAAGAAGATGGCATTATTCAAACCTTATCAGCAGAAGTAAATCAATATTTATTCTTACATCGTACCTTTCAAGAATATTTTACAGCCTCTTATTTAAAGATAGAGATAGAAAAGAATGAAAAAGAAGGAATTAAATTAATTCACCCTCATTTCTGGCAATATGACTGGCATGAAACCATTATTTTAGTGGCAGGTTTATTAAAAAATCCTCAGCCCTTATTAACTAAGCTTCGTAGAGAAAAGGATGATATTTTTAAGACAATGTTGTTATTAGCTGGTTCATGTCTTACGGAAGTGCAAACGCAGCAAAAAGATGATGCTTTGACGCAGAAAATAGTAAAAGAGATTACTGATTTTTGGCGACAGCATCCTAACGTAGATTTTATTACATCAGTGCTTATTTCATTAGGAAAGATAGGCAATGAAGCGGCGGTTAACCCCTTAATTCAGGCACTGACTCACTCTAAATATTCCGTTAGATGGGGTGCAGCATACGCATTACGCAATGAAGCGGCGGTTAACCCCTTAATTCAGGCACTGACTGACTCTGAATATTACGTTAGAAGCATTGTAGCAGAAACATTAGACGCATTAGGAAATATAGGCAATGAAGCAGCAGTTAACCCCTTAATTCAGGCACTGACTGACTCTCATATTAACGTTAGAAGCCATGCAGCAGAGGCATTAGGAAAGATAGGACATGAAGCGGCGGTTAAACCCTTAATTCAGGCACTGACTGACTCTGATAGTTACGTTAGAAGCCATGTAGCAGAGGCATTAGGAAAGATAGGACATGAAGCGGCGGTTAACCCCTTAATTCGGCCACTGACTGACTCTGAATATTACGCTGGAAGCAGTTTAGAAGAGGCATTAGGAAAGATAGGCAATGAAGCGGCGGTTAACCCCTTAATTCAGGCACTGACTGACTCTGAATATGACGTTAGAAGGCGTGCAGTATACGCATTAGGAAAGATAGGCAATGAAGTTGCGGTTAAGGCATTAATTCAGGCACTGACCCACTCTGATAGTGGCCTTAAATGGTTTGCAGCAGAGGCATTAGGAAAGGTAGGCAATGAAACGGCGGTTAACGGCTTAATTCAGGCACTGACTGACTCTAATGGTTATGTTCAATGGCTTGCAGCAGAGGCATTAGGAAAGATAGGCAATGAAACGGCGGTTAACCCCTTAATTCTGGCACTGACTGACTCTGATATTCTCCTTAGATGGCCTACAGCAGACGAATTAGGAAACATAGGCAATGAAGCGGCGTTTAACGCCTTAATTCTGGCACTGACTGACTCTAATATTATCGTTAGAAGCTTTGCAGCAGAGGCATTAGGAAAGATAGAGCGTCCAGAAATTTTGCAGCAACTTATCAACAATTGGAATATTGATATCTATGAGAAGGATATTTTTATCATTGCCCGTAAACTGAACGTTCGGTACAGTCGCCATAACCTACCTTATATTCCTGTCTATCCCAACTTGGTTCGCTATTTTCCTGTTAAGAGGTTTATCAAAAGACTGTTTCAAAGATGAACTTTTGGTGCTTCCAAGAGGAGGTTATAGGCGCAAGGCTTTTCCATTATCTATATAATATCATGTCAAGTCAAGTTTGACAAGGGGTTTTGTTACATAAATTTTTCCGTTATGTAGGGGTCAACGGCCGTTGACCCCTACGGTATGTTTAGCGGTAGTCTTTTCTGACAAACCCTTTAATCAGCGATCGCCCTAGAAAAATAGTATAAAAATATCTAGTGCTAGGGTTTTGAACCTAAAGATGACTGAGTAAATAGTACAAGAATATCTAGTGCTATAGTTTTGACCCTAAAATGACTGAGCAAATAGTACAAGAATATCTAGTGCTAGGGTTTTTAATCTAAGGATGACTGACAAAACATTACTTTAACTAATAGCGAACTCTGTAAACTTGCGAACATCTGGGGGATGAAAAGCTAAAACAATCTCACTTTTAGGAATACCTGCTCTGACTAAATCACTAGCAATACCATCCTCTAAACCATCTCGATGAATCCAGATTTTATTATCAATAATTTCTAAATGAACTAAACAGCCATGTACTTTGACATCATCATCCCAACCAATAGTCATTAATAGATAATCTTTGTGATCATTACTAATGATTAATTTATGTTTAAGATTTTGATAACGATAAGGAAGATCGGCATATTCCTTAAGAATAGGATAAATAATCTCATAAAATTGTGTCAACTTATCCATCCATATTAATTAAAGCATTTTTTACTGTATCATGATAGATATCTTTGGCTGGCATAAGTGAAAATTATTGTTACCAGGATTATTCTGATTCATGTAATCATGAAATGGCTGTTTAGAAAATAAACTTTGGTTGCTTCCAATAGGAGGTTATAGGCGCACGGATTTTCCATTATTTATATAATATCATGTCAAGTCAAGTTTGACAAGGGGTTTTGTACATCAATTTAGGGTTTTTAAGAGTTAACTTAGTAGACAGTTACTAACAGCTTTTATATCCCTGATATATTCGATGATTAATAAGCGCAAATAGTTCAGTTTTTCTACATATTTTTTGCTCTGAGGATAATTAAATTCTGATGAAAAATACCATTGAGTAAATTCAGGAATTTCAAAGATTTTGCATTTTTCTAATTCATTAATAATTGCTTTATGATTTTCCAATGAATTATTATTTATTATTTGAAAAGCGTATCCTCGAATAGTATCCGTTAACATTTCAATAATCCCTAAGATACTAAATTCTTGGTTTTCTTCCCATAGAGTAATTTTAGCCCTTTCTTCATGAGTATGTTGATAGTCAAGGATTAATTGATTTAAAATTTGCTCAATATATCCTTTCGTCATTAGTATATTATCAGCTTTGTTAGAACTATCTAAATTGTGCATAATTTATTCTAATTTTCACCGTAAGAAATAATTTTATTGTCTCTTTCTATTATAAATTCAGTTCCTTTATTCCATCTCAATGTTCCATTAGGTAAATTGGCTTTTCTCGCTCCTTTTTTGTTAAAATTAGCAGCTTTTCTCAGATATTTTAAATAATTACCCTTAAAATTATGTCTATCTGCATGATCTACAATACTATTGGCTAGAGTAGGATAAGTTGCTTTGTCCCACCTTTGTATGAGACTTTTGATTTCTGTAATCTCCTGCTCATTATATCCTGCTAATAATATTTGTTGATTTTAAGAGTTAACTTAGTAGACAGTCATTAACAGCTTATAATATAGGGAAACACCATAAAATTAAGAGCGTAATGAATATTGTTAATGTTGATCAATTTAGGAAAAACATAAAGCACTTTGTCGAACAAGTGATCAGTCAACACATACCCCTTAAAGTTAAATCTCACAATGGAGAGGATTTTGTTATTATTAGTGCTGAAGATTGGGAACGAGAACAAGAAACACTTTATATACTGCAAAATAATCACCTAATGCAGCAAATTTATGATTCAATAAAAACCCATACACAAGGAAATGGTTACTTACCGACTGATGAGGAATTAGATGAGATCACTGGTATTTGAGGGCAAAACTTGGTTAATCTACGAAGAACTTAGAAACAAAGATCAAAAACTACACAAAACTCTTTGTCAATTACTCAAAGAAATGTTACGGGGAGATCCAAGTATTGGTACTGGTAAACCCGAAGCTTTAAAACATAATCTTACTGGGTTTTGGTCAAGAAGATTATGTCAAAAAGATAGACTAATTTACAAATTTGATGACCACTATATTTATATTTTTGCTATTGGGGGTCATTACGATCAATTTCAATAAGAAAAATAAAACTGTTCAGAAATTCAGGAAGTAAACTTTAGTTGTCTCTAATTAGGGTATACAGGCGCAAAGATTTTCCATTATCTATATAATATCATGTCAAGTCAAGTTTGACAAGAGTTTTTTGCTACTTTACCCCTAGAAAAATTACAGGATTTGTGCTAATATTTTTATTGTTCATATTATTAAAAATGCGATAATGATAGGCAGCAAGTGGGAAAATTTTCTTAAAAACCTGGGGGAATGGCAAGGATCATTTACCAAAATTTCACCCAATGGGGAGCTACTGGGTTCTACTCCTTCAATTATTAGTTTAGAAGGGGCAGAAAACAACCAATTAGTAAAGTTTAGAGTCCGTCGTTTTGGCCCTGGTGGTTATGATGAAACCCCGACTCAAGACTATTCCCAAGAATATCGTCACCTCGGTAAACAAGCAATTTTTTTTGATACTGGAGCTTTTTCTAAAGGTTCCTTACAATTAGCCCCTTTTGCTGAATTTGGGGCAGAATTTGGCTTTATTAATGAAGATCGTCGCTTACGTTGCGTTCAACTTTATGACCGTCAAGGAGACTTATCTAATATTACCTTAATTCGGGAATTTCGTAGCGGTACAAGTGTCCAAGAGCGTCCCCCCTTAACCTTAGATAAATTATTAGGAAAATGGCAAGGAATAGCCTGTACTGCTTACCCAGACTTGAGTTCATCAGAGAGTTATTCAACTTGTTTAGATGTTCAAAAAATTGATGATAACTATATACAACAAACTCTATCTTTTGGAACTAAAACTATTACATCAAAAGCAAAAATAGAAGGACATAAATTGATATTTAATGAAGGGATTAATTCTAGAGAAATTTTATTTTTGCCTGATGGTGCATCGAGTAATGCTCCCTTAAAATATCAACTCAGAGAACCTTTTTTAGTAGAGGTTGGTTGGTTATTAAATGAAACCGAACGTCAGCGATTAATTCGTAGTTATGATGCTAGTGGGGCTTGGGTAACTTCAACTCATGTAATTGAACATAAAGTTGGTTAAAGAGGAATCTGTAGGGGTGATTCATGAATTACCCCTACGAACCGTCAATTGTTAACTTTTATTCCCTTCAGGAATAGTAACATCAACTATTTTAACCGTTTTTCCTAATTGAGAAAGAGGGGGATTAATAGTTTCCTCATTACCCACTACTAAGGTGATAATTTGATCCGGTTGAAGATATTTTTGGGCAACCCGTTGAATATCTTCAATAGTTGTTGCTTTG
Organism: Crocosphaera sp. XPORK-15E; assembly: GCF_034931425.1. Lineage (NCBI taxonomy): Bacteria > Bacillati > Cyanobacteriota > Cyanophyceae > Chroococcales > Aphanothecaceae > Crocosphaera > Crocosphaera sp. XPORK-15E. The sequence goes on from NZ_JAYGHQ010000004.1 coordinate 188,469, forward strand.
ACTCCCTGTTGATAACTAAAAATAAAATCTTGGGGATAACCATAATATTCATAGGTCATCAAACGGGATAAAGTTTGACTAGGGTTCTCGAATTTGAAGACAAAAGAATTCAAAATAGATTCTTTGGCATAGCTTAATTCTTCTGGAGTAATAGGGCTATTTCTTAACCGTTCAATTTCTTTCATTAATGATTGAATAAACTGAACTGTGGTTTCAGAACGGGTTTGTCCTCCCGCAATAAATAACCCTGGATAGTCATAAGAAGCACTCCAATAACCATACACAGTATAAGCTAAACCTTGACGCGATCGCAGATCATTAAATAAACGACCGCCAAAGCCATTTAAGACCCCATTAACTAAACTTAAGGCAGGATAATCAGGACTGTCAAGCTGTCCCCCTAAATGACCCAATAAAACGCTACTTTGATTTAATTGGGGTTGATTCACGAGAAAGACCCCTGAATCGTATTTTTGTGCGGCTGAGGGGATAGTTACGGCAGGGGTAGGGGTGGCAGGTTTCCAGTCGCCGAAAGTTTGTTGAATTAGGGTTTTCATCTTTTTGGAGTCAAAGTCTCCCACAATGCCCAAAATCATGTTATCTGGACGCACATAGTTTTGATGAAATCCGATGATATCTTCACGGGTAATATTATCAATGGTGGCGTATTCTTCAATGCGGCCATAGGGGCTATTTTTGCCATAGATGAGTTGACGTAATTCTCGACCGGCAATATCATCTGGATCATCGTTACGACGGGCAATTTCTCCCCGTTTTTGGGTTTTAGCTAATTCTAATTGAGTTGGGTCAAAAGCGGGTTCTCGAAGGACTTGACTAAACAGTTTAAAAACCAGATCAATGTCTTCACTGAGAGCATTAAACCCTGCACTACCGGATGTTGTCCCGATACCAGTCTCAACTTGGGCCGCCCGCTGTTCTAGGAGTTCGTTTAATTCAGCAGGGGAATGTTGTTTTGTTCCCCCACTTCGCATCACCGTTCCGGTAATTTCTGCTAACCCAAGGCGATCATTTGGTTCTAACCGTGACCCTGTGCGAATCATGGCGGTTCCCTTAATTAAGGGTAGTTCATGATCTTCCATTAAATAGACTACCATCCCGTTATCAAGTTCATAGCGTTCGTATTTGGGGATGGAAATTTCTTTTAAGGGGGGAAAGGTTAAGTCGCTGTAATGACGAGGGGTTTGGGCAATAGCTGGTGAACGAAATAGTAAAATTAACAAGGTTGTCATCAAAATGATGCCTAACCAGCGAAAACGTTTAGTCAGTGAGTGTTGAGTCATGGATAAATTAAGTAACTTTTCTTTTGTGGTTTAGTCGTCAATTTTCGATACATTGTAATAGTTTAAACAGAAGCAGTTTAACTATTACTTATCAGTCGGGGGTTTTGTTTGGGATAAAATGCGACCAATGGTTTTATTCTCTGGGGTAAAGGTTTCTTTAGCGACTCGTTGAATATCCGCAGCATTTACCGCTTCAATGGCTTGTAATTGGTCAAACAAATTGCGCCAACTGCCAGTTTTTACTTGATATTCCGTTAAGGCTTTAGCCATGCCTAAATTAGAATCGAGTGACCGCAATAAACCAGCCCGTAATTGATTTTTTACCCGTTCTAATTCTTGGTCAGAAACTGGTTGAGTTTTCAGTTTTTCAATTTCTATGGCTAAGGCATCAGCCACTTGATCAACGGTTGCTTTAGGTGAAGTTTGAGCATAAAATAACATTAAATTCGGGTATTTATCCCCAGGAAATCCATTAAATCCTTGTGCCACTAAAGCGACTTGTTTATCTTGCACTAAAGATTGATATAAACGGGAAGTCCGACCAGAACTTAACAAAGTAGCAATTACTTCATAAATTGCATTATCAGGATGATTTAAAGCGGGACGATGATAGCCTTCTAAATACCAAGGTTGAGAAGGTAAGGTTAAGGTTACTTCACGGGTTTTTGTTTGTTTTGGTTCAACTTTCGTCAATTTGGGAGGAGCAGGTTTAGCAGGAAAACGACCAAAATAAACTTGAGCTAATTCTTTAACTTGTTCCGGCGTTACATCTCCTACAATGGCAATTGTGATGTTACTAGGGCCGTAATAAGTATCAAAAAATTGTTGAACATCTTCACGGCTCAAATTACTAATATCTTCGTTATAACCAATCACCGGACGTTTATAAGGATGTTCAGTAAAAGCAGTTCCTAAAAACGCTTCTACCATCTTTCCAATGGGACTATTTTCTGTCCGCATTCGACGCTCTTCTAAGATGACATCTTGTTCCTTATAAAATTCCCGAAAAACCGGATCTAAGAAACGATCTGATTCTAAGGACATCCATAACTCTAATTTATTAGAAGGAAAGCTATAAAAATAAACAGTAGACTCGGCTGAAGTGGCCGCATTAATACCAACGCCTCCTGCGGTTTCAACAATGCGGCCAAAGGCATTTTGTACAATGTATTGTGATGCTTCAGTTTGTACTTTTTCAAAAGTTTCGGCTAATTTTTGAGCTTCCTCTTTTTTCCCTGCTGCTTTAGCCGCTTTCATTTGGGTAAATAATTGATCTAAACGGTCTAATAAAGGACTTTCTTGAGTATAGTTTGTCGTGCCAATTTGTGTGGTTCCTTTAAAGGCTAAATGTTCTAAAAAATGGGCGACCCCTGTTTTGCCAGAAGGTTCATCTGTTCCCCCAACATCGGCATAAGTGACAAAAGAAACCACGGGGGCATCATGATTTTCCATGACAATAAATTTCATGCCATTGTCTAACTTAAATTCTGTTATCTTTTCAATGGCCCGGTTTAAATAGGGCGTAATTGAGGAAGAAGGGGTTCCAGGGGCAGTCGTTTGCGCCAAAACGGGCTTATTACCCCACAATAGTAACAGAAGGCTTAAAATGATGATAGAGCAATAAATAAAAGGCGATCGCTTGCAAAATTTAATGATCATAGATGAGTAGCAAGGGTTAAGGTTAATTGGTTCTTTTCTAGGATAACTTGCTCTGGATAAGTCTGAACGTGATTGATTATCATTCTCCTAACTTAGCTTCTAATTCCTTAATTCTTTTTTGAAGATGTTTAAGCATTTGTGTCACTTCTTCTTCTGAATAACGAAGGGGAATATGTTGAGGACAATTCCAGTCTAATGCTTCTATTTTTATCAAGAAAACTCGCCCTAATTCAGCTTCATAATTTGGATCAGCTAATTGATTTAAAAGTTCTGGGTTATCACTAATAACTTGGGCATGACCCCATATTTTTAAACGTTTGCGATTGGCGTAATCCATCAAAAATAAGAAAACCCGATCATTTTCTGATAAGTTGCCCACAGTTAAATATTGTAAATTACCTTGAAAATCTACAAAACCTAATGTTTGAGGATCTAAGACTTTTAAAAATCCTTTTGAACCTCCCCGAAACTGTATATAAGGCCAACCATTACTATTAACAGTTCCCATATAAAAGCTATCCCGTGCAGCAATAAAGTCAATTTCTCTAGGGGTTAAAGTATCTTCAGAAACGCCTCGTTTAGCAACATTTTCATACATTTCTCTGGAACCATAATGTTCTTGGATTTTTTTGACTCCATCGGTAAAAGCAATTTTGGTAAATTGTCTGGCCATGATGATTCCCTCAAAGTTGAATCAGGTAACTAGAAAACATTAATGAATACATCTTAAGATATAAAAATAACAGTGTGTTGTTTTAGAATAGGGGTGAATTGAAGCAGCGTAGGCTTGGTTTTGTGTGTATCGCTTCACCCTTAAGGGTTTTAGAATAATAAAACTTACTTAAATAACAGACCCCATCTTTAAAACCCTTATACAATCTTGATTATCAGGAGATTTAAGCGATTAAAAATACATGACCTTTAACTATGGACGAGAGATCTGCGGTAATTTGAACATTGCTCAATCACGGGAATGGTTGATTACTAATGGCATTGGGGGCTATGGTTGTGGAACAATTGCGGGAGTATTAACCCGTTGTTATCATGGGTTATTGGTCGCTGCTTTGAATCCTCCCCTGAAACGAACCCTACTGCTTTCTAAACTCGACGAAACCATTCAATATAATTATCAGACATATCCTTGTTTTACCAATCGTTGGTTTGATGGCACAGTTTCCCCTCAAGGTTATCTACAGATCGAAAGTTTTCGCTTAGAGGGAAAAATCCCGGTTTGGACTTTTGCTTGTGGAGATGCCTTGATTGAAAAGCGAATTTGGATGCAGCAGGGAAGCAATACTACATATATTCGTTATACCTTTAAACGGGGCAGCAAATCCCTTGATCTCTCCATTAAAGCTTTAATTAACTACCGTGATCACCATGGTACAACCCAGTCGGGCCAATGGAAAATGTCCGTCAATGAAATGGCTCAAGGTGTGTGTATCAGAGCTTTTCCTGATGCGATACCCTTCTATATAATGGCAGAAGGAGCAGAAGTATCTCAACATTATCACTGGCATTTAGGTTTTGATCTGCCTATGGAAAAATATCGGGGATTATGGGATCGAGATGATCATTACCATGCTGTAACTTTTAATCAAGTTTTGCAACCAGGAGATTCCCTCACCATTATTGCTACGACTAACCCAGAATTGATCTTAGAGGGAAATCAGGCCTTACAGGAAAGATATGATTATGAAGCGGCCTTACTCAAGCGTTGTCCTTCTTTTTCCCTTCCTTGGATGCAGCAATTAGTCTTGGCCGCTGATCAATTTATTGTCGATCGCCCTTTAACCCTTAACCCTGAAGGCAAAACCATTATTGCAGGATATCCTTGGTTTGCTGACTGGGGACGAGATACTATGATCGCTTTACCAGGGTTAACTTTAACTACGGGAAGGCCAGATATTGCCCATCATATCCTCAGTACCTTTGCTAAATATCTTGATGGGGGAATGTTACCCAATGTCTTTCCTGATGATAACGAAACCCCGCAATATAATACAGTAGATGCCATTCTTTGGTATTTTGAAGCGATTCGGGCCTATTATGAGTCTACCGGAGATATCGCCTTACTAACCCATCTCTATCCCCTACTGCAAGAAGTCATAGACTGGCATCGTCAGGGAACTCGCTATAATATTCATTTAGATAGTGATCATCTGATCTATGCGGGCCAAGAGAAGACTCAGTTAACTTGGATGGATGCAAAGGTTGGAGACTGGGTTGTTACTCCCCGTAAAGGCAAACCCATTGAGGTTAATGCTCTCTGGTACAATGCCCTAATTATTATGGTCGAGTTTTCTGAGATTTTAGGGCAATCTTCCCAGGAATATCAACGCATGGCCCAAAATACTCATAAAGGGTTTCAACGCTATTGGCATCCTTCTTTAAAATACTGTCATGATGTATTAGATACCCCGACGGGCCATGATAAGTCCTTACGCCCTAATCAGATTTTTGCTGTTTCTTTACCCCAAACTAACACGGCCCCCCCATTGTTAAAAATGGAACAACAAAAGTCGGTGGTGGATACGGTGGCGAAAACTTTGGTTACTTCCTATGGACTGCGATCGCTTTGTCCTACCCATCATCAATATAAGGGGCATTATGGAGGGGATCAAGTGTCAAGGGATGGCAGTTATCATCAAGGCATTGCTTGGGGATGGTTAATCGGCCATTTTGTTCAGGCCCATTGGCGGGTTTATGGCGATCGCACTCTGGCTAAAAGTTTCCTCGAACCGATGGCCAATCATCTTAATGATGCTTGTATTGGTAATATTAGCGAAATTTTTGATGGAGATGCTCCCATGACTCCGAGAGGCTGTTTTGCTCAAGCTTGGAGTGTGGCGGAAGTGTTGCGGGTTTGGAGGAAAATTCATGAATCTTAAGGTTGAGATTCCCTTTCCTGTTCCTCGATAAACTGGTATAATGGTAATTTTGGAATATATTGTTTATTAGGAGAAAGTCGCTTATATGTCTCGTTATAGAGGGCCACGGCTAAGAATTGTACGAAGACTAGGAGAACTACCAGGTTTAAGCAGAAAAACCCCCCGTCGTGCTTATCCACCTGGTCAACATGGCCAAAACCGTCGTAAACGGTCAGAATATGCCGTTCGACTAGAAGAAAAGCAAAAACTGCGGTTTAACTATGGGGTCACAGAAAAACAGTTAGTTCTTTATGTTAAGAAGGCCCGTCGCGCTACTGGTTCTACTGGACAGAAGTTACTGGAACTTCTGGAAATGCGCCTAGATAACACCGTGTTTCGCTTGGGTATGGCTGGAACTATTCCAGGGGCCCGTCAGCTAGTTAATCATGGCCACGTTACCGTTAATGGTAGAGTGGTGGACATTGCCAGTTATCAATGTCGCCCTGGAGATGTGATCTCTGTCAGAAATAAGGATAATTCTCGCCGCTTAGTGGCAGCGAATATGGAATATCCAGGCTTAGCTAACCTTCCTGAACATCTAGAATTTGATAAAAATACCCTCACAGGGAAGGTGAACGATATCATTAAACGGGAATGGATCGCAATACAAATTAATGAATTGCTTGTGGTTGAGTATTATTCTCGGAAAGTATAACAGTTGTTGGACAACTCTAGGGTTGTCCACTTTTTTTAGTAAATTTATCAAGAATTATTAAAAGAAAATAATAATCATTGCATTATATCTATTGTTTAAACCGCCCATTTTATAATCAGGAATGAGATGGGAAGATTTTGGACTGACAAATTTTTATTAAAAAAAAAAACAAAGTCTAATATCTACGGATTCTATTATTCTAAGTAGGTAATTTTGCTCATTAATTGGGAGAGGAAGCAATGACAATTAATCATATTATTAATGAAAATATTATAACAGATATTAGTAGGAATTGTCTACAGTTTCCTAACTCAATTCAGGGTCAAGGGGTGCTGTTTGTTTTACAAGAACCAGAGTTAATCATAACTCAAGTTAGTGACAATACAGAGCAATTTTTTGGGGTTGCTGCGGAGTCTTTAATTGATCAGAATATCGCTAAATTATTTCGTCAGTCAGAGTTAGATATTATCCGCGATCGCCTTCATCGAGACAACCTTGAGTGGTATAATCCTATTAAACTGTTACTATATTTTGACGAAAAATCAGAGGTTTTTGAAGGGGTTTTAAGACGACAACCAGAGGGATTAATTTTAGAATTAGAAGTTGCTGGTTATCCTTATCAAGCTTCCCATTTATCATTTTATCATTTATTTCGATCTTGTTATGGACGAATTAAAAAAGGCAATAATTTAGGGGAGTTATCCCAGAAATTAGCTCAAGAAATTCGCTATATTACAGGATTTGATCGGGTGATGGTTTATCAATTTAAAGAAGATGAAAGCGGGGTCGTTATTGCGGAAGAAAAAGCTGTCACACTTAATTCTTTTTTAGATTTACATTTTCCTGCAACTGATATTCCTCCCGCAGCTAGAGAACTTTATCATCAGAGTTTATTACAATTAATTTCTAATGTCAATGGTGAACCTGTTGCCATTATTCCTGAGCAAAATTCCTTGACCAATAAGCCCTTAAATTTAAGTTTATCAGGTTTAAGAAGTTTTTCCCCTTGTCATGTAGAATACTTGAAAAATATGGGGGTTTCGGCCTCAATGTCTTTGGGACTCATTAAAGATAATAAACTTTGGGGAATTATTGCTTGTCATCACTATTCACCTAAATATATTAGTTATGAAGTTCGGAAGATATGTGAATTTTTAGCAGAATCTGTGATCGATCATTTATTAACTGCTCAAAAAACAAAAGATTGGCAGCAAGGAGATCTAATTAAACAGCTACAAATTTATCTGAAAACTCCTCTAAATAATGAAATTAATCTGCTCACTAGATTAGTTCATCATGAAAGTCAAAGCTTACTAAATTTAGTCAATGCTCAAGGGGTAGCCATCTGTTATGGTGATAGTATTACTTTAGTAGGAAATACCCCCCATAAATCAGCTATTCGAGACTTAATTATCTGGTTAGAAACCCATCAGAGACAAAATGTATTTGCTACCCATAAACTCAGTAAAATTTACCCTCAAGGACAAGCAATAAAAACAGAAGCTAGTGGTATTTTAGAAATTTCAATTTTACTCAATAATGCTTCTTATCATATTATTTGGTTTCGACCAGAAGTAGTTAAAACCGTCAATTGGGCTGGTGATCCCAACCAAAGTATATCATTAGACAAAGAAGGTAAAATATATCTTTCACCCCGCCAATCTTTTAAACTTTGGAAAGAAACAGTCAAAGAAACAGCAATTCCTTGGCAACCATTTGAACAAGAAGCCGCCGAAAAATTACGAGATGCTTTACTATTAGCTGCCTTAGAATTTTCCCATACTGCTATGCAAGAAGCCGCCCATAAAGCAGAAACAGCAAACCGTGCTAAAAGTGAATTTTTAGCCAATATGAGCCATGAATTACGCACTCCTTTAAATGCCATTTTAGGGTTTGCTCAAGTGATGCGCCGTTCCCCAACATTACAGACAGATCATCAAGAAAATTTGAGCATTATTACCCGTAGTGGAGAACATTTACTGAGCCTTATTAACCAAGTTTTAGACTTATCTAAAATTGAAGCAGGACGAATCACATTTAACAAAAAAGACTTCGATTTTTATCGTCTCTTAGATGATATAGAAGATATGTTTCAGTTTAAAGCAGAAGAACAAGGACTACAATTATTATTTGAGCGATCGCCTGATGTTCCCCAATATATTAAGACAGATCAAGTTAAGTTACGTCAAGTCTTAATTAACTTGCTGAATAATGCCTTAAAATTCACCGAAGAAGGGGGAGTTTCTCTCAGGGTTCGTGGGGAAAAATTGACCTTTGTTGACACAGATAAACCCCAAGAAATAGACAATACACTTTTATTTTCAGAGAGAATGATTATTGTGGAAATTGAAGACACTGGCCCTGGTATTTCTGTGGATGAATTAGATAATTTATTTGAAGCATTTATGCAAACCCAAACGGGAAAAGACTCCCATGAAGGGACAGGGTTAGGGTTGCCTATTAGTCGCCAATTTGTGCATTTAATGGGGGGAGAAATGACCGTTAATAGTGAAGTAGGAAGGGGAACAATTTTCCGCTTTAATATTAAGGTTGAAGAAGTTGAAGGAACAGAAATTGATAAACAACCTCAGAGAAGAAAACAAGTCATTGGGTTACAACCAAATCAGCCAAAATACCGGATTTTAGTAGTTGATGATCGTTGGAGTAACCGGGAATTAATGATTAAATTATTAACACCATTAGGGTTTGAAGTAAGAGCAGCAAATAATGGGGAAGAAGCCATACAAATTTGGGAAGAATGGGAACCTCAGCTTATTTGGATGGATATGAGAATGCCTATTATGGACGGATATGAGGCAACAAAGCGCATTAAAGCTACAATAAAGGGACAAGCAACAGCTATTATTGCTTTGACTGCTAGTGTCTTTGAAGAAGAAAAAGCAGTGGTTTTATCAGCAGGGTGTGATGGGTTTATTCGTAAACCTTTTAGGGAGGCAGAAATTTTTAATGCTATGGAGAAACAAATTGGGGCAGAATTTATCTATCAAACTGATGAGAAAATAGAAGCAGAAACAACGGTATTTAATGCCGAAAAATTAATTAATTCTCAAACCATGGCCCATTTATCTGAAACCTGGATCACTGGCTTAAAACAGGCAATTATTAATGTAGATCTAATGACAATTTCTAGCTTAGTTGAAGAAATTCAAGAAAATGATCCAACTTTGGCAACAGCTATCAATCATTGTATCGATAATTTTGAGTATGAGAAGTTACTCAGTTTAATTCAATAAACGACTTACCTGTAGAGGTAATTCATGAATTGCCTTTACAAAAAACATAATTTATAGAGCATTGGCGTAAGTCCTAAAATGATTAATTGTAGTATAATTAATCAATCATAGTAAGTTTTTCCTATCCTTGCCAACCATCATGACTCAGACAACAAATAATAACAATAAAGGCCATATTTTAGTCGTTGATGACTCTCCTATTAACTTACGATTAATAGTAGATTTATTTAAGGCAAGGGGTTATTCAGTTCGACCAATTCCTAGTGGAAAATTAGCCATAACTGCGATCCAAAATTTGCCCCCAGATTTGATTTTATTGGATATAATGATGCCAGAAATGGATGGTTATGAAGTTTGTGAAAAGCTGAAAGCTGATCCCCAAACTAAAGACATTCCGATTATTTTTGTCAGTGCTTTAGATGAAGTATTAGATAAGGTGAAAGCATTTGAAATGGGTGGGGTTGACTATGTGAGTAAACCTATTCAAGAAAAAGAACTATTTGCTAGGGTAGAAACTCACTTACAAATTAGTAGACTACAACAACATTTAGAGGAAAAAAACAATAAATTAGCTACAGCATATCGACATTTAAAACAAGCTCAAAATCAATTAGTTCAATCCGAAAAAATGGCAGCTTTAGGGCAATTAATAGCTGGAATTTCCCACGAAATTAATACTCCTTTGGGGGCGATCCGTTCCTCAGTAGAAAATTTAACATATTTTTTAGAAAGAGATATAGAAATTATCTTAAATTTTTGGCAAACAATTTCCCCAGATAATCAACCTTATTTTTTAGAACTATTAAGATATCCTTCCTTTCAAGGGTTATCAAGTAGAGAAAAACGTCAGTTAAAAAAAGAGTTAAGAAATACCTTAGATACTAATAAGATTAAACAAAGCGATCGCATTGCTGATACCTTAGTTGATTTAGGAATTTCTGAAGATAAATTAGCTCCAATTTTGCCCTTATTTCAACAACCAGACGGCTTGGAAATTATGGACAAAGCTTATCAATTTTTTAGTTTAAGAAAAAGTACAGAAACCATCCAAACAGCAACAGAAAGGGCTGCTAAAATTGTCTTTGCCTTAAAATCCTATGCTCGCTATGATTTGGGTACACAAAAAATGGAAGGGGATCTAATTAATGGCATTGAAACTGTGTTAACACTATATCATAATCAAATCAAAAAAGGGGTCGAAGTTATTAAAAATTATATACAATTACCTCCCATTTTCTGCTATGCTGATGAACTAACCCAAGTCTGGACAAATTTGATTCATAATGCCCTCCAAGCAATGGACTATCAAGGGACATTAAAAATTGATGTACAGCAAGAAAATGGTATGATTTTAGTGAAAATTACTGATAGTGGGAAAGGAATACCAGACAACATTTTACCCCGTATTTTTGAACCATTTTTTACTACAAAAATTGCGGGAGAAGGCAGTGGTTTAGGCTTAGATATTGTTAAAAGAATTGTGGAGAAACATGACGGAAAAATCAAAGTTTTTTCTATTCCAGGTAAAACCACATTCACCGTGTCTATTCCCATAATAACTCAGGAGGAATCATCAAATAAAGTTAGTAAAGAATCAGAAATTAAAGAGTTAGAAACTTCAGAAGATAAGCATTAAAATCAAATAAATTAGCAACTTAAGGAGTTGGTTAATCATGTCTAAACCTGTTATTTTATGCGTTGATGATGAAAAAGTTATTTTAGATAGTTTGAAAATTCAACTAAAAAAAGAATTCCAAGACAGCTATCTATATGAAGCGGCTGAAAGTGCGGATGAAGCATTAGAAATCATTGAGGAATTACAAGAAGATAACATTAATATTTTAGTTATTGTATCTGATTGGTTAATGCCAGGAATGAAAGGAGATGAATTCTTAATTGAAGTTCATAAACGCTTTCCTAATATTGTCAAAATTATGTTAACTGGCCAAGCAGATAAAAAAGCTATTGAAAAAGCCGAAAAATATGCAAATTTATACAGTTGTTTACATAAACCTTGGAATAGTGAAGAATTAATTAATCAGATCAAATCTGGTTTAGGAGAACTCTCATGAGTGAATTTAAGCAGACCTGTTTTATTCTTTCACATTCCTGATCAATTTATAATTGACTATTACTGTTTACTAATCTAACTAAAATGACTAATATTAATAAAGATCAACCCCAGGAAGATAAACCCATCATTATTTGTATTGATGATGAAGTAACCGTTCTCGATAGTTTAAAAATTGAACTTAAAAAAGTGCTAGGAGATGAATATATTATCGAAACAGCAGAAGGGGGAAAAGATGCCATAGAATTAATGGAAGATTTAATGAAAGATAAATGTCAAGTTGCCTTAGTTTTGTCAGACTATATCATGCCTGATATCAAAGGAGATGAAGTCTTAAAACGCATTCATAAAATGTCTCCTAATACCCTAAAAATAATGTTAACAGGTCATGCTAATTTAGAAGCAGTCAGTAATGCCATTAAAAATGCCCGACTCTATCGATATGTGGCTAAACCTTGGCAATCAGAAGATTTAAAATTAACCATCGTTGAAGCCTTACATAGTTATCTGCAAGATCAAAAATTAGTAGCACAAAGGGTACAACTTGAAGAACTTAATAAACAATTAGAAATCTTAACCCGTGACCAAGCAAAAATCATTGCCGAACGAACTGCTAAACTAAAAGAAACTAATGCTAAACTGGAAAAAGCTAATCAAGAATTAAAAAAATTAAGCATTTTAGATCCCTTATTGCCAATTGCTAACCGTCGTCGTTTTGATGAATATTTACGACAAGAATGGGAAAGATTATGTCGAGAAAGACGTTATTTAGCTTTGATTTTTGCTGATGTAGATTACTTTAAACAGTATAATGATGAATATCAACACCAAACCGGAGATCACTGTTTAATTGCTCTTGCTAAAACCATTCAAAGAAGCTTAAAAAGACCCTCTGATTTACTGGCCCGTTTTGGAGGAGAAGAATTAGTGATTGTATTACCTAATACTAGCCCAGATGGTGCTATTAAAGTGGCAGAACGTATTCAAGAAGAAATTGCCTTATTAAAAATTCCCCATAGTCGCTCTCAAGTGAGTGATTATGTGACAATTAGTATGGGAATAACGGCGATGGTTCCCATTAAAGGATGTTCCCCTTTGACTTTAATTAATATTGCTGATAAAGCTCTTTATCAAGCCAAAAATCAAGGGCGAAATCGTTTTATTTTGGAATTTTTTTAATCATCAAATTATTAATTCCTATAAAAATCAGGGAAGTGGGTAGGTTGGCGAATGACTTCCGCGCAGCGGCACTAGCACCCCGTTCTTTAGCTTCCCATTAAAATAATCTAACATGATCAGTCCTTGAGCCAGAAATTTGAACAATTAGCAAAATTAGCTACAAAATGTCTCACCCAATGGAATTAAACTTAAGGTGAATTGTTAAGGATGATCAAACTCTCGACAAGATTTTTAGCTCTGTCACATTATCCCATTGCCATGAATTAATTCCTTAAATGTCTATTAAATTTGGACAAGTATCGTAAAGTTTGTAAAGTAGTGCAACAAAACATTGAAGGTGTAATAACCGTCGATGTCGTTAGGATTTATTGAAAAATAAACCCTGGCGAATTTTTCAAAATCCAGTGTGACATAAACCTGGATAGGTCTTTTTTATCTCTATGAAGTTGGACTATATTGCTTATGTTTGCCAAAATTCCAGAACGACAGATGCACCGAGTGCGATGGGTATTAGCTCTCGGTTGGCTCTTAATCATTGCTTCTCTATTCTATGACCCAATTTCTTATTGGTTTACTCTACCCGAAAATACTTGGAGTCCGCTAAGCATCAGCAACGTTACCGCCTTAGAATGTGTGAAGATTCAAGGGAACTGCATGCAAGAAGTTCCCTATGCCGTTGGTGCAATCATGTTTTGGGCCTTCATTGTCCCCATTGGTGTCTTTGCGGTAATGGTACTCGGCCTTGAGGCGTGGCGACGGATTTGTCCCCTATCTTTTATGTCCCAACTGCCCCGTGCCTTGGGATTTCAAAGACATCGGAAAAAGGTCGATCCTACCACCGGAAAAACCCGTTCTGAATTAGTTAAAGTTGATCCTAATTCTTGGTTAGCTCGCAATCACCTATATTTACAATTATTTTTGTTATATGTAGGTATAACCGGTCGAATTTTGTTTTACAATTCTAATCGACTTTCTTTGGGAGTTTTTCTGTTAGCAACCATTGCTTCTGCCATGGTGTTTAACTATTTTTATGCGGGCAAATCTTGGTGTCAATTTATTTGTCCCATGGCCCCGGTTGAACAGGTGTTTGGGGAACCGAGAGGACTCCTTAATAGTGCGGCTCATACGGGAGAGCGTCAAGCTATTACCCAGTCTATGTGTCGTACTGTTAATGCAGAAGGGAAAGAAAATAGTGCTTGTGTCGCTTGTCATAGTCCCTGTGTAGATATTGACTCAGAACGCTCTTACTGGGATGCTATAGTTAAGCCCGAATCTCAATGGCTTTACTATGCTTATGTTGGTCTAACGGTTGGTTATTTTGTTTATCCTTTTCTGTTTGCAGGTAATTGGGAATATCTACTTTCCGCTGCTTGGGCCCATCAAGAAAACCAGTTAGATACTTTATTTAACCCAGGTTTTTACATCTTTAATCAGTCCATTCCCATTCCCAAACTAATTGCTGCACCCCTAACTATTGGTGTCTTTGGTTTAGTGGGTTATTATCTAGGGCGTAAAATTGAAAAATTCTACAAAGCCTATCGTTTTCGTAACCATAAATTGGTAACTAACGAGATCATTCGTCATCGATTATTTACCCTCTGTACCTTCTTTATCTTCAACTTCTTCTTCATCTTTGGTGGCAGTAACTTTGTAAGATTGTTACCCGTCCAATTACGTTACCTTTTCCCTCTGGTAATGGCAGTTTGTAGTGGGTTATGGTTATATCGGACTTGGCCGAGAAATCCCTCTGTTTACCAAAGAGAAGGGCTGGCAAATCGTTTACGGAAACAGTTAGGCAAGTTAAAACTCAACATTTCTCAATTTTTGGATGGTCGTTCCCTCGATGATCTAAATGTTGATGAAGTTTATGTACTCGCCAAGATTTTACCTGGATTCGATAAGCAAAAACAACTACAAGCTTATAAGGGAATTCTCAAAGAAGCCTTAAATGAGGGCTATATTGACATTGCTGGTAGTCTTGAGTTTTTCCGACAAATGCGGGTTGAACTGAATATTACGGATGAAGAACATGGGTTAATTGTCACGGAACTTGAGGTTGAAAATCCCAGTGTTCTTGATGTTATTAACCGCAAAAATCATGAAGATTGGTTGCGTCAAGAAAGCTATCGTCAAGCCCTTTTGGATACGGTTGTTGAGTCATCAAAAGATCATCCCCATCAGGCAATGGTTTTAGATATCTTTGATGTCATGACGGGACAAAAATCTTTTGATTACTTCAATGAAGTGCTGAAAAAGTTATCAGCCGAAGAATTGAAAACGGTTCAGGCAATTCGGGAAGAATATTCGATTACTCCTGAAGAAGAAGAGGAAATCCTGACTCATTCCAATCCGAATCAATTGTGGCAAACCATGGCTTATACCTTGAGTGCCATTGAACATTTGGACGCGATTGCTCAAGGAAAAGAAGGGGTTTCCTGTAATATTGGAACCATTGATAAAAAGCAAATGGCTTTCTATGAACAGACGTTCAAGAAGTTTGATAAGGATGGCAATAATTCCTTATCAGTTGCCGAATTGCACGCTTTATTAAGGGCGGTTGGCCGTTCTTATTCCTCGGAAAGATTACGGGAAGTCATGGATTTGATTACGGGTCATCCTAATAGTAATAGTCTCACATTTGTGGAATTTACTAACTTAATTCATCGAGATTTAAAGGATACGCCTGAAGATGCCATGTTGCAAAGATTCCGTTTCTTTGATACAGATGGATCTGGTAACATTAGTCTCGAAGAATTACGGTTATGTTTGAGAGACATTGATACAGGACTTTCTGATTCTGAAATTGAGGAGATGTTAAAGTTAGCTGATACCAGCGGCGATCATGAACTAAGTTATGAGGAGTTTTGCCAAATCTTTGAGCAATTTAGAACAGTAGCTCATTAGTTCTAATTGATTTTTCTCCTAATCTTTTATTAGAGACGTTTTTTATAGCGTCTCTAATTTTTTATTTAGTTTGTTATTAATTATGAATTATGAATTCCACAAAGTGGTAAAAGTGAAATAAAAAAAAGCCCACCTAAGCGAGCCTTTCATCAGCTATTATTGAACCTTACTTTTCACGTCAAGTCCTAAAACACTTAGTCTGAGGCAGGAGGCAGGAGGGAAATTTAAGATTTTAAGCTAGATAAACAAAGGTTGCCTAGGCAACCTAAAATTTAGTCCGCTATGTTAAAATAAATAAGAAATATTCGGATTAAATAAATATGCCGCACACCCTTATTTTTTCCCGTCTAATTGACTTATTAAATCATTCACCCACATTTAAACACCTGCCTAAATTGACGAGAAGAAGCTTCTTAAAAACTGCTATCTTAGGGGGTGGAACTGCCCTCGCTGCTATCAATATGCCTCGTCATTCTTCTGTTTTTGGTTATCAGACACCAAAAATAGTAATAATTGGGGCAGGTTTGGCCGGACTAAATGCGGCTTATCATCTCAAAAAAATAGGTATTAATGCCACAATTTATGAAGCCAGTTCTCGTGTTGGAGGAAGAATTTACACCGTTAAAAATAAACAAAATACTTTTGATCTAGGGGGAACTTTTATTAACTCAGATCATGAGGATATGCTTGAGTTAGTTAAAGACCTTGGAATAAAATTAATTAATCGTCAGCAACAAATTTTGTCTTCTCCTTATCCCCCAGTTGCTTATTATTATGAAGGGAAACAATGGCCAGAATCTGACCTAGGGAAACTCCTAGAACCCATAGCTAAACAAATTGCTGATGATGGGTCTAAACTCGACAAAGATTTTGAAAAATTTGCCCCTACTTTAGATGTTCTTTCTGTTACTCAATATTTAGATAATCACTCAGATAAAATAGAACAATCTGTTGTTCGTGCTTTATTAGAAAGTTCAATTCGCACAGAATATGGCGTGGAACCAGAAAATTCCTCAGCCTTACAACTTATTATTAATCTTTTGAAAGTTAGTGATAATAAAGTCGAAGTTTTAGGCAATAGTGATGAACTCTATATCATTGAAGGGGGGAGTAGTCAACTAATTAACCAGTTAGTGGCACAATTAGAATCAGAACAAATTCAAAAGAATAAACCTTTAAAACGTCTCAAAAAAGATAATAAACAATTTATTTTAACTTTTCAAGATAAAACTGAAATTATAGCAGATTATGTTATTTTGGCCATTCCTTCTCATCTATTACGTCAACTTGATTTACAAGTTGATCTTCCTGATGAATTAAAAGCATTTATTCAAGAAGTTTCATTAGGCAGTAATGAGAAAATATTAGGGACATTTACCAAACCTAAATGGCGACAAAACAAAGGATTTACTCAAGAAGCTTGGACAGATTTTGGGGCTTCTGAAATTTGGGAATCTTCATCAGAAATTCTCACCTTTTATCTAGGAAGTCAAGAAGTATTAGATCCTAAAGATCCAGAATATCAATTATTAGCTAAAACTCTGATTAAACAATTAGATAATCAAGTCAATGGCCTGCAACTAGCTTCTACAGGAAAATTTTACCGATCGCAATGGCAACAAGAACCCTTTACCCAAGGCGCGTACACAAATTTTAAACCTGGACAACTCACTAAATTTACTAATTATGTTTACAGAGAATCTGAGGATTTAACGGAAGCTCAAAATGTTGCTATTGATAATTTAATTTTTGCAGGAGAACAATTTAGTGAGGAGTATTATAGTTATATGAATGGGGCAGCCCAAACGGGGCGTTTAGCTGCCCAAGTTGTGATTAATTCTTTACAGAAGCTATCAGCTACCGCAGGGGTAATTCATGAATTACCCCTACAAAAAACCTAAATTAATGAACCGTTGCACAGGGTTTTGTTTCATGACTACGGGGACAGGTTTCTAAATCTTCTGTCACCGGATTTTGAGGGTTTAAACCAATCCAAGCGTCAATAGTTTCAAGATCAAAACCTACCCTAAAAATGTCCCCAACTTGAATTAAAGGACGACGAATTAAGAGAGGATCCGCTATCATTAATTGTAAGGCTGTTTCCTCAGTTACATTATCAGGAATTACCTCACCCGATTTAATGCGAGGTGCGCTAGGATTAAACCAAGAGTTAACAGGTAACTCCCCAAAAAATGGGCGTAATGTTTCAGGTGTCCAAGACTCAGTTAAGAGACTCCGTGCATCTAAATCATGTCCTGCAGCGAGGAGTAGATTTTTTTGTTTGGTGTTATTTCCACACCCTGGTTTCTCGTAAAAAATAACCTTAGCCATGATTGTTCAAAGAATTGAGATAATGGTCTTCAAGTAGTTCTGAAATGGTTTGAGGATTGGGTTTACTGTGTCTAGCTTTTCCAGGCATCAAAATCAAATTAGGGGCTTTACCGCAGCGATGTTGACAACTGGTTTTTTCAATGGTTACATGATCTTGTAACCCCAAATTACAGAGCGTTTTTTCCAAAGTATTAAAAAGTTCTCTGCCGCCATTTTTAGCACAATCAGACTTGTTACATAACAAGATTTTGCCCTTTTTTTGACAGTTTGAACCTTGAGTTATTGGGGTTGTTTGTTTAGAATCTTGGGTTTTACATTCTAACTTACAACTAAGGCGATTTACTTCATAGGCTTTTAATTTTAGTTTGGTAAAACTGCCTTCAAATGCTTGTTCTCCTGCAATAGAAATCCAATCACCAGCAATCAAACCTAAGCCTTGAGAATTGCGTAAACTTTTATCTAATTTGATCCGTAATTCTCGTTCGCCAACAGCCAATCTTAAGAACTTTGATTGACCATTTGACTTATAAATAAATCCGATAAATTGCCCTTCCAGTTGGAAAGGAGAAATTTGACTAGAATGAACTGAACTCATGACTAACTCCCTTAAGAGATATCGTTAGAGGATTAGGTGAAAGATATTTATTGGTAACAAAGCTAAATTCTCTGAGTAGGGGTAATTCATGAATTACCCCGACAAAAATGTTGAGAACTAGGACAGCAATTTTGCCTCAAATGTTTGAGGTAATTGAGTCTCATCGGTTAAAGTAGCAAATTCCAATTCCCAACCATTAGCTAAGGTCAAAATTTTGCCATTTCCACTCACGGTTTGTTTAACTACATCTTCCTCTAAATCTTTTTTCGGAACATAAACCGATAATTTTCCTTGAGCGTCATTACGTAACATAACCTTCATGGCAAAACTCCTAATTAGTGAATGGTTAATTGTGGGTAAACAATGAATTCTCAACTTAAGTCTTGAGAATTGATAATTTACATAATTCCCACTTCCGACTTCTCGACAATGACTTCATTTTCCTCATCATCAAAGTCATCAAAATCAGTTTCGTCAGCCGATAATAATTCTTTGCGACGACAGCCTACAATGTAACCATTGTCCAAAAAATGGACAGCATAAATGTAGTAACTTTGGAGATAGGTTCCAATGCCGACAACATAACCGACATCACCCTTCTTTGCTAAAGTTTCTCCTATTTCTTTGCCGGGGAAAGTGCCATCATTGCGAATCATTTTACGAAGACGCACCTTCTGCTCCATTTCAAAAGCAGGGGGATCATTAAGTTCAATTTCGCCTGGATTATACAATCCCATGAGACATTCTCCTATTAGGTACTAAATCGAGTAACTCTTCAACGGTTAAACTCCGTTTCATTTGAACTGATAGATGACGCACTGCATCTAACACAACCTGGGATTCGTCACGGTTTAAACTAATCCCATGTTGATTCAAGACATTAGCCAATAAATGTCGTCCTGAATGCTTACCCACCACTAAGCGGCGTTCCCAACCCACTTCATCCGGGGAAAAAGGCTCATAAGTTTGGGGGTTTTGTAACACCCCATGAGCATGAATGCCTGATTCATGGGCAAAGATATTGTCCCCGACGATCGCTTTCCAGGGAGGAAGGGCCACCCCAGACGCTTTGACCACCAATTGGGATAACTCCCGTAAGCGAGATGTATCCATGCCTAAATCAACTTTGTATAGTTGTTTAAGGGTCATGATCATCTCCTCTAGGGCCGCATTTCCTGCTCTTTCCCCCAACCCGTTAACGGTGGTGTTAACGGATATGGCCCCGGCCTGTAAACCCGCTAAAGCATTAGCAGTGGCTAGGCCAAAATCATTGTGGGTGTGCATTTCGATGGGCATAGACAGGGCTTTGACCAATTTTTCCACTTTTTGACCAGTGGTTAAGGGATCTAGAATGCCCACCGTATCACAGAAGCGGAAACGGGAAGCCCCTAATTCTTGGGCAAATTGCCCCACTTCTAATAAAAACCCCTCATCTGCACGGGAGGAGTCTTCGGCCCCGACAGAGACAAATAAACCTTGATCTAGGGCAAAATTAAGGCTATCTCGTAAGCGTTCAAACACTAGACGAGATTTTCCCTGAAATTTGGCCTTAATTTGGATTTCAGAAACAGGAACAGAAATATGAACCCGTTTTAGTCCACAGGCGATGGAAGCTTCAATATCCGAGCGTACCGCACGGTTCCAGCCTAACAGGGCAGTTTTTAGCCCTAGACGGGCAATAGTCGTGATCGCTTCCGCTTCACTGCCTCCCATGGCCGGGATACCGACTTCTAATTCGGGAATACCAATGGCATCCATGAGAACGGCGATCGCTATTTTTTCAGCAGCACTAAAGGCAATTCCGGCCGCTTGTTCTCCATCCCGTAGGGTTGTATCATTAATATAGATAGGTTTCATTCTTTAACTCCTCAGATCAGCCCCCGCTTAAGGTAACTGGAATTGAATTTGAGCATCAAGCCAATCCCAAATCCGTTGAAGTTGACCGAGGGAAATTAAGCCATATTGCCAGAGAAGCATGGGAATGGGGTCGCCGGGTTGACGTTGATTGTTGAGAACTACGGCTAGGTCATCTCGTGACAGGGCCAGTTCTTGTTGTAAAAATTGACGAAATTCCGTAGAAATTGAATTGTTTTCCATGACAGCACTGAAAGTCAGTTATCAACACGCCAATACAAAGATTGGTTAGGGTTTAGGCGGTAACTTAGAAACCTGAAGAAAAGCTTGGGGTGGCGGCAAATACCAACTTAACTAATAATATTTACCTCTGTTTGGGGAGAGAAAACCCAACAGAGTTTGAGCTATCATCAATGTTCTCAGTTTATGTAAGACTTAGTCGAATCAGAATCAATGGTTTCCCAGCATCGTTCCAGCCAATCCACCAATTCTTGGCGAGAGGCGATCGCCCCATAGACGGCACTGCGTAGTAAAATTGCATGAATACCATGTTCAATTTCTACCCAGAGAGAACCATCCTCAGGACACCAACAAGGAATCATTAATTCTTGAAGGCGTTGGTGAACCATCCAGCGTTCACTGCGAGAAACTTTCTCAACTTGACTGATTAAAGCATCAGGATAGGAAGGTGTCAACATAATTGTAAGGGAAGGGTCAATGTAGTTTTTGTATCTTTTGTTCCAATTCTTCAATTCGGTCAAATAATGTCCGAATGATTTGGCCCTCAACATCCGGCAGTTTTCCATGTTCTAATGGACAACCGCGGCCGCTGCGGGAGATAATTCGACCTGGGACTCCTACTACCGTGCAATCATTAGGGACACTGCGTAAAACAATGGAACCCGCACCAATACGGACATGATTGCCAATTTCGAGATTGCCTAAAACTTTGGCTCCGGCCCCGACAATGACATGATCGCCAAGGGTGGGATGACGTTTTCCTAGTTCCTTACCCGTGCCACCGAGGGTGACATTTTGGTAAATTAGGCAATAATCACCAATGATGGCCGTTTCACCAATGACAACACCCATACCATGATCGATAAACACCCCTTGGCCAATGGTGGCCCCTGGGTGAATTTCAATACCTGTGAATAAGCGTCCGATATGGGAGAGAAAACGCGGCACAAAAGGGATTTGTCTGTGCCATAATCCATGGGAGATGCGATGCACTGCTAAGGCGTGTAAGCCAGGATAGCAACAGATCACCTCTAACCAATTACGGGCTGCGGGATCTCTTTCAAAGATGATCTGAAAGTCTTGCCACAGAGATTGAAATAGGTTGGGTTGAGAAGTTCTAGGGGCAGAAATTAAGGTTTCTGTTGGACTTCCACAACGCTCTCTGACAGGGAGTGATCCAAACATTAAATTCCGTGCTTTCACATAGACTTAGTTGTTATGCTTATACCAAGTCCCCCCATGTCCTAGTCGATTTTGGAGGTGAGTCAAGTTTATTAAACTTATTAAGACAAAATTATATTTTCCTAAACCCTGATGGGATTGGGGTTTGAGGGATAAATAAACTTTTTTTTGGGGAGGGGTGTGATTATTTTTTGGGGAGGGGTACAGTATTTATAGGTGCATGGACTGGCATTTATGCACTCAGGTTTATGCCCGCATCAGATCAGGGTTTGAGCTAATTTAGTCCTGCCTTTTCGGGGCGTTATGTTAGGACTCAACATTTAAGACGAAAACTATCAATAAAACCAGCATCAGATAAGGGTTTTAGCTGTTTTTACCCCCGTCACTTAAAGCAAAATTTGGGCTTAACAAATCTCACTCAAAGAAAATGTTACATTAGATACAGAATTGAATTCCGTGACAGCACTGAGGAGGCTTGGAATGCTTATCTCGGTGCTTTTGTTAGAGAGGGAACGGGCTTCGGGGAACAGGGAACAGGGAACAGGGAGAGGAGAGGATTTTTAACCCTAACCCCCAACCCCTAACCCCCAATCCCGACAATTTGAGTGTAGAATGAGAGGGGTAAAACAAACAAAATAATGAACTGAAAGCCTTACGTGAAAAGACTTAGAACCTGAGTACACAAATACCCGACACCCTCCGAGAAAATACTGTAACCCTGCCTCAAAAATACCTGAACCCCGCACCCACTTAAAAAATTTAGTCACTTCAAACCCGCACTAATTAAAGGATTGAGGATTTGAGTACATTCTAAGTAATCCAATGAATCTGAACCCACTCACCACAGCAGAAGCCCTAAACAGGGGGATGGTATAAAGGTTACAACGCCGAAGACACACAGTTCATTGTTTTACCCTTTGCTCTTGAAAGCAAGTGACCCAAACCTCTTAAGTCACGCTTTTGTCACCCTCTTACTCCACGGAATTCAATGTTACAATCTACTGGTCTAATCAACGCTGACGCATCGACGGCAAAAAAAGTAACTCCCATGGGAACTTCCTTTATTCCCAAATCAAGTGGAGACTGTGCTTGCCCTTCAACGGGTGAGACTTCACCAACCATTGATGTCAGCATTCAAGAACGCATTGCTAAACACCCTTGTTACAGTGAAGATGCTCACCATCATTATGCACGGATGCACGTTGCCGTTGCCCCTGCTTGTAACATTCAATGCAACTATTGCAACCGCAAGTATGACTGTGCCAATGAAAGCCGTCCTGGTGTAGTTAGCGAAGTCCTGACCCCAGAAGAAGCGGCCCATAAAGCTTTGGTAATTGGTGGTAAAATTCCTCAAATGACTGTTTTAGGAATTGCCGGCCCTGGTGATCCTTTAGCCAACCCCCAACAAACCTTCCGCACCTTTGAATTAGTCGCTGATAAAGCACCCGATATTAAACTGTGCTTATCCAGTAATGGATTGATGTTAACTGAATATATCGATCGCATCAAAGAACTGAATATTGATCACGTTACTTTAACCATTAATATGATCGACCCCGAAATTGGGGAGAAGATTTATCCTTGGGTACGTTATAATCGCAAACGCTACAAAGGCATCGAAGGGGTTAAAATCCTCCATGAGAAGCAAATGGAAGCCCTTGATGCTCTTAGAGAAGCGGATGTATTATGTAAAGTTAACTCTGTTATGATTCCTGGTGTTAATGATCACCATCTAGCAGAAGTTAACGAAGTCATCAGATCTAAAGGCGCATTTCTACACAACATTATGCCCTTGATCTCAGCCCCTGAACATGGAACCCACTTTGGGTTAACGGGACAAAGAGGCCCCACCCCCAAAGAACTAAAAGCGGTTCAGGATAGCTGCTCTGGCAACATGAAAATGATGCGCCACTGTCGCCAATGTCGGGCGGATGCGGTAGGATTATTAGGAGAAGATCGTTCTCAGGAATTCACCAAAGATAAATTCCTAGAAATGACTCCTGAATATGATGTAGCCCAACGTCAAGAAGTTCATGCCAACATCGAAAAATTTACCGCCGAAGTGAAAGAAGCTAAGGCAAAACAAGCGGCTGAGAAAAAAGTTAAAAATGCTCCTAAAATCTTAGTAGCAGTAGCAACCAAAGGCAACCGCTTAGTTAACCAACACTTCGGTCATGCCAAAGAATTCCAAATCTTTGAAGTTGACGGCACAGAAGTTAAATTTGTTGCCCACCGCAAAGTCGATCATTATTGCCAAAGCGGTTACGGCGAAGAAGCAACCCTAGACAACATTATTAAATCCATCTCTGATTGTCAAGGTGTTCTCTCTGCTAAAATCGGCAACTGTCCCCAAGAAGAACTACGGAAAGCAGGAATTGAACCAGTTGAAGCTTACGATGTCATCGATAAAGTGGCTATCGACTTCTATGAACAGTATATGCAGAAACAAAACGCAGGAGCCTAATAAGCTATGACTTATACCCTAGATCGTCCCAAAGGTTCCCAAGTTTCCCCCCAAGGCAGTTATCAAACCGCCCTCATCAACCCCTCGGTTTCATCGAATACCAAGGCAGAAAGTAACTGTAACACTTGTGTTGATGACTATTCCATTCCCCCCTGTACAGGGTTTTCCAAAGACTACAGTTGTTTACCCCTTAGCTTAGACAATATTAATCAATAACATCGGAGCGTAGCGTCATGAGTCACACCATTACTGATCAATGTATCACCTGTCATCGTTGTCACAAGGCTTGTCCCACAGGTGCTATCAAAATACAAAATAATGTGTTGCTCATTGACCCTACTCTCTGTAATGATTGTCAAGGCTATTATGGAACCCCCCAGTGCGCCTCAGTCTGTCCCACCAACTCCGGTTGTTTACCAACCTATCAAGTCACTGGGGGACTCAAAAACCAAGTTGCTGATTATTGGGACAGTTGGTTTAACCGCTATAACAACTTGGTAGCCAGACTTAAAGGAAAACAAACTAACTCTTATTGGGAACAGTGGTTTGATATTTACTCCCAAGAAATTTTAACCTTAACGACGGTGAGTAATTAAGTAGGAAAGGCAACAGGGAACTGGCAACAAGTTAAACTTTTCCTTGTCTCCTCAACCCCTAACCCCTAACCCCTAACCCCTAACCCCTGACCCCTAACTGGTACAAAGTGATGAGAGATTGTATATATTTAGATAACAATGCCACGACGAAAATAGATGAAGAAGTGCTAGGCGCAATGATGCCTTACCTGACTCTCTATTACGGAAACCCCTCCAGTATGCACAGCTTTGGAGGACAAGTAGGAAAAGCTGTTAAAACAGGTAGAGAACAAGTAGCCTCCTTATTAGGGGCAGAAGCTTCCGAAATCATCTTTACCAGTTGTGGGACAGAAGGAGATAATGCCGCCATTCGCGCCGCACTTTCAGCCCAACCTAATAAACGACATATTATTACCACTGAAGTTGAACACCCTGCGGTGCTTAATCTCTGCAAAAATTTAGAAAAACAAGGATATACCGTAACCTATCTCTCAGTGGATAGTCAAGGAAGACTTGATCTCGATGAAGTACAAGCTTCTTTAACTGGAAACACTGCCCTTGTTTCAATCATGTATGCTAATAATGAAACAGGTGTTGTCTTTCCCGTTGAACAAGTGGGACAAATGGCCAAGGAATACGGCGCACTCTTTCATGTAGATGCAGTGCAAGCCGTCGGGAAAATTCCTCTCGATATGAGTAACAGCAGCATTGATATGCTCACCCTCTCCGGTCATAAAATTCATGCACCCAAAGGAATTGGAGCCTTATATGTACGGAAAGGAACCCGTTTTCGTCCTTCAATGGTTGGGGGACACCAAGAAAGAGGCCGTCGAGCAGGAACGGAAAATGTAGCGGGGATCGTTGCATTAGGCAAAGCGGCTGAATTAGCTCAGTCTCACCTTCCTAATATCGCTCAGGAACGGCAATTACGGGATTATTTAGAACAAACCATCCTTACCCTGATTCCTGATACGGTGGTTAATGGTAGTCCTATACAAAGATTGCCCAATACGATGAATATTGGCTTTAAGTACATCGAAGGAGAAGCCATTTTACTCTCCATGAACCAGTATGGCATCTGTGCATCTTCTGGTTCGGCTTGCACCTCTGGTTCCTTGGAACCCTCTCATGTACTGCGAGCAATGGGACTGCCTTATAGTGTCCTTCACGGTTCTATTCGCTTTAGTCTGTCCCGTTTCACGACTCAAGACGAGATCGATCGCGTTATTGAAGTCTTACCTGATACTATTGCCCGTCTCCGTGCTATGTCTCCTTTCAACAGCGATGATGCCAGTTGGTTACAGGAGCAAGAAAAAGCAGCATTAGCTAAGTAGTTAACTATCAACTATCAACTATCAACTGTCAACTAACTATCTGGTAACTGATCATGTGGGAATATACAGACAAGGTAATGGAATTCTTCTATAATCCGCGTAATCAAGGTACGATTACGGAAAAAGGAGAAGGACAAGCAATTACAACGGGAGAAGTCGGCAGCATTGCTTGTGGTGATGCTCTTAGATTACACCTAAAAATTGATGAAGCCACACAAGTCATTCTTGATGCTCGTTTTCAAACCTTTGGTTGTGCTTCTGCGATCGCTTCTTCCTCAGCTTTAACTGAGTTATTAGTAGGCAAAACTTTAGATGAAGCTTTGAGTCTGACTAATAAACAAATTGCTGAATTCTTGGGCGGTTTACCTGAAGAAAAAATGCACTGTTCTGTGATGGGACAAGAAGCCTTAGAAGCTGCTATCTTTAATTACAGAGGCATTCCTTTAGATAATCATGAAGATGATGAAGGAGCTTTAATCTGCCGTTGCTTTGGGGTTAGTGATGCGAGAATTCGCCGCATTGTTCTAGAGAATGATTTAACCACTGCTGAACAAGTTACCAATTATGTGAAAGCAGGTGGCGGTTGTGGTTCTTGTTTAGCGGATATCGATGATTTGATCGCTGATATTGTGACAGAAAAAGCCACTGCTGTTGCTGTTGCGACTGAAGTTGTTAAAGCGAAATCTGCACCGAAACCCTTAACTAACTTACAAAAAATTAACCTAATTCAACAAGTTCTAGAAGAAGTTAGACCCGCATTAGCACAAGATGGCGGAGATGTGGAATTGTTTGATGTCGAAGGAGATTTAGTCAAAGTGATACTAAAAGGAGCTTGTGGTTCCTGTGCTAGTAGTACCGCGACTTTGAAGATGATGATCGAAGCCAGATTACGCGATCGCATCTCCCCTGAGATTACTGTAATTTCTGTGTAAATCAATAACCAACTAACCAACTAAGTAAAGCCTATGTTAATTACAAAAAAAAGTCGAGAGCGATCGCCACCATAAGCGTCGTTTCTCCCCCAGATGTTGAGTTAATCAACATCACCACCCCTGAAGCCGTCCCTAACCAAGATTTAGGCTTCTGCTAGGAAGAAAGATCACGCCTGACGTAGAGATCGAGGGTTCGACGGGACGTAATGCCCAAACCAGACGATTAATGAACGAATCATCTTTACGTCAGAGACGGACAAAACCCTTCCAAAATTGTACACACTTACTGTCTAACAAGCGAGAATCAACTATGCGTCAAATTGCATTTTACGGAAAAGGCGGTATTGGTAAATCCACCACATCGCAAAACACCTTAGCCGGAATGGCTCAAGCTGGCAACCGCATCATGATCGTTGGTTGTGACCCTAAAGCTGACTCTACCCGTTTGATCCTTAACTGTAAAGCTCAGGTAACTGTATTACACTTAGCTGCAGAACGCGGTTCAGTTGAAGATCTCGAACTCGAAGATGTGTTACTAACTGGATTTGAAGACATCAAATGTGTAGAATCTGGTGGTCCTGAGCCTGGGGTTGGTTGTGCTGGTCGTGGTATTATCACCTCCATCAACTTCCTCGAAGAAGAAGGTGCTTATACAGACCTAGACTTCGTATCCTATGACGTATTAGGAGACGTTGTTTGTGGTGGTTTCGCCATGCCTATCCGTGAAGGAAAAGCACAAGAAATCTACATCGTCACCTCTGGTGAAATGATGGCTATGTATGCAGCCAACAACATCGCTCGTGGTATCTTAAAATATGCTCACACCGGTGGTGTTCGTTTAGGTGGTTTAATTTGTAACAGCCGTAACGTTAACAAAGAGATCGAATTGATCGAAGAGTTAGCTGAACGCTTAAACACCCAAATGATTCACTTCGTACCCCGTTCCAAACAGGTACAAGAAGCTGAATTACGTCGTCAGACCGTTATTCAATACTCCCCTGAGCATCCTCAAGCTCAAGAATACCGTGATTTAGGTGACAAAATCGTTAACAACACCAAACTCACCATCCCCACTCCCATTGACAACGACGAACTCGAAGAACTGTTGATCAACTACGGTTTACTTGGTTCCGAAGAAGAGTACAAAAAAGTTATGGAAGCTGATGTGGCAGCACAACAACTCACCAGAGGTTCTAAGTAGTCTAGGGTCTTAATCTGATTAAGCCCATGTAATTGGGAAATGGGGGAGTTAAAGAAGTCAGAAGTCGGAAGTCAGAAGTCAGAAGTTTACTATATTCTTTTTGCCTTTTACTTTTTACCTTTTGCCTTGCGCTACGCGCTATAACCCCCTTACCCCTTACCTTTCGTGATTATGCTGTGAGCGCAAGGCAACTTGCATCCTCATCCACACTCCCCACTCGTCAATCAGACGAGGGCGAAGTTCCATCCTAATCGCCAATCTATCACAGAGGAACACTATGTCAAAAGTAGAAGACAGAAAGCAGCTAATTCAAGACGTTCTGGATACTTACCCTGAGAAGTTAGCCAAGAAACGTAAAAAACACCTCAATGTTTACGAAGAAGGCAAAGATGATTGTGGAGTAAAATCCAACGTTAAATCCCCCGCTGGTGTCATGACCGCTCGTGGTTGTGC
Source organism: Crocosphaera sp. XPORK-15E (assembly GCF_034931425.1). Lineage (NCBI taxonomy): Bacteria > Bacillati > Cyanobacteriota > Cyanophyceae > Chroococcales > Aphanothecaceae > Crocosphaera > Crocosphaera sp. XPORK-15E. The sequence goes on from NZ_JAYGHQ010000004.1 coordinate 217,583, forward strand.
TTATGCTGGTTCTAAAGGGGTTGTTTGGGGTCCTATTAAGGACATGATCCACATCTCCCACGGGCCTGTTGGTTGCGGTTACTACTCTTGGTCTGGTCGTCGTAACTACTACATCGGAACCACTGGGGTTGATACCTTTGGTACGATGAACTTTACCTCTGATTTCCAAGAAAAAGACATCGTTTTTGGTGGAGACAAAAAACTCCTCAAAATCACCGAAGAAATCGAAACCTTATTCCCTCTCAACAATGGGATTTCCATTCAATCTGAATGTCCCGTTGGCTTAATTGGTGATGACATCGAAGGTGTTGCCAAAAAAGCGGCAAAAATCACCGGCAAACCCGTTGTTCCCGTCCGTTGTGAAGGGTTCCGTGGCGTTTCCCAATCTTTAGGACACCACATCGCTAATGATGCGGTTCGTGACTACGTATTCAGCCGTGATGATGCGGGTGAAATCGAAACCACTCCTTATGATGTAGCCATCATTGGTGACTACAACATCGGTGGAGATGCTTGGTCTAGCCGTATTCTTCTCGAAGAAATGGGTCTGCGCGTCGTTGCTCAATGGTCTGGAGACGGTACCATCAACGAAATGATGCAAACACCTAAAGTGAAACTCAACCTGATTCACTGTTACCGTTCCATGAACTACATCAGTCGTCACATGGAAGAAAAATACGGTATTCCTTGGTTTGAGTACAACTTCTTTGGTCCTACCAAGATTGCTGAATCTTTACGCGCCATTGCTGCACTCTTTGATGAAACCATCCAAGAAAAAGCTGAGCAAGTTATCGCTAAGTACGAGAAGCAGACTGCTGATGTCTTAGCTAAATACCGCCCTCGTTTAGAAGGCAAAACCGTCATGATGATGGTTGGTGGATTACGTCCCCGTCACGTAGTTCCTGCTTTCACAGACTTAGGCATGGAAATGGTCGGAACTGGGTATGAATTTGCCCACGGTGACGACTACAAACGTACCACCGAATATGTAGGCGATGCTACCCTCATCTATGATGACGTAACCGCTTATGAGTTCGAGAAATTCGTTCAAGAACTGAAGCCTGACTTAGTTGCTTCTGGTGTTAAAGAGAAGTATGTCTTCCAAAAAATGGGACTACCTTTCCGTCAGATGCACTCTTGGGATTACTCTGGTCCTTACCACGGTTATGATGGATTCGCTATCTTTGCACGGGATATGGATTTAGCCCTCAATAATCCTACTTGGGGATTAATCAAATCTCCTTGGAATAAATAAGACAAGGGAATTAGGGGACGAGGTGACGAGTTTCCTCCTATCCCCCCTCCCCCTTCTCTTTCTTTTGTATTGCATTACTATCCTTGACCGAAGAAAACGGAGTATCACTAATGTCTCAGAACATTGATAAGATTCAAGACCACGTTGAGTTATTCCACCAACCTGAGTACCAAGAGTTATTTGAAAACAAGAAAGCCATGCAAGGTATGGCTTCTGACGAGAAAGTAGCTGAAATTGCTGAGTGGACAAAAACTTGGGACTACCGGGAAAAGAACTTCGCTCGTGAAGCTTTAACCATCAACCCCGCTAAAGCTTGTCAACCTTTGGGTGCTATCTTAGCTGCCGTTGGATTTGAAGGAACTCTTCCTTTTGTTCATGGATCACAAGGTTGTGTGGCTTACTTCCGTACCCACTTTACCCGTCACTTCAAAGAACCCTTTAGTGGTGTTTCTTCTTCCATGACTGAAGATGCTGCTGTCTTCGGTGGACTGAAAAACATGATCGAAGGTTTAGAGAATGCTTATAATCTCTACAAACCCAAAATGATTGCTGTTTGTACAACTTGTATGGCAGAAGTTATTGGGGATGACTTAGGTTCCTTCATTGGTAACGCCAAAGCTGCGGGTTCTGTTCCTCAAGAGTTCCCCGTTCCCTTTGCTCATACTCCTTCTTTCGTTGGTTCTCATATCACTGGATATGACAACATGATGAAAGCTGTCCTCGGTAACTTAACCGAAGGCAAAAAAGCTGCTACCACCAACGGTAAAGTTAACTTCATCCCTGGGTTTGAAACCTATATCGGTAACTTACGCGAACTGAAGCACTTAGTCGGTGCCATGGGCGTTAATGCTACCATCTTAGGTGACAATGAACTCTATTTGGATTCTCCTAATGATGGTGAATTCAAAATGTACCAAGGTGGTACAACCTTAGAAGAAGGTGCTGATGCTATCAATGCAGTAAAAACCATCTCTCTGCAAACCTATCCCACCGAAAAAACACGGGAATACATCGAGAAAGAATGGAAGCAACCCACTGCAACCTTCCGTCCTTGGGGTATTCAAGCCACTGATGCTTTCTTAACAGAACTTTCTGAAATCACTGGTAATCCTGTTCCTCCTGAATTAATCTTAGAACGGGGACGTGCTGTTGATGCCATGACTGATAGTCATGCTTGGTTACATGGTAAAACCGCAGCTATCTACGGTGATCCTGACTTAGTTATGGGAATGTTACAATTCATGTTAGAGATGGGTGTTGAACCTGTCCATGTCTTGGTTCACAACTCTACTAAGGAATTTATTGCCGAAGCTGAAGCTTTCTTAGCTGCTAGTCCTTATGGTCAAAAAGCCACTGTTTGGGGTGGTAAAGACTTATGGCACATGCGTTCCTTACTATTCACCGAGCCTGTTGACTTCTTAGTTGGCAACTCCTATGGTAAATACCTCTGGCGTGATACTGGAATCCCCTTAATCCGCATTGGTTATCCTATCTTCGATCGCCATCACATGCACCGTTATTCTACCATTGGTTACAATGGCGCGATTAACCTGCTCAATTGGCTTGTTAACAGTCTCTTTGAAGAAATTGACCGTAACACCAATATCCCTTCGGAGACCGATATTTCCTTTGACTTAGTTCGTTAATCAAAGGTAGACAAGGAAGAAAAGGGAGATCAGGGAGTATTCCTCCCCCTCCTCTCCCCTCCTCTTTGGGAAGTAATAAGTAATAAGTCACAAGTAATAAGTAATATTTTTTACTTTTAACTTCTTACTTTTAACTGCTTTATCACCTCACTCTCACTCTCACTCTCTGCCATTATTTTTGAAAAGATGAGGACATGGTTATGATACATCCTACTCCTTATTCCACAAACCATAAACCTGCTGTTGATTTATTATTTCCCCTAAAACAATGGGTGAATAATCTCGAAGTGAACAATGCAAAGATAGCTCATCTTCTCTGTAAAGTAATTCCTTGTTCTTGTCCTTTTGAGCGCAAAATAACAGTAATGGGGCGGACTTTATTCCAGATTCCTCCTCTCTGTAAATTAAATCCTCTCTATCAGGAATTTGTTGTTTTACGACTCAAAGCTTTAAGTTATTTAGCCGATGTCTGCGGTGAAGATGTTGCTCATTATATTTGTTAGAAGGGAACAGATAACAGGTTCACACTGATCGGGCCGAAGTGCAACAAGAAATTATGTAATTATCAATTATCAATTATCAATTGTTAATTGTTTTGTCACTGGTAATATTGGGAATTCAGTCATGAAATTAACTACAGGCAAAATCAACGAGTTGCTAACCCAACCGGGGTGCGAGCATAATCATAATAAAGAGGGACAGACTAAGAATAAATCTTGTACTCAACAGGCTCAACCTGGTTCTGCTCAAGGTGGTTGTGCATTTGATGGTGCTTCTATAGCCTTAGTTCCTATTACTGATGCGGCCCATTTAGTTCATGGTTCAATCGCTTGTTCTGGTAATAGTTGGAATAGTCGGGGTAGTCTTTCCAGTGGCCCCATAGTTTATAAAATGGGTTTTACTACTGATCTATCAGAAAATGATGTTATTTTTGGTGGTGAAAAAAAGCTTTATAAGGCGATCACAGAAATTATTAAAAAGTATAATCCTGCTGCTATTTTTGTCTATTCTACTTGCGTCACCGCCCTCATTGGGGATGATTTAGATGCGGTTTGTAAGGCAGCTACTAATAAATATGAAACCCCTATCATTCCTGTACATGCTCCTGGGTTTGTTGGCAGTAAAAATCTCGGCAACCGTTTAGGAGGAGAGGCTTTATTACAGCACGTTGTTGGCACAAAAGAACCGCCTTACATCACTGCCTATGATATCAATTTAATCGGAGAATATAACGTCGCTGGTGAAATGTGGGGCGTACTTCCCCTCTTTAAAAAAGCGGGTATTCGGGTATTAGCAAAAATTACCGGAGATGCTCGTTATGAGGAAGTATGTACAGCCCATCGTGCTAAACTCAATGTGATGATTTGTTCTAAGGCCCTAATTAATATGGCCACTGCTATGAAAGAACGCTACAACATTCCTTATATTGAGGAATCTTTCTATGGTATTGGTGATATGAATCGTTGCCTTCGTAATATTGCCACCTTCTTTGGAGATGAGGCATTAATGGTACGAGTGGAAGAAATTATTGCCGAAGAAACTGCTAAATTAGATGTTGCTTTAGCCCCTTATCGTGAACGCTTAAAAGGTAAGCGCATGGTGTTATATACTGGGGGTGTTAAGAGTTGGTCAATTGTTTCCGCGGCCCAAGATTTAGGCATGGAAGTTGTTGCTACTAGCACTAAAAAAAGCACAGAAGAAGATAAAGCCCGTATCAAACAATTATTGGGTGAAGATGGGATTATGCTAGAAAAAGGTAGTCCCGAAGAATTATTAAGAGTCATTGAAAAAACCAAAGCTGACTTATTAGTAGCAGGGGGACGTAATCAATATACAGCCCTCAAAGCGAGAATTCCTTTCTTAGATATTAACCAAGAACGTCATCATCCTTATGCTGGATATGTGGGTATGGTGGAGATGGCCAGGGAATTAGATGAAGCGGTACATAGTCCAATTTGGCGACAAGTTCGGAAGGCGGCCCCTTGGGAAATTTGGCAACAAGAACATGAAAGTTTGTTGAATTTGGAAACAGAAGGCTTGTAGGGGGAGTGAGGAAGTTAGGAAGTGAGGAGAAAGTTTTCCCATTAACCCTAACCCCTAACCCCTAACCCCTAACCCCTAACCCCCAAAACCCAACAATAAAAAGCAGGAGGAAGGTCAATGACTACAGTTTTAAATCCCCAAAAGTCTCTATCAGTTAACCCCTTAAAAATGAGTCAACCTTTAGGCGCGGCCTTAGCGTTTTTAGGGTTAAAAGGAATGATGCCTCTGTTTCATGGGGCGCAAGGTTGCACAGCCTTTGCTAAAGTGGTGTTAGTGCGCCATTTCCGTGAGTCCATACCCCTGTCAACTACTGCCATGACAGAAGTTAGCACCATTTTAGGGGGAGAAGATCACGTTGAACAAGCAATTTTAACCATTGTTGAAAAATATAAACCCCAAGTCATCGGCTTGTTAACCACTGGGTTAACGGAGACGAGAGGGGATGATATGGGCCGTATCCTCAAAATCATCAGAGAAAAGCACCCAGAATTAAACTCTTTACCGATTATTTCCGTCTCAACCCCTGATTATAAAGGTTCATTGCAAGATGGTTACACTGCCGCTATAGAAAGCATTGTGGCCACAGATTATGGCCCCTTTGCCAGTGATGAACCCCCTACAGTGTCCATGAAACCGCAGGTTACGGTGTTGTGTAGTTCTCACCTGTCTCCTGGGGATGTAGAGGAACTTAAGTCCATTGTAGAGGCTTTTGATTTAACCCCTGTGATGATTCCTGACTTATCCCGTTCCCTTGATGGTCATTTAGAAGACAACCCTCATACGGTGACGACGGGGGGAACCACCATTACTCAATTAAAGCAGTTAAATCGGTCTTGTTTAACCCTGGCGATCGGGGAAAGTATGCGGAAATCTGCCCAAATTTTAGAGGGACGTTTTGGCACGAAATATGAGGTATTCCCCCGTTTAGCAGGTTTAGATGCGGTAGATGCTTTCTTATGGCGGTTATCCCAGATTTTAACCTCTCGTTGCGATCATCATTTTCCCCTAGTTCCTAATATTCCCACCAATTTACAACGTCAACGCCGTCAGTTACAGGATGTAATTCTGGACACCCATTTTTATTTTGGGGGCAAAAAAGTTTGCTTAGCTTTAGAACCAGATTTACTCTACCAAACGGCTTGGTTACTAACGGAAATGGGGGCCAAAGTTCAAGGGGCTGTTACCACAACAAAATCCCCGATTTTGGAGAGTTTACCGATTGATAATGTGACCATTGGTGACTTAGCAGATTTAGAAGATTTGGCCGCAGGTTCGGATTTAATTATTACGAATTCTCACGGAACAGCCCTTTCTAAGCGTCTTCAAGCCCCTTTATATCGCATGGGTTATCCCATTTATGATAAATTGGGGTTAGGACAACGCTGTTTAGTTGGGTATCGTGGCACCATGCAATTTTTATTTGATGTAGGCAATATTCTGATGGAAGAAGAAGCCAAACATAGCCCCGCTACGCTTCATTAAAGCGGGTTCAAATCACACAAGTTTCCCCTTGTTTCATATTATTCATCTGAGAGGAAAACCATGAAAGTTGCATTTACGACCAGTGACAATGTTCATATCAATGCCCACTTTGGTTGGGCCAGCAAAATTGATCTCTATGATGTTTCACCAAATGGCTTTAATTTTGTCAATACTTTAGAGTTTGGTGGAGACTTAAAAGAAGATGGTAACGAAGATAAATTAGAGCCGAAATTAGAGGCCCTAAATGGTTGTACATTACTCTATGTTTCTGCCATCGGTGGTACTGCTGCCGCCCGTTTAATTCGCAAAAATGTTACCCCAATTAAGGCCCGTTCTGAAACAGAAAAAATTGACGAAATTTTGGCAGAATTAGTCAAAACTTTAAAAGGAAATCCTCCTCCTTGGTTACGCAAAGTGTTACAACAAGAAGCGAACCCCACCAGTTTTGAAGATGATGAGTAAATAAGTAATAAGTGAGAAGTAAGAAGGAATAAGTAAACTTTTTACTGATCACTTTGAAGAAATTAATCATTATCTTTAATCCCTCGATTCAATGAACAATTTGACAAAAAAAACTTCAAATTGTTCATTGATAACGGAAATGTTCTCTCTGTAATTGCTATTATGACAACAACAACAAGTAACGCCGAAACAACCCCTATCTTAGTTGCAGATAGTCCTTTCCTAAAGGAATTAGTGCAGCAAATCCGCGCCTACGATCACTATGGAGTGTATCGCTTATGGACAGATGAATTAGTGCTTGCTCCCTTTGTTATTCCTAAGAAGAAAAGACGGGAAATAACCCTAGAAGGTGATATCGATCCAACCACTAAATTAAGAATTATGTGTTTCTATCGGGGTGTTGCTGCTCTGATCGAAAAACAAACCGAATGTTTATGTCAAGTTGTGGTTGACTTAAATCATGAAGGGTTTGGCTGGGCCTTAGTTTGGGGCGGTAAATTAATGGTAGTTTCCCGTTCTCTTAGAGATGCTCATCGCTTTGGTTTTAACTCCTTAGAAGACTTAAAAGAACAAGGAGAAAAACTAGCTAATTCGGGTATTGAATTAGTCCAAAAATTTCCCGAAGTTGCCAGACTTTAACAAAACCTTTGGTGGGCAATGCCCACCAAAAAGCAACAAGTTTTATGATGAAATGTCTGACAGTTTAATTGAGGTAAAAAGATGACAGTAACAACTGAAATTCAACCTACGCCGGAAGCAGTTGAAGAACTGAGAAAGAAGGTTCGTAAACTCAATTCAACCGCCGGACAAATGAAAATGGATTTGCATGATCTAGCAGAAGGACTCCCCACTGATTACGAAACCCTGCTAGACGCAGCCCAAAGAACTTACGATATTTTTCGTGAGCTTGATCAACTGAAAAAACAACTTATCATCTGGGAGGAAACCCTAAAATGACCATTGGTGCTGATACTCCAAAAACCTTAGCTGAGTTTACTAAACTCAAAGATGCTGAAGACTTCCTAGACTTTTTTGGTATTAGCTATGACCCTACTTTTGTTAACGTTAATCGCCTCCATATCCTTAAGCAGTTCTCTTTGCTTATCACCGCAGTTGATGAAGCCTTCCCAGATCTCAGTGAAAGTGAAAGATTAGAGAAATATAAGGCAGCTTTTGAAGAAGCCTATGAACTATTTAAAACCTCTAGTCCCCTAGAAACTAAACTATTTAAAGTCTTCAAAGACACCAAAAAAAATGTAGTCTTACTGGAAGATTTAGCCAAAGAAGCCGAAACTAAGTAACTATCATGGAATTCACCCCTACTGAATTAGAACGTTATTCCCGACAAATACAACTTCCCGGTTTTGGTGAGGAAGGACAAAAACGCCTCAAGGACTCTACTGCTGTCGTTACAGGGGTAGGTGGCCTCGGTGGAACTGTTGCGCTATACTTAGCCGTGGCAGGGGTTGGTAAAATTATTCTGGTTCGTGGGGGTGATTTACGCCTTGATGACCTCAACCGTCAGATTTTGATGACCAATAGTTGGGTGGGTCAACCTAGGGTCTTTAAAGCCAAGGAAACCCTCTTAAACATCAACCCTGAGATTTACATTGAGGCGGTTCATGATTTCGTCACCCCTGAAAACGTAGATGCTTTAGTACAACAGGCTGATATTGCCTTTGACTGCGCCTTTGACTTCAAAGAACGGGATCTCCTGAATGCTGCTTGTGTTCGTTGGGGGGTTCCCATGGTAGAAGCGGCCATGAGTGGCATGGATGCGTACTTAACCACGATTATTCCTGGGGAAACTCCTTGTTTATCTTGCATTTTCCCGGAAAAACCTGATTGGGATCGCTGGGGATTTGGGGTTTTAGGCGCAGTTTCCGGTAGTTTAGCCTGTTTAGCGGCTTTGGAAGGTATTAAGCTTTTGACTGGTCTAGGAGAACCCTTAACGGGTCAACTCTTGACTATGGATTTAGGAACTGCAACCTTCGCCAAACGCCGTCCCTACCATGATCCTAACTGTCCCGTTTGTGGTAATTTTACCCGACAACGGTTAGCTAATTATGTTGCTAGGGAACAGGCAACAGCCAGCACTTCGACTTCCCTCAGTGGGCAGCACTTCGACTTCGCGGCAATTGAGCGAAGTCGAAATTCAGTAGCCAGTCAGAAGTAAGCTCTCCTCACTCCCTCACTCCCTCACCCCTACCCCCCAAAAACCATGACTGTCACTCTTACAGAAAAAGCGGCTTTTCGGCTTCAAACTTTCTTTACCGGAGAGTCAAGCAAAATCACAGGTATTCGTGTTGGTGTTAAAGATGGTGGTTGTAATGGCCACGAATATGCGTTAAATTTGGTCAGCCAACCGAATGCAGAAGATTTACGTTTTGACCAAAATAATGTACCTATCTATGTTGACCCGCAAAGTGTGTCTTTGTTAGATGGTATTGTCATCGATTTTGTTGATAGTTTAACGCAAAGTGGATTCACCTTTACGAATCCTAATGCAACTGAAACTTGTGGCTGCGGCAAATCTTTCTCTACAGCAAATTGCGGCGGCCAAGCTACCCCCTGTAGCTAAAAAAGGCTTTGATTAGTTAGTCATTTTACTTCATTTTTTGAAGCCCTTAATGATTAATTAATCACTGGTTCACGTTCCTATCTGAAGGAGAACACATCATGACTGCAACCTATCAAGTTCGTTTGATCAAAGGCAAAAAAAATCAGCCCCCCGAAGTAGATGTTACCATCACAGTTCCTGAAGATACCTATATCTTTGATGCTGCTGAAGAAGAAGGCATAGAACTTCCATCTTCTTGCCGTTCTGGTGCTTGTTCTAGCTGTGTTGGTAGAATCGTTGAAGGGGAAATTGATCAAGAGGATCAAAGTTTTTTGGATGATGAACAAATGGAGAAAGGATTCGCTCTTCTCTGTGTTTCTTATCCCCGTTCTGATTGCACAATCAAAACTTACCAAGAAGCCTATTTGGCCTAGATTATTCTTGGTTTTCTCTCCTCATCCATCTGCTGGGGAAGTCGTAGCTATTGCTACGGCTTCCTATCTCTAATTGAAGTGTGCCGAGGAATGATTCTATGTCTCTCATTCTACAACATAACCCAAGAGGTTTGGCTGATGTATCCGATGAATTTAAAGTGGAAAACATTTATCTTCAAAACAACTTTTTGGATGATGGGGGAAATTCTTCTTAATATCCTTGGGTTGGACAATGTGGCTGATTATAGTGAGTTTCTTTTTGGGCAAGAAATGGAGTTGTCTAAAAAGAATCATAAAACGGTTAAACTGTCTTGTCTTAAGCCTAAGTTTTGTCCGAAAATTAATGAAAATTGTCCCGTTGATGAGGTGGCTTTACAATTTTCTAATTCTCCAGTTGAAGATTGTATTAGTCATCATGGTATCTTTCTCAAGAAATGTACCAAAATCAAACATTATTGTATTAAGGCTTCTCTATTTTCCGATCTATCTTATAACGTAAAGGGGAAGAATTAAGGCTGTGATTAGTGAACAGTTAGTCCAAGAGTATCGTAATATTATTAGTCATTCTTACCCTGAGCTTGCCTCTTTATTGAATGACTGTTATCTTACTATCATTGATGGTTATCTTAATCCAGTTTCTCAGCCCTACCATTATTTGGGAGTTTATTATGCAGGTAGGGCCGGGAAGGAAATTGTTTTCTATCAAAAAGAATTAAAAAAAATTGCTGAAAATTTAGGATTAGTTGAAGTCGTTTTTCTCAATGCTAAACGATTAATTCGTGATCCTCTTTCTCGTCTCCAACAGGAAAATCCTCGTCTTTGGCTAGAATTATATTGGATTTCTACTAAAATTGAAACTAATTTAGATTAATATCTCGACAATAATTTGATATTTAATGTAAAATTATACAATTATTTAAAATAATATCACCCAGTTAGATGATGTTTGAAAAAGGCAAGTATGATAAGCCAATATAGGGCTTATTTTTTTAGTAAAAAAATCAAATATTTTTAGGATTATGTAGCTCTAGTTACTGTTTATAAATCGTAAAAAAATTACACTGATATTAAGGTAATTTTCTCGACCTATGAAATGCAATAAATGTCCTGATACTTGCCAAAATACCACCACTCAATCAAATAGTTACTGGCAAAAGTTTTTGCCACCAAATTTGAGAAAAGAATCCCCAAAGATTCCCTCTCAAGCAACCTTTGCCCTGGTGGGTTCTCCTAATGTGGGAAAAAGCCTGTTATTTAGTGTTTTAACAGGGACTTATACCACCGTTTCTAACTATCCTGGTACGACAGTAGAAGTGTCTCGAAGTCAGACAATAATTGAGGGAAAACCTGTCACAATTATTGATACACCAGGAATGTATTCCTTAACGCCAATGACAGAAGAAGAAAGGTTTTCTAGGGAATTATTATTTCAAGATAATCTTGATGTAGCAATTCATGTTATTGATGCTAAAAACCTCAATAGAATGTTAAGCCTTACCTTTCAACTGATGGAAACTCAAATCCCAGTTATATTAGCTGTTAACATGGTTGATGAAGCTGAAAAATTAGGGATTTGGGTTAATGAAAAGCAGTTAGAAGCCTCTCTTGGTATCCCAGTTGTTACCCTGTCTGCTGCTCAAAAACGAGGCATTCAAAGTTTAACAGCTAAGATGGCTAATTATGACCACCAACCTGCGCTATCCTACAGCTATTGAAGAAGGAATTACTAAAATCGAGTGCCTTCTTACCTCCGATAAAAACGTGATTAAAGCAGCTATTCAGCCTTTAATTTCTCGGCGTTGTTTAGCTCTTTTACTCCTCCAAAAAGATCCCTTACTTTGGAGAAAAGTACGGGAGCAAGAAACCAGTTTTGAAGCCATTGAAACTGCAGTTAATTCTGTGCAGTCTCAATTTAGTGATCCTTTGATCTTGGTGATTGCTAAAACTCGTCATCAAGCTGCTCGAAAGCTTGAGGAATCTGCTATTGTTAAAATTAAGAAAAAGTCAACGGAAAGTGAGGAATTTTTTCATCAGTTAACCGTTAATCCGATTACCGGATTTCCCCTATTATTTATCATTCATTATCTCGGAATTTATCAATTAGTTGGTGGTTTTGGCTCTGGGATTTTAGCAAGGAATTTAGATAATTTATTCCTTGAGAAAATCAATCCTTTTATTAACTTGATCACGGCTCAATTATTACCTTGGACTGTGTTACAGGATTTAGTGGCCAATGATTATGGAATACTTACCCTAGGAATTCGCTATTCAATTGCAATTATTTTGCCGATTGTTACCACTTTCTTTTTAATGTTTACTCTCCTAGAAGATAGTGGATATTTGCCTAGAATTTCTTTATTAGTCGATCATTTATTTAAAATTATTGGTCTGTCTGGCCGCTCTATTATTCCCTTAATTTTAGGTTTGGGTTGTGGTAGTGTGGGAAGCTTAGTTACTCGTACCATTGAAAGTAAAAGAGAACGATTTATTGTTTCTTTGCTCCTCGCTTTAGTTATTCCTTGTTCGGCCCAATTAGGGGTAATTGTTGGCTTGCTTTCTCAAGATACTACTGCCCTTTTTATCTGGGGTGGTGTCATTACTTTGATTTTTGCTGTTGTCGGGCTATTAATGTCTAAAGCATTGCCAGGAAGTCTTTCTTATTTTTATATGGAAATTCCTCCCTTAAGGTTGCCCAATACTCGCTCAATTTTGACTAAAACTTATAGCCGTGTTCGCTGGTATTTGAGTGAAGTTATACCTCTATTTATCTTAGGTTCTGTTCTAATTTGGATAGGAAAGTTAACGGGTTTATTAACCTTATTAACTAAAATATTAGAACCTATTATGATTAGTCTGGGGTTGCCTCCTCAAGCATCTATTGTCTTTCTTTATGGATTTTTTCGCCGTGATTATGGGGCGGCAGGAATGTTTGATTTACATCATTCTGGCATCTTAATGGGACGACAATTGGTGGTGGCAGCAGTTATATTGACCCTGTTTATTCCTTGTTTTTCTCAAGTTAAATTTATGCTGAAAGAACAGGGAATTAAAAAGACAATTATGATTACTACCTTCGTGACAGTGTTTGCCTTTTCTATGGGTTATTTACTCAATCAATTGTTACTAATTTTGGAGGTTAATCCTTAAATGTTTACTCAAAGTTTTACCGTAGAATCTTTCGCTCTCAATTTGATGAAAGAAAAAGAAAAGGGGATCATTACTCAGTTTCGTAAAAATGATGAAGATCTGCTCAGAAAATTAATTGCTATGGGTATTATGCCTGGACTTTCTATCACATTAGAACAGCGTTTTCCTTCTTATGTGGTTAAAGTTGGAGGGACAAGAATCGCATTAGATAGGTCAATTGCTAAGGCAATTTACGTTAGAAAAACTAGGTGATTGATCCTTGAAATTTAGCGTTAATTGTGATAGACTAGATCATGAAATAGGAGGACTCAGGTGATAATGATGTTCAGCCTTAAATAGTTGGTTCTCATTACCTTGAAGGAAGTAAAATGACCCTCGATTTTTCCCCCGTTTGGATTTCCTTAAAAACCGCCGCTATGGCTACAGTGATCGCCTTTTTTGTGGGGGCGATCGCCGCTTGGTGGATGTTTAAATATCAAGGAAAGGGGAAAAGCTTAATTGATGGAATTTTTACCTCACCTTTGGTACTTCCCCCAACGGTTGTCGGCTTCTTTTTGTTATTACTATTAGGCAAACATGGCCCCTTGGGAAAACTCTTAGGAATGTTTGATGTAACGGTAATTTTTACTTGGTATGCTGCCGTTATTGCGGCCACCGTTGTCGCCTTTCCTTTGATGTACAAAACCGCTTTGGGGGCATTTCGTCAAATTGATCGCAACCTCTTAGCCAGTGCCAGAACCCTTGGTGCCTCAGAATGGCGAGTATTTTGGCGAATTTTGCTACCTTTAGCCAAACCTGGGTTAATTGCGGGGGGACTTTTAGCCTTTGCCCGTGCCTTGGGAGAATTCGGCGCAACCCTCATGTTAGCGGGGAGTATCCCAGGGAAAACCCAAACCATCCCCATTGCCATCTTTTTTGCCGCAGAAAGTGGGGCCATGGCTCAAGCGTTACTCTGGGTGACAGTCATTTTAGTTGTCTCCCTAGGTACAGTGATCGCCGTTAACTATTGGACAGAAAACCCTCCCCGCCGACGGGTTAAGATCAAGACGAAAGAGGGACAACCTACCCTAGTCGATGAAACCTTATTAACGGTTGATCCTCCGGTTGTTCCCTTAACCTGGGAAAATTCTCGCCCTGCTGTCCCCCAAGCTTCCGTTGAATTGATCGTGGACATTAAAAAGCAATTCCCCAATTTTTTGCTTAATGTCTCCTTTACAACCGAGCAATTACCCCTAGGGCTGTTAGGGGCATCAGGGGCCGGAAAAAGCATGATTTTACGCTGTATCGCTGGCTTAGAAACCCCTGATCAGGGCCGCATTGTCTTAAACGGCCGGGTATTATTTGACTCCCAACGGGGTATTAATTTACCAAGTTGCGATCGCCGAATTGGGTTTTTATTCCAAAATTATGCCCTGTTTCCCCATCTCACCGTGGCCCAAAATATCGCCTTTGGCCTACCGAAAGGCCTCTCATCTAGGGCCATTCGTCAACGGGTAGAAAAACAACTAATTGCGGTACAGTTGAAGGAATTAGGCGATCGCTATCCCCAGGAATTATCAGGGGGACAACAGCAAAGGGTAGCCCTAGCCAGAGCATTGGCCAGTGAACCGGATATATTGCTGCTAGATGAGCCATTTTCCGCCCTAGACACCTATTTACGGGATCAATTGGAAAAGCTGCTCAGACTGAGTTTAACCCGTTATCCAGGCGTTACCCTCTTTGTTAGTCATAACCTAGAAGAAGCCTATCGGCTTTGTCCCAACCTCTTAATTATGGAAGAGGGTAACATTTTGATCCAAGGGCCAAAACAAGCGGTTTTTGACTATCCCCATTACTTTAGAGTGGCCCAACTCACGGGTTGTAAGAATTTCTCCCGCGCCCTTCCTATTGCTGCCAATGAAATTACGGCCCTTGACTGGGGATGTACCCTCAAAATTGATGAACCGATTCCCCCAAATTTAGCCCATATTGGCATCCGCGCCCATCAATTGCTGTTTCCTGAGCTTAAAGGCTCAACAGATGGCTACAGCGACAATATTTTCCCTTGTTGGTTAACGACTACCAGTGAAACCCAACATCGGATGACTTTATACCTGAAGTTAAATTCCGCCCCGACTAGCCCTTTCGACTATCACCTACAAGTCGAAGTGTTTAAAAATAAGTGGAATGCCCTAAAAGAGCTTCCCCTTCCTTGGCGGATACAACTTCACCCCCTGCGCCTCATGCTCCTACAGAATTCAAGCGGCTCAAATCCCCTTGGATACCAAGTTAGTCACTCTCCTAGAATGACTAGCCATGATCAGTCCAATCAACGTCCATCCTAAACAACGGAGAACACTTATGGCAAGTTTAACTGGTCTTACCTTCGGTAAACTCGACTGGATTCCTAAATTCGTTCAGTCTATCAATAAAGATACCTGTCTCGGTTGCGGACGTTGTTTCAAAGTCTGTGGTCAGAATGTGTTATCTTTGTTAGCCCTTAACGAAGACGGTGAATTCGTTGATGAAGATGACGATGAAATCGAGCGCAAAGTAATGGCTGTAATCAATCAAGTTAATTGTATTGGTTGTGAAGCTTGCGCCCGCATCTGCCCCAAAAACTGCTATACTCACGCTCCTTTACCTGCGTAAGTCTGATCTGTTGGTTGGGGTTGCGCTTCGGCGCAACCTCCCCCTTTTTCAAGTCAGCACTTCGACTTCGCTCAGTGCATTGCTTCTGGACAATTGAGCGAAGTCGAAATTCAGTAAACGTCATTCGTAATTATTTCTCTCCACACCATCATGAACCAACTTTCTTGGTACGATGTCTCAGAAGATGTTAAACAATTATTAATTTTGGCTACAGATAATTGGCAAAATACTGTTTTATCTGAACAATATATTAATCAAGCGTTAGAGAAAGACGGAAATAATCTAGATGTTTTGATTGGGGCTTATCGCTTCTTTTTTTATAAGAATAAACCCGAAATTGCTCTCAAGATTGCGAAAAAAGTCTTAAGAATTATCCAGGAAACCGAAAACTTACCGCTAGAATGGGAGCAACTTAAACCCATTTTAGTCCAGCGTCAAAATGAATCGTCCATTCGACTGTATCTTAATGCTTATGCGTCTCAAGGCTTTATTTTGGCAAAATTGGGTCAGGTAGAAGCAGCAAAATTGATTACAGAAAGAGTGAAAACGATTGATGAACATCGGGAATCTTGTGCCACAACGGTTTTTGAAGTATTAACCAAAGATTCCGATGAGGATGATGACTAATTTATTTGCTATCTGAGGAAAAATCATGACACAGCCTCGTCAAGAACAATATTTTAATCTTATTGATGAATTGATTCGTTGTCCCAATGGCTCTGAGCCTGATGTTTTGAGTTCTAACACAGAATTAATCGATGCTGGTTTTATTAAGTCTTTGATGCAAGTAGCAACGATGATGGCCCATGAAAATAACCCTGATGGGGCTAAGTTTTTGATTCATGTTGCTCGTCAATTAGCTAAAGAATTAGGGTTATATCCCGAAGTTTCTCCTAATACTTAAGCCTTTATTTTCACGGTTAATTGTGTGATAGTCCTCGTTATATTGTTAGCGAGGATTATTCTTGATCAATAATTTATTTATAACTCAAAAACTCATCAACTGTATGAAAACTAGAGTTTCTGTGCTTTTCTTGAACATAAAGGTATCCTTGAATAGCATCTTTAATATTAATAATAGCTTCATCCATTGTTTTACCTTGACTGACACAACCGGGAAGCGAATGAACTTCTGCAACATAACCATGATATTCTGAATCTAACGTAAAAATTACTTGAAATTTCATTTTATTTTCCCTTATATAGCCTTTAAATAACAATTATAAACTATGAATCTCCCCATTGTTTATCATCCTCAATATGTTGTACCGTTACCTGATGGCCATCGTTTTCCGATGGAAAAGTTTCGCTTACTCTATGAATTATTATTAAGTGATAATATTGTTAAACCAGAAAATATTTATATACCAGACTTTCCCGAATCAGCATTATTAGAATTAGTTCATACCCCTGATTATGTCACAGCTTACTGTCAAGGAACCCTAGATAATAAAGCCCAAAGACGCATTGGTTTACCTTGGAGTGAGGCATTCGCTAAACGAACCTGTATCGCTGTCGGTGGGACTATTTTAACCGCCAAATTAGCTTTAAAGTTTGGCTTAGCTTGTAATACCGCAGGGGGAACCCATCATGCTTTTCCTACTTACGGTTCGGGGTTTTGTATCTTTAATGATTTAGCGATCGCAGCCCGTGTTTTACAACAATTAAACTTAGTCAAAAAGGTTCTTATTGTCGATCTTGATGTTCATCAAGGAGATGGGACCGCTTGGATTTTTAAAGATGATCCTAACGTCTTTACTTTTTCGATGCACTGTGATGTTAATTTTCCTGCTAAAAAACAACAAAGTGATCTCGATGTTCCCTTACCAGAAGGTTTAGATGATGATGGTTATTTACAAATTTTATCCCAATATTTACCAGATTTACTGTCACAATTTAAACCAGATTTAGTGTTATATGATGCGGGAGTTGATACCCATGTTAATGATCGTTTAGGGAAATTATCTTTAACAGATACGGGAATTTATCGCCGAGAAATGCAGGTATTAAGTATTTGTGTTGCTGCAGGTTATCCCGTTGCCAGTGTCATTGGGGGAGGCTATGCTAAAGAAATCAAATCCTTAGTTTATCGACATTCTTTATTACATAGAGCCGCCAAAGATGTTTATCAATTTTATCGGTTATAAGTTATTAACTATAAACCTAAATATTGTTTTAAAGCTTGACTCATAATCTTAGCAGGAACTGGTTGTTGTAACCATAATTCTAAAGCTGCTGCTCCTTGATAAACTAACATATCTAATCCATCAATAATCATTAAACCTTGTTCTTGTGCTTCTTTGAGAAATTGGGTGGGACTAGGAATATAAATAAGATCGTAAGCAATCGCATTTAATGGCATTTTTTCCCATAAATTACTCTCAATGGGAGAATAATTATTATGAGGAAACATCCCAATAGGAGTCGTATTAACTAACAATTCTGTTTCTGATAATATCCCTGGTAATTTATCCCAAGAATACACATCAATTGAAGCATTAAGCTCACTATTAGACCAACTTTGTTGAAATTGTCTTAACTTATCTTGATCCCTTCCTACTACCCTAATTTTAGGGCATCCTAGTTCTGATAATCCAACTAAAACCGCTCTTGCTGCGCCTCCATTTCCTAAAATTACAGGCACAATATTTGACCAATTTCTAGCCAAAGATTTTAAAGGAGATAAAAAGCCAATGACATCAGTATTTGTTCCTTTCCATCCTTTTTCTGTGTACCAAACAGTATTAACTGCTCCGACTAATTTAGCAGTTGTGGTGATTTCTGATAGCAAAGGTAAAATCGCTTGTTTATGGGGAATTGTAACATTAAATCCCTGGACTCCAATAGTAGCAAATCCAGCCAAAGCTGTAGCTAAATTTTGCTGTTTGATAGGGAAAGGAATATAAATATAATCAACACCTAATTGACTAATTGCTGCATTTTGCATCACAGGGGATAAAGAATGTTCAACAGGATCGCCAATAATACCGAGAAGCTTAGTTTTTCCAGTAATTGTCTGCATAAAGAAGATTCATTTTTAAGAGATCATCCTTTATTTTAACCTAATATAATCAGCACACAAAATTAATTACACAAAAACCGTAGGGTGGGCATTGCCCACAATAACCTCTGGATAGGAGTTTTATCCTTTCACTGGGCAATGCCCACCGTGCAATTAATTTTGTTTAGGCACTTATAATCAGCCTACTCAAATTTTTTTCGCCTATGGCTTTTCTGCTTCAAAATCCGTCAAAATCTGTAGAGACGCTCTATAAAACATCTCCAGATTAATAGGTCTATCTTAACCTGATTTTGGATAAATATGAGGTCGATAGGGTGAAAATTATAGCTATGATTTTTTCTTGAGTTTTAGGGTAGCTAATCCTAGGGTTACAATGATGCCAAAAAGATTGTTAGGCTCAGGAACTTTGGCCGTATAAAAATCTAGTTCTACACTAAAAAAGATTTAGCGGGTTTGGTTAACAGCATCAAGTCCCCAATTAGGGGGTCAAAAATAAAGTTAATTAATTGGTTAGGGAGCTAAATTTTAGGTAAAAATCAGGATAAATTAAGCCTTCTTTTTACGGGAACTAAAGCCCGCTAAACCTAAAAAAGATTTAGCGGGCTTGGTTAACAGCATCAAGCCCCCAATTAGGGGGTCAAAAATAAAGTTAATTAATTGGTTAGGGAGCTAAATTTTAGGTAAAAATAAGGATAAATTAAGCCTTCTTTTTACGGGAACCAAAACCCGCTAATCCTACAACGGTTACTAAACCTAAAATGGTTCCTGGCTCTGGTACAGTAGTTGCTTCTTCTGGTGTTGCTACCTCAATATTTCCTCTGATTTCTCCAAAACCAAAAGTAGGATCTGTAGTGTGAATGTTAATATAGATTCCACCCGCGATTAAGTCATCGACATAATCTGATAATCTCTTAGTGGTATCATTATTCCCTTCACAAGTTTGAGGGCCTCCAGTTGCAGTCGGAGGACTCACACAAAAATCAGCATCAGTCCAAATACCATCAACAGTCACAGAAGTAGCAGTAAGATTTGAAAATACAGCATGTGCATCATCTGCTGGCCCATAAATATTTAACACATGAAAGGGACTTCTTTGATTCGGAAATCCTGTATGAAAATGAATCTTAGTGACGGTTCCCATTTGATCTATTAAACCTAAACCATTCAATGTTAATGAATAGGCTAATTCATCCATTGCCTCATTTAATTCAAGGGTTGCGAAACCTGTTCCCAATGATCCTGATGGGGTACTCATTCCCATCCCATTAACAACTTTATCGCCGTTAAGTTCAGCATTAAAGGACATTTGAGCCGCTTGAGCAGAGGTAGCCAAACCAAGACCGGCCATCAACGTGACAGCACTAATTAGTGTTTTATTCATGAGAAAATATTTGCAATACCCTTCACTATTCAGTGTATCGCTACAACAAAATAAGAAACTTAAGAAAATGTTATACCTAATATTTATTTTTTAACTAACCCTCTCATCATTGTCAGGAAAAATTGATAATTTTTCGTGACAAGCTATCAGATTTTCACTATATTATGGTTGGCACAACTAACAAGAGTATCTTGGATACTTCAATTATCATCATGTTGAAAAACAAAAAAATCTTATCTTCGATACTTGCTTTCGGTTCGGTACTAGCAACCGCATCAACGGCCACAGCATTGACACTCAAAGTGGAAGTAGAAAATCTTGCGCCAACAGGTGGCATCCAGTTGACACCAGTGTGGGTGGGTTTTCACGATGGTAGTTTTGACAGCTACGATGGTGGGCGACCCGCACAACCTGGAATAAAAAGCATTGCTGAAGATGGGGATGCAACCCTACTCTCCGCAGACTTCCTTAATAATCTCACCTATATAGACACTAGTGGAGGGACCCGTGTTAGTGCTACAGTCCCATCAACCCAAGTGGGAACCCGTAAAGACGGATTAGTAGGATCTGGTCCCATTGCACCAGGAGCAACTGTCTCGGAGTCCTTTTATGATATTGCAACAGATAGCTCTAACCAATACTTCTCCTACGCTTCAATGCTTTTACCTAGTAGTGACTACTTAGTATTTAATGGTGGCCCTACCACCCACAATCTTTTATCATTGCTCAATGGTACGGAGACGACGATTTCATTTTTCATCGGTGAAACGAACACAGTAAATGATGCTGGTACAGAAGTTAATGACTTTTCTACCTCGGCAGGAAATGCATTGTTCCCAGGACTACCCCCCGGACAAACTGGCCCTAATCAAGGAGCAGATCAAAACGGGGTCGTGACAAATGTAGCTGATCCGATTATCCCCTTTGCTGACTTTCTCAATCGACCAGACGACTTTGACTTTGCTAACCTTAATTTTAACAACACAGCTTTGTATCCCAACGGGGTTGCACGAGTGACTATCTCTGTGGTACCAGATCAACCCCCTGAAGAGGCAGTTTCAGTACCAGAACCCGGTGCTACAGCTGGACTATTTGCTTTCGGTGGTTTGTTATTAGTGAGACAACGCCTGCGTAAGAATAATAGTACAAAAGCATAACAATAAATAAAGCTTAACCTGCATTATTCACGAAGATTTTTACAATCAAGTTTTGATCAATTGCTGAATAATGCAGGTTAGGTATATAATTTACCGAAAAATTGGGTTTAAGGTTCCCCGTCACTTCGGCAAGCTCAGTGCAAGCCTTTTAGGACGGCTTTATATGGTGTATGATATTAAGGATAGCGGGCAGGGTAATCAACCGCTTTAAAAACCCAGTCATCGAAGGATGAACGCACCGTTCGGCTGAGCTCACGGCCGAAGCCTTGAAAACTTAACAGATAGGGTTCTAATGGGAAAAGCACCATTAGGTAAAATGTTTATGCACCACGCCAGTTCCTCCTCGACGGAAACCGCCAAGACCGGACTGGCTCAAGTACCAGATAAGCCAATATTTTAGGTTTTGAACGATACGGTAGGGCATACCGGAATCGACTTCTGCAATGAAGTAAAAGCTTGGGGAGAGAACCACCTCTGGTATAAAATAAGCAATTATTTTATGGTAAGTGGACTCGTTGAACCAAGAATCCACTCGCATGAACGGCAGTGGAGTGTCAACCTGGTTTGTCAACAGCAAAAAGGAGTTCGCTTTGGAACGTACATTTATCATGGTTAAACCCGATGGAGTACAACGGGGACTGGTTGGTGAAGTCATTCGTCGTTTTGAAACCAAAGGATTTACTTTAGTCGGACTCAAGCTGATGCAAGTCTCTAAAGAATTAGCCGAGGAACATTATGACGTTCACAAAGAACGTCCTTTTTTTAGCGGTTTAGTTGAATTTATTGGTTCTTCCCCCGTTGTTGCTATGGTATGGGAAGGAGATGGAGTCGTTGCGGCGGCCAGGAATGTCATTGGCGCAACTAATCCCTTATCAGCCGCCCCAGGAACGATTCGGGGAGATTATGGGGTGAGTATTGGACGGAATTTAATTCATGGTTCTGATGCCATTGAAACCGCCCAACGGGAGATTAGTTTATGGTTTAATGAGAAAGAACTAGCCAGTTGGCAACCGACGATCACCCCTTGGCTATACGAATAAAAAATTCAATTTTCTTCAACTTCAAAGCTAAAGCTAGAACAAGCCTACTTTCGTAGGCTTTCTAATTATCAAGAAGAAATTTTTTCCGATTCTTTGTTAAGGGAATTTTCCAGAGATTCCAAGGAAATTTCTACCACTTCCAAGGAGTCTGGATTTTGTTTAGAAAAGCCCCAAGCAAATATTAAGCCGATCGCCGTAATCATCAACCATTCTGGGGGAACCAATTCCGCATTGATTACCCGAATGAGTAATCTTAATCCCACCAATCCCACGGTAATAAATCCCGCATCTTCGAGATAAGTATAGATTTTTAACCAACTGATGAATAATTCCGCTAAAAATCGCAGGGTAATAACCCCAATAGTTCCCCCGATTAAAATTAACCAGATTTCGTCCGATAAGGCGATCGCTGTAGTAACACTATCGAGGGAAAAGGCGAGATCTGTCACGGCAATTAAGGGTATCGCTTGCCAGAGGGAGGTAAACTCAGGGCCATGATGATGGTGTTCAGCATCTTCTTGGGAGGTAAAATAATTAAACACCAACCACAATAAATAAATGGCTCCTAATAGCTCAAATTGCCAAAATTTGACCACCCAGGTTGCGGTTAAGATCAAAGATATCCGCAACACATAAGCCACAATTAAGCCTAAATTTAAGGCATATCGTTGTAACTTAGGGCCTTTTAAACCTTGGGCAATGGCGGCTAAGGCGATCGCATTATCGGCCGATAAAACAGCTTCTAGGACGATCAGCACCAGGAGCATTAAGGGAGTTCTAAAACTGTGAGCGAGGGAAGAGTCAAGAATCTGGTCTAACATTCAAATATCAGGATGAATAATTGCAATGATTTAAACAACGACACAAAAATGTCGCCATGATGCGATTGATATGATAATTCCGTTAACTTAATGATAATGTATTTAAGCCCATCTTGTCAGACTTCTGACAAATCTGCTGACTTGACTATTTTTGTTCGACCACAATATCTGATCAAAAAAGTCAATAAAATCATTCCGATTAAATATTTTAAAGGATTAGGAATCAGGGGATTTGGGGAAATAAACCCTTCAATAATACCAGCAATTACTAATAAAGGAACGATCCCAAATACTAATTGTGCGGCTTGAAAACCATAATATTTTAAAGCATCAACTCTGCGATATTGACCAGGAAAAAGTAAAGCTCTAGCAATTAATAATCCTGATGCTCCAGCGAGAAAAATGGCCGGTAATTCGAGGGAACCATGGGGAAACACAAAAGCCCAAAAAGGATAAGCTAAGTTATTGAGTCCAACTAAAGCACCAATTGCGCCGATTAATAGGCCATTATAAAATATTAGATAAAGGGTTAAAATTCCTGCAGTCATTCCGCCAGCAACAGCATTAAAAGAAACCTTAATATTATTGATCATAATATTACTAGAAGCTACAGGTTCAACCCCTAAAATTGATCCCATCCACAATTGATGTTCATCCCGTACCATTGTAATTAGTTCTTCTGGCACAATTAAAGACAGAAAGCTGGGATCTTGCCAAGCATACCACCAAGCAATTAAAGCCCCTAATACAAAAATTCCGGTTGAGATAGCAATGTATCCCCAGGTTTGCTGTACAACCCTAGGAAACCCCCACAGATAAAACTCAGCTACAGCTTGCCATTCTTGACGACGGGAACCCTGATAAACTTGACTGTAACTGCGAGAAGTTAATTTTTGTAATTCCCTGATCAGAGTTGCCCCCACTTGCTGGGTTTTGGCCCGGGCCAAGTCAGCAGAGACAGAACGATATAAACTGGCTAATTCATGGATTTCTGAGCTTGGAAGGGACTTTAAACCTCGTTTTTCTATTTTTTGTAAAATAGCATCTAATCGCCTCCAGTTCGGTTCTCGTCTTGTGATCCATCGTTGAATATTCATAACATTTTCTGGAAATCTCTCTAAATCTAGCTTAAGATATCGACGGAGGTAATATTTCAAATAATTTGGAGAAGTTTCACAATGAGTAATAATCCCAATTTCCCGCAACCCATGGGGCCCCTGAGTGTTGGTAATGTGGTGAGTGCTGCCTTAAGAATCTATCGAGATAACTTTAAATTGTATTACACACAAGCTTTGTTAAGCTATTTCTGGTTATTTGTTCCTATTTATGGTTGGGCAAAATTTTCGGCAATTCAAGGATTAATTGCTCGTCTTGCGTTTCATGAAGCGATCGAACGTCCAGAAACTATTTATGAAGCGCGTCAACAGATTCAACCTCGAATGTGGACTTTTTTCATAGCAGGTTTGTTAGTCGGATTAATTGTTTTTGCAGCATTAATCGGTTATTTAATAGTTGTGGGAATTGTAATCTTTATTATTGGTTCTTTGTTTAGAGATAATACAATTTTAGCTGGTATTATTGGGGGATTATTCGGCTTTCTTTCCGTTTTAGTGATGCTTTTTGGTTATGTTTGGATTTTCTCAAGACTTTCAATTGTTGAATTACCCATTGCGGTTGAATCCCCTAACAATTCATCTTTTGCTATTGGTAGAAGCTGGAATTTGACTCAAGGATTTGTGCTTCGTTTACAATTAATATTCTTTGTGGCTTTTTTAATAACGATTCCCTTATCCTTAGTTGTTAATATTGTTAGCATTTTTCTTCCCTCTGACTCTCCTCTTACAGTTTTAATCAATTTAGTTCTTTCCATAGGAATTGGCGCACTCTTTATTCCGTTTTGGCAAGGGATTAAAGCAGTTATTTACTATGATTTACGCAGTCGCAAAGAGGGATTAGGATTAGACATTAAAGATCGGTTAACCTAAAATTATGTAACAATTTGACCGTTATCATCATGAGATTTTTTAATCGCTTTACTTTGGAAACACCGGAGAGTGTTGAATTAGATTTTACCTTGGCAGGAATTGGCAATAGAACCCTAGCCCTAGTATTTGATTATCTTTTTTTGGGGCTTATCCTGATTTTTTATTCTTTGATAACCTTTATTTTTGCGAAGTTTCTTGGTGATATTTTAAGTGATTATTTAAGTGATGTAGCTGATATTTACCTTTGGCTTTGGGCAATTTCCTTGTTAATTCTTTTCTTTACTTATACAGGATATTTTGTTTTTTTTGAAACCTTATGGCAAGGCCAAACCCCAGGAAAACGTTTTGCTAAAATTCGTGTTATTTGTGATGATGGTAGACCAATTGGCTTACAACAAGCTACCTTAAGGACTTTATTACGTCCTATTGATGATATCTTATTTATTGGGGTTTTATTAATTGTTTTTAGTAAATCCGAAAAAAGGATCGGAGATTTGTTAGCAGGAACTTTAGTTATTCAAGAGGAAAGTGAGAAACCTAAAGCTAATTTTTTGATTTCAGAAGAAGCGAAAAATTTAGTCAACTCTATCAATAATACAGCAAATTTAACTAATTTATCTCCTGAAAACTTTGCAGTTATTCGAGAATATTTACAACGACGGGAGGCCATGTTATTACAGGCAAAACATGAATTATCCCGTAAGTTAGCTTATCAGGTTAAGGATATTATTCAATTAGCAGAAATACCCGAAGGAACAACAGCTAATCATTTTTTAGAAGCGGTTTATCTCGCTTATCAACAACAAAATTCATCTGAATTTGGAGAATAAAACAATGAGTCAAACACCTGTAACCGTAACCTATTCATTAGAAGAAATTTTAAAGCAGATTAATAGTAAGTTAGATAAGATTGATGAAAAGTTTGAGGCTAAGTCAGACAAATTCGAGGCTAAATTAGACACCCTTCAAAAAGATGTGAGTGAGTTTAGAACTGAAACCAAAGTCTCCATTGAATCACTCAAAGGAGAAATTAAAACTCTTGATGCAGAAGTGAAAGGAATCAGTAAACGGTTAGATACTCAAGAATTTATCAATCGTTCAGTTGTGGTTGGCTTTATTTTAGCCATTGGGACGGGGGCTGTCAAATTATTTTTCCCAAACTTCCCCCATTAACCCCTAACATTTAAGGCAACCATTGAGGACGAAAACCAACTAAAGGTAACTCTTTTAAGTCAGCTTGAACATTAGCTTTATTTCCATTTGGTGGAATTAATAACCATAATTGACCCCCCACAATAGCTTCTCCTGAATTACTCGTTAATTTATCAGTTAAATTAGGATTATCACTGGTAATCACTTGATCAAAAAGCAATGCTAACCCATCAGGAGCTAAACTAATTTTAATATCTTTATAGTCCGATAATTTCGCTAAAGGTGTCATATTGCCTGTCTTCAAATCAAACTTAGCAAAGTAAGGTTGTTCTTTATATTCATCCCCAGGTAATAAGTCCGTTAATAAACAATATAGTTTAGTTCCCATAGGCGTAAATTGACAATCAATAATTGATCCCTGTGTATTTAATAATTCCTTTTGTATGCCTTGATTATTGACATAAAACAGCGATCGCGTATAACGTAAATTAGCATCATCGGTATTAAAATCGACCATTGCTGCTGCATTACCATTAAGATTAAAACTCAACAATTGACCAAATTTTGGTAAAAAGTCCAAGGGTTCCGCCTCTGGTTTTAAGGGTAAAATACTAATACCTTCCCCTCTAGCCACCGCTAAGGTTTGACTATCAGGTGTAATTTTAAATTCTCCCCCTGTCACCTTTAGTCTTTCCGGTTGATTTCCTTCTTTTAGCATCCAGAGATCAAAATCAGCAGGATTTTCTCGATTTATCCTTTGTAAAACTATAATTTTGCCATCAGCAGACAGATCAAATTGATTATTTTGATAGGTTTTATTATCTAAAATTTGTTCTATTTTTCCCGCCGAATTACTGTTAGTATTTTCAACCCCATTATTGACCCCAGTGGTAACAGTATAAAGCTGTAATTGTCGTAACCCCTCAACCCCACTCCCTTGCTCGGCCGCTGAGAATAAAATGCGATCGCCTTCGGGATAAAATTCAAAATTCATCACCACTAAATCAGGAGGTGTCAGAATACGCTTAATCTGTTGAGTGACATTATAAAAAACTAATCTCCCTTCTTCTTCCCCTTGTGTCCCAATATAAGCCAAAGCGCGATCGCGGCTTTGAAATTCCCCCACAAAAGACTCCATCACGTCGCCGGGGTTTCCTGCTTGGCGAAATCTTTCCTTCCCTTCACTTAACTGTACCTGATAGGTTTGGCCGTAGGGAATGGGGGTTTCTAGGGTATAAGCGAGTCTACGCCCGGCCCAGCTAATTTTTCCCGGCAGAGGGGGCTTAATCACTAAATTTTGCTCCACACTGGCTTTATCCATAGGTCGATCAAAGGTCAAAATAAATGCCCGATCTTTTGCCCCTACTTGTTGATTTTCCCAGCTAAAATGTTCAACCCTGGGGCCATTGCGAAAAAAACACTCACTACCACACACTTTTTCCCCAATAACCAGGCCAGCAATGACCACACTAAAAGCACCAATGAGGAATAATGAAACTTTGTCAATGGGTTCTTGTAATAGTAGTTTGTTCATAATTTAGATGAGATACAGGGTTTTTTGATTTTAGCTAAATTAATAATTAATAACAGGCTCAAGCCTTATTCTACCAAAACTAAGCCCGCCTTCGCGGACTAAATCTTAGGTTGCGTAGGCAACCTTTGTTTGTATAGCCTAACTCTTTAGAGTTAAGATCTATGATTTATGCTAATTTAACATAACAGATACCTTGTTTGAAAAATTTGTTAATTTTCCGAGAAAACGCGATGTAAATACTGGGATAAAGTAAAGGCATCAACCCCTAATTCGCTGCGTTCTTTTGCGGCTATAATTCCCGCTTGACTATGACACCAAACGGCAGTAGCAACCATCGCTTCTAAGGGTTTTTCTTCACGCAAATTTTGTCCCAATAGCCCCCCAATTAATCCGGTTAAAACATCTCCACTGCCCCCTCTGGCTAAGGCGGGGGTACTTTCAGCAATTACCCAAGCTGTTCCTTGAGGATGGGCAATAATTGTTCTGGCCCCCTTCAATAAAATAATCGCACCACTTTCTATGGCCGCAGTTTTCGCCGCCGTCATTCTATCTTTTTCAGGATGTAGAATCTGGGGGAAAAGTCGTTTAAATTCTCCTAAATGGGGGGTTAAAATTGTAGCGTAGGGACGTTGAGAGAGATGGGAAACCATGTCTAATTGTGCCAAAAGATTGAGTCCATCAGCATCTAAAATAAGGGGGCAATTGGCTTCTAAAACTGTTTCGATGAGCGAGGGGGTTTCTGTGGTTAAACCAGGGCCGCAAGCGATAATATTATAGGAGTCGAAGTCTGTCGCTAAAGGGGGTAACTCGGCGATCGCTCCGGTTTCGGTTTCGGGACAGTCAATAATTAACGCATCAGGAAGATGACTGACTAATAAGGGTTTCAAGGAGGTGGGAGCGGCGATCGATAACATTCCCACACCACTGGCCCGGGCCCCTAACCCGGTTAAAATACTGCCCCCCGCATAACGACGGGAACCACAAATAAGCAGTAAATGGCCTTGCTGATATTTATGGGTTAGTAGGGGACGGGGTAAGGGTAAAAACTCTAGCGCTAGAGTTTTAGTTAAAATTTGTAAGGGGGACGGTTGGGAAACAATTGACCAAACATCTCGTAAAGGAATGCCAAAATCTATCCTTTCAGCTTGTCCAATGTAGGGTAAAGCTTGATCTTGAAAAAAAGCAGGTTTCCATAACCCTAAACATAAGCTAAGAGTCGCTTTAACAGCAGTGCCTAAGATTTCTCCGGTGTCGGTGTGTAACCCAGAGGGAATGTCTACACTCACCACAGGAATTGACCATTGATTGAGGAGATCTACTGCTAAAGCAATATTACCCGATAGCGATCGCTTTAGGCCAAACCCGAATAATCCATCAATAATTAACTGACAGTTGCTTAAAGATTCGATGTCACCATAATAGGGAATGCCTAAACTATCGGCATAGTTTGCGTGTTGCTTGGTTAATTCTTTTAATTGAGGAAAGGGACGATATAAACAGACATCATAGCCTTGTAAGTGCATTTCCCTGGCAATGACTAAAGCATCACCTCCATTGTGGCCTGGCCCCACTAATACCCCAACCCGTGAGACTTTAGAGAGGGGATAAAGCTGCTGAATTCGTCTGAACATGAGATAAGCAGCTTTTTCCATGAGTGCGGCCACTGGCATTCCGGCCGCAAAAATTCTCCCTTCAATTCTAGCCATTTGTTCGGCCGTGACTACAATGGAGTCAAGTTGTTTTCTCTGTTGCATGATTAATACTCTTTTCTCAAACTATTTTATTATGGTATATTTTTAATGTTTATTTTGTTAATTAACCTATGAAAGTAGAAACGAGATGGCACAAATTATTGTCCAAAACTGTTGGCATTTTCTCTCAATTTCCCCGCTCGCGCTATTTAGTTGAAGGGGGAATATTTCTCCTGTTAGCTTTAGCAACTGTTATTCTCCATTGGAAGATGATTCGTGATGGTATCAGCGGACAGGGTGATCTCAAATGGCATCTTCCTTGGCTTCAGCATTTCTCTAAACAACTGGCTGAGGGCATTTGGTATCCTCGATGGTTAGCTGGAACCAATTATGGCTATGGCAGTCCCTCTTTTGTCTTCCAACCTCCTTTAGTCTTTTACCTTGGCTCATGGCTCAAATTTAGTGGTCTTGATACTCAAGACGCTGTTATTGTGCTGTTTTCTCTGGCCCTTTTTCTTTCGGGTCTGACTTTTTATATTTATGGCCGAAAGAAATGGGGAACTCTTGCCTCTCTAATTGGAGCTTTAGCTTATATGACGGCTCCTTACATAGCTTTTGATATTCACTGGAGAGGCGGTATTGCCTCTGTATTCGTTCAGGCATGGATTCCTTTAATCTGGTACTTAACCGAGCAATCTTTATCCTACTCAAAATGGAGGCCGGCTCTGGCTATTGCTTGGACTGGACTAGCCTTAACCCATGTTCCAAGCCTCTTACTCTGCGCGGTTATTTGGTTGCCCTATACCTTCTTCGGTCTATTAAATAAACCCTGGAAAGCTGTAGTCACAACTATTTTATCTGCTGGCATCGGTTTAGGGATGGCATCTGTTTTCCTATTGCCAGCTATTTTGGAACAATCTTTTCTCGATCTTGAGTATATTAAACAACAAATTGGTGGTATGTCTTCAAATTTAATTGGAGTGGGAATGCCACTGTTTCCTTTTAATCGAATAACCTATATTTTTGCTCATCAATCATTAGTAATTATCATTTTAACTATTGTAGCTTTGGCCTGTTGCCGCCATCGTGATTCAGCTAGACGCGAAATTTATTCTTGGTTTGGCTTTGCTCTAATGGTTGCTTTTCTCATGAGTTCATTATCCGAACCAATTTGGCAAGCTAGTTCAACCTTACAAAAAGTTCAATTTGCTTGGAGACTTTTAACGTTTTTTTCGTTTGCCGGAGCAGCTTTATGCGCCCTAACAGTCAGAGAAATTCTCAAGCTCCGTCTCAGTCTGAAACTGTTATTCTCTTTGATAATTATGGGCATTCTTTTAACCAATTTTAGATACTCATACCAGCAATCTCGTCAATTTATTGGCCTGCGTAACCCAGGCCGAGGCAATATTGAGCATCTCAGATATATTAAAACAATTCTCGACGACCCTTACACCGATAAACTAAGGGATTATGCGGGCTATCGTCCAGCACTAACAAACGGCCGTCCATCCCCTCCCACTCCTGTCATGGGACAACCACGAATTTCTCTGATTAACGGTCAAGCAGAAATTCAAATCGACCAGTGGTCTAGCTATGAGCGAATCTTTAAAATTACGGCAGCAGAAGCTTCAACTATCCGAGTGCGAACCTACTATTATCCAGCTTGGCATCTATACCTTGACCAGAAGCCTCATCCCATCGTCATGGCTGATGATGGAACTATAAAATTTCAACTAGAGCCTGGGGTTTATCAAGTGCATTTGCGATATCAACGGACTCCTGCTTTTATTTTGGGAGGCATTCTCAGTATTTTAAGTATCATTCTTTTGATAATCTTTGGTTTTTTCTCGGCTGATAAAAGGACTTCAAGAAAGTTATCTTAATTTTTTTAAGAGACGTTATCCATAACGTCTCTATCTCTAATGTTTATTATTCTCCTGTTACAGATAAATTATCAACCCAAATTCTCGGACAAACGCCCCCAGGAGTAACTTCTGATTCTGTTTCGATACAAATAATTGATTTTAACAATTCTAGAAAATCTCCCGCCACTGTAGCAGCATCAATACTGGTTAATTTTCCTTGGTTAACTAACCAGCCATCAAAGGGCAAAGAGAAAGATCCTTGTAAGGCATTTACTCCCGCATGAAGGGCTTGTAATTTATCAATTAAAATGACATTTTCTGCATCATCTAGACTATATTGAGGGGCTTCTGTTGCATTAGAAAAGACGTGATAAAAATGAGAACCAACTGTCACTTTTGCCCCAATATTGGCGTTTCCTGTCGGTTGAGCATTCATCCGTTTAGCGGTTCCTGTGCTGTGTAATAATCCACTGAGAACCCCATTTTTAATCAATTCAACGCGACGGGTAGGAGTTCCTTCTCCATCAAAGGTTTCTGCTCCAATATTATCAGGATGTAAGGCATCATCACAAAGACAGAGAGAAGTAACAGCAACTTCTGTGCCTAATGAATCTGGGTTAGAAAGACTTTGTTTATCTAAAATATTCTGAGCATTAAACAGGTTAGAAAAGGCACTAATTAAGCTTAAAAATGCTTTTGAAGAAAAGACAACTCTGTATTTACCAGAGGGAATACTTTGATAATTAATATGACTAATTGTTTTTTCAGTCACTTCTTTTAAACAGCCTTCAATATCTAAATCTGATAACCCTCGGCTGATTTTCATGGAACTTGCGCCCCTCGGTTTTTTACCTTCTTCTTCCGTGCGACTATAGAGATAAATAACCGCATAGGAACGAGCTTCTTGACGCATAGCTCCTTCACTGTTTAAATAGAATCGTTTAATATCTTCTTGAGATAACCCGTTATAGGGAACCCCTTTAATGGCAGAATGAGCTTCCAATAGGGTTTTTTCTGCTTGAATTAAGGTATCAATTAAGGTAGGAACGGGGGCAGGTTCAACTAATTGATCTGATATATTAGCAATGGGATTTTTAGCTTCAGGACTAAATTCTGGAATGTTTTCTGTATTGCCAAAAATACTAGCCTCTTTTGCCGTTTCTAAAGCTAATTTTAGACCTAATTCATCTAAATCAGTTGTCGTTGTTACCCCGACAGTTTCCTTCTCATTCCAGACTCTAACAATGACACTGGAACGATTTGATGCTTGGACTTGTTTGGGTTCCCCGTTATCAACTTCAACGCTGGTTTCATCAACAGATGAACCATAAATATCATATTTAGTAATGCCGATTTCTTTGGCACTTATTTGAGCATAATTGGCGATTTCTTCTGTGTTTAGCATAGAGTTTTATAGTGCTTTTTCGGGATAGAATATCTCAGGAGAGAGATGGTTTTTGCTTTATTTTACCATTCTTCATTGTACCCTATTCAGTCAGTTCTTGGGGATGAATGAATTATGAACACTTTAACACAATTTTCTGGACTGTGACAGCCTAGAAGGCTGTGTTACTGTTTTTATCTCAAGTAGGTTGAGTTATTTCTTAAAACAGACTGCCCAAACAATAACACTAGCAAATCCAATATACCCGACAACGGTTAACCAATTCAAAAAAGTATGATAAATCATTCGTTATCATTCAGCAAGCTAAACAGTAATTATCCTACTTTTATTAAGTATTAAGGAGTTTCAAACAAACGATCATCAGGAAAGTTACTCACTGCTCTTTGTAAGGCATTGAGAGACTGATTATATTGAATAATTGCCTGTAAAAAACGCCCCCGCGCACCGGAAAGATCCCGTTGAGCATTAATAACATCCGTTTGAGTCCCTACCCCGGCCTGAAACCGCAGACGAGCTAATCTCAGGGCTTCATCAAAGGTAGCCACATTCTTACGGGTACTATCAATATTTTCCTTATTGGCAATCAAATTGTGATAAGATTCTTCCACTTCAAACCTAATTTCATTGCGTTGGTTAGCAAATTCAAGGTTCGCTCTATCCATCCGACGTTCAGCCCTTCTTGCCCCCTCAAAGGCTCTCCCCCCATCAAAAATCCGCCATCTGACGCGAGCTTGGAACGTCCAATCCATTAACACAGGCACACCATCATCAAAGTTCTCACGAGCATCATAATTCGCCAAAAAATCTACTCTAGGTCTAATTTCAGCTAAGGCAATTTCTCGATCATTTTCCCCAAGCTCCCGATCAATTAATCTTTGTTCTAGCTCAGCCCGATTTTTGTAAGCGCGGACAATGGTTTGATCCAGGGACAAATTCCAAATCCCTGATTCGGCAATTTCATCGGCTGCGGATAATTCGACGTGTTGCCCCACACTTAGGGTTTCTGCCAGTCTTCGTCTGGATGTTCTTTGATCGGCGATCGCTCTGGTTAATTGTTCATTAGCTGTAGCTAAGTCTCCTTCTGCTCGTAAGACATCAAATCGCGTCCCTAAACCTGCCGTTTCTAATAATTTGGCATCCCGTAAGGTTTGGGAGGCATTTTCCACATCCGCTTGCCGAATAGCCACCTGAGCATCAGCATTTTGTAGTAGGTAATAGTTATCCGTCGCTTCAAAGCGGACTCGTTCCGCAATCACTTCCACTTCTAATTGCTGACGACGCACTGAACGCTCCGCTCGCTCAATCCTGGCCGAGCGTCCTCCCCCTGTATAAATATCATAAGTTAGGTTTGCGCTGGCTCTGGCATCGGTAAAGGTTTCTGCGGAGGTTGCCTCAGGAATTAGAGTCCCTAACTGATCTGTACCACCCCCGAAAACCCGGTCATTCCGAAAACGCACCAGGCTGGTTTCGATGTCAAGAATCGGGAAAAGTTCGGCTCTAGCGATCCCTAATTCTGCCTGAAATTCTTCTAACCCACATTCCGCACTTCAAAAAAGTAGCATAATCGTAGTATGAAATCAGGGG
>NZ_JAYGHQ010000005.1:0-228151 GCF_034931425.1 Crocosphaera sp. XPORK-15E
TAAGGCTTTAGCCTGTATTCATTTATTAATTTTACATGGCAAGTTCGGTAGAACCGTTTTTTCTAATTCTCTGATCATTTTATAACAAATATCCAAAGATGAATAAATCTTGTTTTATCAAGCTTAGTTTATAAATCTTATTGATAGTAATAATGAATAAAAAAGCGTCTAGAATGACATCTAAACGCTGATAATTCTTGACAAAAATTACCTCGAAATCTTACAAGGCGTTCGCACCAGCAACCACTTCCATTAACTGTTGGGTAATGGCAGCCTGACGCGCTTTGTTATAAGATAAGGTCAAAGTTCCAATGAGTTGACCTGCATTCTCACTGGCATTACTCATGGCAGTCATCCGCGCAGCTAATTCACTAGCGGCCGATTCTTGTAAAGCTCTGAGTAATTGGTTATTGATATATAAAGGTAACAAAGAATCCAGAATTTGCACCGGATCTTGTTCAAAAATCATGTCCTGGGAAAAGGTACTCATTGTCTGGGTGACGGTTTGCCTTTCTACCTGTAATTTACCTTCACGGGTAATCAAGCGGAACATTTCATCATCTTCCACTTCTAACCCTTGCATAGTCAAAGGTAACAAAGTTTGTATCACAGGACGGGAACTAATTAGGGAGACAAAACGAGTATAAATTAACTCTACCCGATCTACCGTTTCCGATAAAAACAAGGATAGCAATTCATCCGCAATGCTTCCCGCCTCATCTGCTGTGGGAATTTGGTTCAACCCAGTATATTTTTTCTCAATGGGGGCTTCCCGACGAGAAAAATATTGAGTTGCTTTCCGTCCCACCGTGACTAAACGGTAACTAATTCCTTGACTCTCTAACTCCTTAATCCGCTGTTCAGCACGACGGATGATGTAATTATTGTAGCCTCCACATAAACCGCGATCGCCAGAAACCACCACAAGGGCCACTGTTTTGACGGTTCTTTGTTGTAATAAGGCTAGATTAACATCCCCGAATTGTAAACGGGTCAGCAAATTATAGAGAACGTTGGCCAAGGCATCAGCAAAAGGCCGAGTAGAGATAACTTGTTCTTGGGCGCGACGCACCTTAGCGGCTGCCACAAGACGCATAGCTTCAGTAATTTTCTTGGTATTTTTGACCGACTGAATGCGATCGCGGATAGCTTTAAGATTGGCCATAATATTCCAGTGATCGATTATCCGTTATTCTTTTATGCTGTAGGGGCGAAAGGTTATTCGCCCCCAGTTAATTAAGCAGCAAAAGCCTGTTTGTACTCCTTAATGGCTTCTTTGAGCAAGGTTTCTGCTTCATCGGTGAGTTTCTTCTCACTGTTGACGATTTCAGCATATTTGGGCTTGCTGGTTTTGATATATTCCCGAAGTCCAGAGGCAAAGTCAGTGGCTTTATTAACAGGAATCTCATCAATATAGCCATTGAGTCCCGCATAAGTAATTGCCACCTGTTCCCACACCGCTAGGGGTGAGTTTTCGGGCTGTTTGAGAATTTGACGTAATCGCTGACCCCGTGCTAACTGCGCTTGGGTAGCAGCATCTAAGTCAGAAGCAAATTGAGAGAAAGCTTCTAATTCAGCAAACTGAGCTAATTCTAGCTTTAACTTACCAGCCACCTGTTTCATGGCTTTAGTTTGGGCCGCTGAACCCACCCGACTCACAGAGATACCTGCGTTAATGGCAGGACGGAAACCAGAGTTAAACAAGTCACTGGACAAGAAAATTTGTCCGTCTGTGATAGAAATAACGTTAGTGGGAATGTAGGCTGATACGTCACCCGCTTGGGTTTCAATCACAGGTAAAGCCGTCATGCTACCACCACCAAGCTTATCACTCAGTTTAGCCGCCCGTTCCAATAAACGAGAGTGGATGTAGAATACATCTCCAGGATAAGCTTCCCGACCTGGAGGACGTTTCAACAACAAAGATAATTGACGGTAGGCTTGAGCTTGCTTAGATAGGTCATCATAGATAACCAGGGTAGCCTTCCCTTTATACATGAAATATTCTGCTAAGCTGGCTCCGGTATAGGGGGCCAAATATTGAAGGGTTGCGGGGTCATTGGCGTTAGCAGCAACCACAATGGTATAGGCCATAGCACCTTTTTCTTCCAGGACACCAATTACCTGAGCCACAGTAGAAGCCTTTTGACCAATCGCCACATAAACACAGATTACGTCTTCTGACTTCTGGTTAATGATGGTATCAATGGCGATCGCAGTTTTACCCGTTTTCCGGTCACCAATAATTAATTCCCGTTGTCCTCTGCCAATAGGAATCATAGCATCGATAGCCGTAATCCCTGTTTGCATCGGTTCACAAACGGATTTACGAGCAATAATACCAGGAGCAGGAGATTCAATTAAGCGAGTTTCTGAGGTATTGATATCCCCTTTGCCATCTAAGGGACGACCCAAAGAGTCAACCACCCGACCAATCATTGCGTCCCCTACGGGAACCTGAGCAATTTTTCCGGTAGCTTTAACGGTACTGCCTTCTTGAATATCTAAGCCTGTCCCCATTAAAACGGCCCCTACATTGTCCTCTTCTAAGTTAAGAGCAATGCCGATGGTTCCGTCTTCAAATTCTAGGAGTTCACCAGCCATAGCCTGTTCTAAGCCATAAATGCGGGCGGTTCCATCTCCAACTTGCAGAACAGTTCCCACGCTGGAAACTTGAACGCTTTGGTCATAGGACTCAATTTGCTGGCGAATAATGCTGCTGATTTCGTCGGGTCTGATACTAACCATAGTGAGATCTTTTCAGAAATTAAATGGATTACAATGAGAAACAGTTTAAGAAGCACCGCCAAGAGTGAGGCCGATGCGGCGTAGTTGTCCACGAAGGCTGGCATCAAAGACTTGGGAGCCTACCTTGATGATGACACCCCCAATTAAATCAGGGTCAGCATAGGTCTTCATTTCAACGGAACGGGCCCCCGTTAAGACTTTAATTTTATCGCTGACAGCCCGACGTTGATCGTCGTTTAATTCTGTTGATGCTGTCACCTCAGCTAAGACAGTATTGGTCAATTTTCTGAGTAGGGCCAGATATTGCTGACAAATATCTTCTAGGAAGGTAATTCGTCGCTTATCAACCAAAAGCATGACAAAGTTCCGCAAATAATGATGGATATCCCGTCCGAGTATCCGAGTTAATACGGCTCTTTTATCCTCTTCTTTAATGATGGGAGAGCTAACAAATGCCCGTAAATCTGAGGAATCTTCCAACATTTCCAAAATCGCGCGACAGTCTTCGCCGATAGACTCCGTAATGTGGTGAGACTCAGCAAGGGACATGAGGGCTTGAGCATAAGGCTCAGCAATTTCCCGACTTAACAGTGATCCTTTCACAATTAACCTCCTAACTGAGCGATACTGCGATCAATAAGGCGTTGTTGTGCGTCATAATTAACCCGTTCTTTGAGCAGACTTTCCGCTTTCATTACTGCCTCTTCCGCAATTTGCTTTTTCAACTGAGCGATCACCCGTTCTTGTTCAGAGGAAAGATCAGACTCGGCTGTTTCTTGAAGACGAGCGATATCTCGTTCACATTGGGCAGCAATTTCTGTGGCCATGACTTTGGCTCTTTCTTGGGCCTCTTGGCGAATACGTTCCCCTTCTGCTTGTGCTTGGGTTAATTTTTTCTGTTCTGAGGCTAAGGCAGTAACAGCTTTACGTTGTCTTTCTTCCACCTCTTGAATGGCCTGGGCAATTTGGTTACGGCGATCGCTGAGAATTTTTCCTACAGCTTTACGGCCATAAAAAAACAAAACGCCCACCAGAATGGCCAGGTTAAAGATGTTGCTTTCTAAGAAGTCGAAGTGAAATCCGATTAAGGCTTCGCCTTCTGCGTGACTTTCTGTGGCTAATAATAAAAAAGAATCGATCATACCGGTTTATCACTCAACAGACGGCATCGTTAATTTACAAATTCAGACCCTAGGAGTTTTTCTAGAATTTGACGGCTTAAGGCATCAACTTGTTGTTCTAGATTCCTTAGAGCATCTTGGCGTTGCTGCTCAATTTCTTGGGCAACAGCTTCTTTCTTGGCCTGGGCTTGTTTTTGGGCAGCGGCCATGGCATCAGTCGCAATTTTTTTGGCATCAGCCTGAGCCGTCCCAATAATCTCTTGAGACTGCTTACGAGCGTCTGCCAGTTGTTGCTCGTATTCTTGAGCAAGCTTTTTAGCTTTAGTCAGCTTTTCTTGCTCATCCGTCTCTTGTTTACGGATATAGTCAGCCCGTTCATCTAACACCTTATTTAAAGGCTTGTAAAAAATTGCGTTGAGGATAATCGCCAACACAACAAATTGCAATGCCATCATCGGCAAGGTTGCATCAAAATCAAACATGGTTCACCCATCCACTTCCAATCTAGTTCTAGCTTTTTTGACGTAGAGACAGCCTCAAAGCCGTCTCTACTACCCGATTAAGTTCTAAATGAAGGGGTTAGCAAATAAAAGAACGAGAGAAATAACCAGACCATAGATGGTGAGGGATTCCATGAACGCTAAAGTTAACAATAAGGTTCCGCGAATTTTACCTTCAGCTTCGGGCTGGCGAGCAATACCAGAAACAGCCTGACCGGATGCGTTTCCTTGACCAATACCAGGGCCGATAGCAGCTAAACCTACAGCTAGAGCAGCAGCGATAACAGAAGCAGCAGCAACAGTTGGATTCATGTTAATTCTTCCTCGATTTTATTGATAGAACAAATTGCAAGCTAGTTGTCAGCTTAAGAATTTAGGAGCGCGAAGTTTCCAAGCAAGACTGCGGATACAGCAGACTGATTTGTGTTCTGTGGTAACTTAGTCGTCGATGGAAATTGTTAGAATTAACTTCCTCTCGGACTTCTCTGTTATTGTCTTACGTTTTGGGCATTTTTGTGCAACAGAATCTTGATTCGTGATACATTGTCTGCCTTTGATGATTTTTCCCTTACCCGTGTTCTTCTTCTTCTTCCGACTCAATGGCCTCATGAATATAGGCCCCGGCTAAGGTGGCAAACACTAGGGCTTGAATGGCGCTGGTAAATAATCCTAAGGCCATTAGGGGTAATGGCACCAATAAGGGGACTAAAAATACAAGAACGCCCACCACCAGTTCATCAGCTAAGATGTTACCAAACAGACGGAAGCTTAGGGAGAGGGGCTTGGTGAAATCTTCTAAAATTTTAATGGGCAGGAGAATGGGAATGGGTTGGATATAGTTGGCAAAATATCCTAATCCTTTCTTACTCAAACCAGCGTAAAAGTACGCTAGAGAGGTGAGCAGCGCAAGAGCAACAGTTGTATTAATGTCATTAGTCGGTGCTGCTAATTCCCCTTCAGGAATTTCAATCAGTTTCCAAGGAATCAGGGCCCCTGACCAGTTAGAGACAAAAATAAACAAAAATAGCGTCCCGATAAAGGGCAACCATTGCCGATAGTGCTTTTCTCCCAGTTGGTTTTTCGCCAAGTCCCGCAAAAATTCCAGGACATATTCCATGAAATTTTGCATTCCACCTGGAACCATTTGACCTTCTTTCGGCTTGGCAGCAAGGGAGGCGATGACTAACAGGGCAATGACAAACCAGGAGGCGAGAAATACCTGCCCGTGTAATTTTAAGTTGCCAATTTCCCAGTACCAGTGCTTACCTACTTCTAAGGCAGCTAGGGGTAAGGTATCTAAAATGCGTGAACCATCTAACATTGTCATTGGGTAAATTTTACCGATTCTGGTGACGGAAATCGTTGATTTCCTCTTGTTTTACTCGCTTTTTGGCTCTGGAGCCATAACACTTTGTATTGTGTAGGCGATGATGGCGACTTTATAGGTCAAAAATCCCAGGAAAACTGGGACGATGTGCAGTTCTTGCCATTGACTGGCTACAATGATCATGGCGGCGACTAAAGCAAGTCCTTTACCGCCAACCCTTTGACCTGATGTGCCGATTTTTTCTACTTCTCCAGCCAGCAATTTTAAGTAAATAATGCCGACACAAGCCCCCAAAAGGTAATTAAGGGCTAAATTGAGAGAATAGAAGATCCAGACGCAAATAAAAATAATTCCGGTGAAAACCAAGCTCAACAGCAACAAAGTGCGTTGTAGCTGATAGTAGTCTTTCATGGAATCAGTATCGTCTGAAACCGTTGCGGCTATTTCGGTTGGGGATTCAGTCAATGGCATACAGTCACAGGGTTCGATTAGACTAGGTTATCCTTGATTCAGGTTCTGACTAATCAAGTTATTTGGCTGACATTGACACTCGTTAACTCAGCCGAAGGTATAATATCACGTTGAGGCGACAAGATGAACAGTCGGCGGTTGAGTTCCCGTCAAGGACTTCAGATAATTTTAGGGGTTTAGGGGTTCAAATGTTTAAATAGTATCTTTGTCAAATAGAATTAGGTCAATAAAAATACTAATTTTAGGTAGCCTATAATTTAGAAAAATATCATCAACTAATGGATCTGGAAAATGGATATTCACCACAGAGGATGTTACAAATCCTGCGTGATAGGTGTGAATATGTTATTAATAGAGGCTCTACATTAAATAATCCACATATACCAGCATCATATTTTAATGGTTGGGAGAAAATTATAGATAATCATGCAAGCAAACTAAGAAAATTATTAGATAAATATTTAGATTAATGCGTTTAATAATTCCTTGGCAACATGATAGGCCATAGGAGGAGCAACGGAATTGCCTATTTGACCAAGTATCATATAAACTGCGCCATTAAATACCCAAGATTTGGGAAAACCTTGCATAATGCCACAATCTTGAACAGACAACCTAAAGTGTCCATTTTTTGTGACAAATTGATTAGCACTTAAACGATCTTTTGCAACACCATTCGGCCATATTTCAAGCTTTTCCCATTGTTTTTGTGCAGAAACACTACTTAATATTGAAGTTGTATGTCTAGGGCCAGTTAAACCACTTCTTATTGTAGGGGATAAAGCATCATACCCAATATTAGGTAAACCGAGTGCTTCACGAACACCCATACATTTTAAAAGACTATCATCTGAAATAAGCTCATCAAATAAAGATAATTGTTGTGGGTTCTGATGGTTTTTATTTGATAATAAGTGAGAAAAATCATGAGTTGATTTTGGGATAACAAACTTTTTCGATATTTTATCTTTCCTCAAACCAACCAAAAATACTCTGTCCCTTTTTTGCGGAACTCCAAATGAAGCTGCACTTAATTCAAACATAAAAATCTTATAATCTTGAGATAAGGGTGATATAATTCTTTGATTTAGATAGGTTTCAAATTTTTTATTGGTTAAAGCTTTGACATTTTCAGCAACAAAAGCTTTGGGTTTAATTTCTAAAATAGCTCGAATAAACTCAGGAAATAAATCTCTATCATCTTCACTTCCCCTTTGATATCCGGCCAGAGAAAAGGGTTGACAAGGTGGCCCACCATGAATCACATCAATTTTATCTTTTAATAATTTCCAATTTTTATTTCTAACATTACCATCCTCACCGTAAAAAACATTCCACTTAGGACGATTTTGAACAATGGTTACTGCTGCATCTCTCATGATTTCATAAGATTCGTAATGTTGAAAACCGGCATGATCAAACCCTAAATCTAAACCACCGCCTCCACTAAATAGCGAAAGAACCTTAAGATGATTTTGTTTGAGTTTTGGCATTAAATCTTCAGGATTTAATTTAGGGACATTAATTTTATGTATTGGGGGAGGGCCATCACCATTTAAAGCTTTAATTTTAGCTTGATGGGATGCAATAGAGCGTTGTCTAAACACTTCTCTTTCTTCATCAGTTAAATTGCGGCCTATATACCAGTTAGCATCAGTTCCTTCAAAATAATGACCAATGTGTTTGTTGGTTTTTCTCTGTTCTATTTCTTTCATTTCTCGATATTTAGTTTATGATTATTTGGTTATCTCATTATTTTAAGTTTAGCCCTCTCTATTGACAAATACACACTTTGCGTATTTTGTCAAATTTAGTTTTTTTGCTGTAACAAAAATATACAAAAAGCTCCCTGATTTTCGGGCATTTTAGCGGTGATTTTTTGAGTTGAGGGGACGCTTCAATAATTTTTTTAACGAAGTAATCAGGGTTTGAAGGTGTTTTTTCCAAAAAATAGATATAAAAACCCATCATGAAAATTAGACTATAGCGCAAAAATGGCGGAAAGTCGTTCACAAATAAAAATTATTCTCAATAAAATATTAAGTTTTATTACAAGTAACGGAATGTAAATTAGGAATTTTAAAAGCAATAGGGGGTAAATGAAAAGTTTTGCTTATCAAACCTGAGTTTTCTGTCGAACATTTGAGGAGTTCAAAAATTCTCATTGAGAAAGAGAACTACAATAGAACAAAATTGTCATTTTATTTGTTATTTAAAATATGTCCACTGCCATCACAGAAGCCATAACAACCTTAGCAGAAGCAGAGAAACGATTTAATTTACATCGTGTTGAAAATGAGCAGTTTTTTGAAGAATGGCGCATAAATTTACCGGAGTTAACAGATACAGAAAAGATAGCTTTGAATGATTTACGGAGACGTTATATTTATCAAAGATCCGAAGGACATTTATTAGAAGGAACTGTAACCTTATTATTGGCTTCTCCTTTGTTAATGATTGCGGGGTTTTATGATCCACCATTTAAGATTAAAGCCGAACAATCTGTGCAAATTAGGCTTAAGGATGAAGAAGAAGTGTTACAAGGAAGAATTGATGTCTTAGTGCTTCATGATCAACTTTGGATCATTATTTTAGAATCAAAAAAAACAACCATTTCTGTGTGGTCAGCTTTACCTCAAACCCTCGCTTATTTAATGGCAAACCCTCAAAAAGAACATCCCAGTTATGCCATGATGAGTAATGGTGATGAGATTATTTTTGTTAAGTTGATGCAAAAAGACTCGACTCAATATGCTCTCTCCAGAGTCTTTGCTTTGTTTACCTCAAACCAGGAACTTTACCAGGTGTTACAAATTTTAAAAAAATTAGCAAATATTTTGTAACAAGTCTCCCAAATCATAGATTTTTTACAAGGAATTGACGAAATATTTGTCCGTCAATTCCTTATAGCCCCTCAAAACGTTCTCAGAAAGAGCGTCTCCTAGACGAATCTTGAAACAAATGGGAAGTCTGAGGCAATAAGGATAAGGTTTAGGTTTAATGGTAATGATGACGACTTTTGTAGTCATCATTCACGCATCAGCACTGCCTGTAGAGTCAATTCATGAATTGACCCTAGGAAAACACTCAAGTTAATAAGTATTGATTTATCTTCATCCGAAGCTCAGGAGTTAAATGGCCAATCTCAACCCAAATGCAAGTTATAGCCTCGCGTTAAGCATTGAATTACCCAATATTGCTGGAACCCTCTCCAATGTTACCCAAGCGATCGCCGGAGCAGGAGGCAGTTTAGGGCAAATTTCTCTAATTGAACATACCCTAAAAATTACCCGCAGAGAAATCACGGTAGATGCTTCGAGCGAAGAACACGCCGAGAAAATTGTCTCAGCAGTCCGAGAAATTCCCAATGTCAAAGTGATCAAGGTTTCTGACCGTACCTTTGAACTCCATCGTCAGGGAAAAATCACCGTTAACAGTCGCCTTCCCTTGTCCTCCCAGTCTGATCTGGCCATGGCCTATACTCCAGGAGTAGGACGAATTTGTACAGCGATCGCCCGTGAACCATCCAAGGTCTATGAACTCACCATTAAACATAACACCGTTGCCGTGGTAACTGATGGCAGTGCGGTGTTAGGCTTAGGAAACTTAGGCCCAGAAGCTGCTTTACCTGTGATGGAAGGAAAAGCCATGTTATTCAAAGAATTTGGCGGTATTGATGCCTTTCCTATCTGTTTAGCTACCCAAGACACAGAAGAAATCATCGAAACCGTCAAACGCATTGCTCCTGTGTTTGGAGGTGTTAATCTCGAAGATATTTCCGCCCCCCGTTGCTTTGAAATTGAACGAAGACTAAAGCAAGAATTAGATATTCCCGTTTTCCATGATGACCAACATGGGACAGCCATTGTCACCCTGGCGGCCCTATTTAATGCCCTGAAATTAGTCCAGAAGTCCCTAGAATCGGTGCGAATTGTAATTAATGGGGCGGGGGCTGCTGGAGTGGCCATTGCCTCTTTATTACGGGCTGCGGGGGCAACCACCATCTGGTTATGTGACTCCAAAGGCATTCTTTCCAACTCTCGCACCGACTTAAACCCCCAAAAACAAGCCTATGCAGTCAATGCCAGTGGCTCTTTAGCGGATGCGATGAAGGGATCTGATATATTTTTAGGAGTGAGTGCGCCTGGAGT
This sequence comes from Crocosphaera sp. XPORK-15E, assembly GCF_034931425.1. NCBI lineage: Bacteria > Bacillati > Cyanobacteriota > Cyanophyceae > Chroococcales > Aphanothecaceae > Crocosphaera > Crocosphaera sp. XPORK-15E. The sequence continues at coordinate 10,319 of NZ_JAYGHQ010000005.1, forward strand.
TGTCACACCAGAGATGGTACGTTCGATGAACAAAGATCCCATTGTCTTTGCTATGGCTAACCCTATCCCTGAAATTCAGCCTGAATTGGTCACAGATGACGTAGCAGTGATGGCAACGGGGCGTAGTGACTATCCCAATCAAATCAACAATGTGTTAGCCTTTCCTGGGGTATTTCGTGGGGCTTTAGACTGTCGGGCCAAAACGATTACCGAGCATATGTGTTTAGAAGCGGCCAAAGCGATCGCCTCTTTGGTAACATCAAATAACTTAGATCGGGAACATATTATTCCTTCGGTGTTTGATGATCGGGTTTCCCCTGCGGTGGCCAGTGCGGTGAAATTAGCTGCCCGTCAAGATGGGGTAGCGACTCAGTAAACTATTAAGAGGGGACGCGGAGAGGGACTAAATATCAATGAAAAATGAACAAAAAACCATCGGGCAACCAAACTCCATCGATGATATTCCTGAAGCTTTAAGAGATACCCCAACTCATCAATCTCTATCGCAACCAAAATTAAGGTTAATTATTGCAGGAATAATCGGATTTGGGGTGGTGGTATTGGGCGGTTTATTGATGTTACGTCCTTCCTCCCAACCTTCAATCACTTCTTCCCCCACTTCCCCTATTAAAGTGAGTCCCTCCCCTGATGCGATCGAAAATATTCTCGGACATTTACCCTATGAAGAAGCGAACCCATCAGCATTAAAAGCCATTACCACTGATGGACGAATTAAACTGAGAATTAATGCGGCTGAAAGTTTTCGGAAAATGCAGCGAGACGCGAGAGCAAAGGGTATTATTTTAACCCCTATTTCTGGGTTTAGAACTGTTGCTGAGCAAGAATATTTATTTTTTGAAGTGAAACGTCAACGCAACCAAGAAACTCGCAAACGGGCGGAAGTGAGTGCGCCACCAAAATATAGTGAACATCATACAGGGTATGCCATTGATATTGGAGATGGCAATGTTCCGGCCAGCAATCTTAGTCCGAGTTTTGAACAAACGGCGGCCTTTCGTTGGTTAGAAAATAATGGGGCAAAATATAGTTTTGAACTCTCTTTTCCTAAAAATAATGCTCAAGGAATTAGTTATGAACCTTGGCACTGGCGATATGTAGGTGATCCTGATAGTTTAGAAACATTTTATAAGGCGAGAAATTTACCAGCAAAATCTTCTACTCAGGGAGCTAATTAAAATGACAAGAGCAGATTTATTAAATAATCAAGATCCGAATTTACTGCAACAAGAATGGTGGGTACAACGTTGGTTAGAATTATTAGATTCTTATCGGTTTAAAAAACGGTTGGAAAGGGCGAGAATTTATGCTAGAGAAGGCAATGTTTTAAGTATTGAGTTTGAGGGAGGGCAAGTTTTAGCTAAGGTGCAAGGAAGCGAAGTTGAACCCTATCAAGTGTCTCTTTCTCTTGATCCTTTTACTGATGAAGACTGGAATTATGTGATGCAAACCCTATCAGAAAAAGCTGTTTTTTCTGCTCAACTTTTAGCGGGAGAAATGCCGAATAATATTGAAAGGGTTTTTACCCAAAATGGCTTAAGTATTTTTCCGTTTCAGTTATCTGATGTTAGATCTTATTGTAGTTGTCCCGATAAAGCAAACCCCTGTAAACATATTGGGGCAATTTATTATCAATTAGCTGATCGTTTTAGTGAAGATCCTTTTGTTATATTTCAATTAAGAGGCAGATCAAAAGCGCAAATTTTAGAAGGTTTACGGGAATTACGTTGTCGTCAGATTGAAGAAAATGGAAGCAAAATAGAAGAAAACCAGCAAAAAGAAGCTAAGAAAAGCAACAAAAAGACTAAAATTTCTGAGCCATCTAATGAGTTAGATTTAACAGCATTTTGGCAGTATGATCAACCTTTAGATCCCTCTTTAGTGGTTATTGTTCCGCCTTCAGATGGTCAAACAGTTTTAGATGTTTTAGGGCGAATTCCTTTAGCTCATGAAGAAGCAAAAATCGTTAAAGATCATTTACAACAAGTCTATCAAACTGTTAGTCAACAGGCAATGATAGCAGCTTTAAATGTTAATAGTGATCATTAAAAAGCAAGAGACAAGAGGTAAATTAAATATGACTTTATCAAACAAATTAGAGCTTCAAGATCAGGCAAAATTATTGTATGATACTGAACTACAATTATGGATTAATAAAACTATTAATCAACTAGAAAACAGACAATTTGAGCAACTTGATATTGAACATTTAATTGAGGAGTTAAGAGACTTGGGGAAATCAGATAAAACCAGTCTTATTAGTAATTTAAAGATTTTAATCGCTCATTTACTAAAACTTAAGGTTCAATTTGATGCACCGGAAACCATTAAATATAGTTGGTATAATTCAGTTGATGAACATCGGGAACGTATTCAAGATTGTCTCAATGATAACCCATCTTTTAATAATTTTCTACCAGAAGCCATTGAAAAAGCCTATCCTAATGCTCGTAAACTAGCAATTAAAGAAGGTAAACGAGCAACCAGGGGAATTCGCATTCCTCAAGAGAATGATTATTTAATCAGTTGTCCTTTTACAATTAAACATCTTTTAGATGAAAATTTTTATGGTATTTAATTAAATTTAGGTGATGACTATTGTATTTAATTTGTCCTGGTATTCATGAGCAAGAATTAACCAATCAATTTATTAAAAATGCTCTTAATAAATCTGATAATTTATTGGTATTTCCCACAGATAAATATCCGGCTTATTCTGGGTTTCATATTTTACAATTTATCCAAGAAAACTGTAAAAATACCTCTCAGGAATTAATGATAATTAGTTTTAGTGCGGGGGTAGTTGGTGCCATTAATGCCGCTTGGGGATGGCAATTAAAAGGAGGTACAATTAAGGGGTTAATTGCCTTTGATGGGTGGGGTGTTCCTTTAATCGGTAAGTTTCCCATTTATCGCGTCAGTCATGATGAATTTACCCATTGGAGTTCTGAAATTTTAGGCACAGGAAACCTGAGTTTTTATGCTGATCCATCCGTTGAACATTTAGACTTATGGAGATTTCCCCACAGGGTGAAAGGTTGGATGGTAGAAATAAATTCTCATGGGAAAAAGTTCTTATCTGCGATGTCTTTAATTGAGTTTTTGTCCTTAATTCTGTTTTAGTAGGGGCTTAATATGATTAACTCAGATCTTGCACCAACACCGAAAAGCTAAAAAAATCCGATTTTTAAACCGTTAAACCCTGATTCTTTGGTTGAAATTTAGGCAAAAAATCGGATTTTTGGTTCAGTGCAAGATCAGGGTTTAACGGTGTTAAACCCCTACGGAAGATGGCGGGGCAGTCAATCCTAAACTAAGCTATGGTTGTTGAAAATGCTAGGATCTTTCTCGGTTGACGAAAAATCCTCAATTTACCCCCCGCGCAATCATGTTCCGTCGTCTCGTCCCTATTCTCCTAACTGTCTCTCTCTTAGCAACGCCCCAAATAGGGGTGACACAAACCATTGATCAATTATTTGATCAAGCAAATACAGCCTATGATCAGGGCAAATATACAGAAGCAGAACGCATTTTTAGGCAAGTAATACAAATTGATCCGAATAATGCTGATGCTTACACCAAATTATGCAATGTTTTAGATGATCTAGATAAATTGGATGAAGCCATTGCAGCCTGTCGTCAAGGGATTAAACTCAATCAAGAGAACAGTTATGCTTATTTTTTAATGGGCTTTGTTTTAGCAAAACAAAATAAATTAGATGAGGCGATCGCCGCTTACCAACAAGCGATAAAACTGAACCCTGACGATGCTACTGCTTACAACAACCTGGGCATTGCGCTGTCAGATCAAGGGAAATTAGATGAGGCGATCGCCGCTTACAGTAAAGTGTTAGGTTTACCGGATCAAAAAGGAAAGGTTGCTAATACTCACACCCTTGGTCACAATAATTTAGGTTTCGTTTTCCAACAACAAGGGAAATATCAAAAAGCCATTGCTGAGTATGAAAAAGCCATCAAACTAGATCCTAACTATGCTACTGCTCAAAATAACCTCAAAGAAGCCCAACGTCTCTTAGCAATAGCGAATGTTCCTATCCCTCCTAATAATAATGAAACAATTAATCTTAGTTTGCTTTCTCCTCATCAATTATTTATGAATTTACCTAAACTTGAAAAAAACAACAAATCAGCAGACTGGTTTAGAAAAGATCTTGATGTCAAAAATGTACAATTTACTCGCTATGAAACCACAGGAACAGTTACCGATTAAATAAAAAATTCTACCATTTTAAAAGGAGAAATTCGTTTAGGGAAAGAAAAACTAGAACTACAAAATGAGCAATTTTTAATTATTAACTCACCAAAATCAGGCATTAAAAAGATTAGATCCCTAAAAGACAAAATCTTGAGGATCTGCTAAATTCAGAAAAACTGTATAACAAGTTACAATATTTTAGCCAATGAGTCAGGAGTAAATCAAAACCTATCTATTCCCCTGACTCACCAAAGGAAAATGAATAATTGCGGCAAATTTTGGCGAACCATAATACAATGGACACCATCTTTATTAAAATCGCGTCCTAATCTCTAACTCGCATGGTAAAATCCAAAATTTCCGTATGTCAGGAACTTCACAATAGTTTAGTGGGATCTCACAAATAAGTAAGTGTATGCTAAAGCTTAAGTTGGCGTGAGGAGTTAAATGAATGAATTTACGAAATAATGCCCTGAAGACCCTTAAAGAAACGAGTCGAACCTTCTATATCCCGATTAGCCGTCTTCCAGATAGCTTACAGGATGCCGTTGCTTCTGCCTATCTGTGTATGCGTGCTATTGATGAAGTGGAAGATCACCCTGACCTCAATAACTTTACCAAAGCTAAAATCCTGCGCCAAATGAGCCTTAATTTACAGGCAGCGAGGGAAAACTCTGGAGTAGAGGATTTTTCGGCGGGATTGATGCCTTATAGTCATTGTCTACCAGATGTGACGCTACGGTTAGGACAATGGGCTTTACTAGCCCCAGATTCTATCGCCCCTCGGATTTGGGATGCTACGGCGGCCATGGCCGATCGCATGGCCTACTGGGCCGAAAATAACTGGACAATTCGCACAGAAGCCCATTTAGACCAATATACTTTTAGTGTGGCCGGGTCTGTTGGACTGCTGTTATCGGACTTGTGGGCATGGTACGATGGCACCCAAACCAACCGAAGCTATGCTATTGGGTTTGGTCGAGGATTACAGGCTATTAACATTATCCGTAATCATCGGGAAGATTTACGCCGTGGTGTTAATTTTATCCCCCAAGGATGGCGCATTGAAGATGTTCACCAATACGCCCGTTATAACCTCAAATTAGCCGATCTCTATGCCAAATCTTTACCCTCTGGCCCGGCCTTAGATTTCTGTAAAATTCCTTTAGCTTTGGCCTATGGAACCCTGGAAGTCATGGCATTAGGGAAAGAAAAACTCAGTCGAAGCGATGTAATGGCCTTGGTACAGCAAGTTACTCGCTAATTATTCCCAATACTGATTGTTTTGTTAAGTCTCTCTTCGGAGAGATTATTTTTTTTTAGTTAAATCCCTTCAGTCAGCTTTCTCAATATAAATCAATTTATAACGGGAAGATGTACCAGATTTAATCAAAATTTGGGATTTAGGCACATCAAACCGTTTGGCTAAGATTTCGATTAATTCACGATTCGCTTTACCATCAACGGGGGGAGATTTTAAAGAAATGATTAAACTGCCGTCACCAGATTCTTCTATTTTTTGCTGTTTGGCGTTGGGTTTAACTTTAACTTGGAGTTTCATCATAATTGGGCCCAAAATCCCGCCTTATGAGGACGAAACGCTTTTAAGGCAAGGCTTAAATCCCCAAATACCCGTTACTTTCAACAACTTCTAACTGGCTACTGAGCGAAGTCGAAGTGCTGACTTCGTTATGGTTCTTCTCCTCCAATACCAATCCCTGTATTGTAGATTTGGGCATTGGTAATATTAAGATTTTCCATTGATGCTCCTGTAACATCGGCATCATAGATCATGGCTTGAGTAAAGTTAACATTATCCAGATTAGCGTCATTAAGGCTGGCATTCGTTAACATAGCACCCGTTAAATCAGCCCCTTTTAAGTTAGCACCCGTTAAATCAGCCCCTTCTAGGTTAGCTTCTGTCAGGTTAGCCCCCTTCAGGTTAGCATCTCTTAAGTCCGCCCCAATTAAATGAGCATATCTTAAATCTTCATTAGACAGATCACAGGCTTTACATTGCCCTGTTTCTAGCAATTGTTGCACCTGGACTGGATTGCCCGCCATCACTGGACTAGCTAATATAAGGGGAGTGACGATTAATAATGTGCTTAAAATGTTGCGTTTCATGGTTGATCCTCCTCGCATCCCTTGTTCTCTCTATTCCCAATGTACTCAACTAAAAGGGGAATACCCTCCCCCTATCGGGTTATTTTTTTTGTTCCAGTTTTGAAAGCCCATCTTAGATTAGTGAGTGACATCCTCCCACGCACGTCGCTTTGCTTTGTGCGGGGAACCTCCCTAACTCACGATAGGGCATTCCTGTTAACTAACCGCCGCATAGTTCACCAATTGACCCAATTTTTGCCGTAAGGTTTCTAACCCCAACCGTTGACTGGCAGAAATAAACACCCCTAGGGGATACTCTTCTTGGGCCAGTCTCAGAGTATCACTCTCTGCTGTATCAATTTTATTAAACGCCAGGAGAATAGGCCCAGGAACTAAAGGCATCTCTTGTAAAATCTTCATCACCGATTGAATATGATGTTGCCAGGCCGGATGAGATAAGTCAACCAGGTGCAACAGTGCATCTGCTTCTGTTACTTCCTCCAAGGTAGCGCGAAAGGCATCTACTAAGGAGGGGGGCAATTCATGAATAAATCCCACCGTATCCGTTAACAGGATAGTATAGGGTTCTCCTGTGGTGCTATCCATACCCGAAAGACGACGAGTAGTAGGGTCAAGGGTAGCAAATAATTGATCTGCGGTGTAAACTTCCGCATTGGTTAAAGCATTAATCAGGGTAGACTTACCCGCATTGGTATAACCTACAATAGCCACGCTAGGAATTTCCTGTTTCTGTCTCTGTAGACGGAGACGGGAACGGTGGGCCTGAAGTTGGTCAACTTCTTGCTGTAAACGGGAAATACGCCTTTGAATAGCCCGACGTTCCGTTTCTAATTTCGTTTCCCCAGGGCCTCTTGTTCCAATACCACCCCCTAACCGGGACATGGCTTGACCGCGACCCACCAATCGGGGCAACATATACTCTAATTGGGCTAATTCTACCTGTAATTTACCGGCCCGTGATTGGGCCCGTTGAGCAAAAATATCTAAAATAACTTCAGTGCGATCAACTACGCGAACCCCTAATTGAGATTCTAGGTTACGGACTTGGGCCGGGGAAAGATCCCGATCAAATACCACTAAATTTGCCCCCAAAGTTTGCACGCGCAGGGCAATTTCTTGGACTTTTCCCGTTCCTACAACAGTTTGAGGATGGGGTTTATTCCTTTTCTGCCGCAAGGTTTCCACCACTTCGCCCCCTGCGGTGTCTACCAGTCGTGCAACTTCTGCTACGGTTTCCTCAAAGGCATGATCGCTCATTTTGTCGGTTTGCAGGCCCACGATCATCACCCTTTCGGAGTCTCCTTCAACCTGTTGGGCCGTGTATTCTCGCCGAAATTCTGCTTCTAACCCTTCCACTAAACCCCAAAAATCTTGTTCTGTTAGGGTTTCTAGGGTCATGGCCGCAGAAACCGTCCAATAGTATTCCTGGTTGGGGTTGAGGTCTGAGGCGGGCAATAAATGGGCAATGTAGGCCTCTTTTACATAGCCTGTAGCCCCCCCACCCTGTCGCATTTTTCCTTCTCCTGTCACCGGAAGCATAACTAAAGCATCGAGTCGTTGTAAGACCATCGCTGTTAAGCTAGACTCGTTGGGAGGTTCTGCTTTCAGTTTGGTGGCAATACAACGAATGCCGCACAGTCTTTCTACACCGTAACGGGGCAATTCTAAGGGGGGTATTTGGGTTTGTCGCGGAGTTCCTACCCCGATCCGAATGACTTGGCCACGACGGTTAATATAAGCACAAACGGGTTGACCTAGATCTGAACTGACGGCGGCCAGTCGTTGGGCAAATTCTGGGGTGGTTAGGCGATCGCCGGCCAACTTTTGATGATAGAGTCGTTTTAATTGCTTAATCTGACTGGGTTTCAACCCTTGCAGATTTCCATAGATGGTATCGATAGGCGCACCTCTTAGAATTATTGCTATAACTTTTTATTGTAGTACGGTTTTTTAAGAGAGTGCAGAGAATTGTTAATTTTAGATTATTTTTATTTTTTTTGACATCTCAAGTCTCATGCTATAGTACATAATTATCTAAAGAATCTTTATTGTTGTCTATGGTTATTAATAAAACCCTTCCTCCCCAAAATATTGAAGCAGAAGAGTCCATTCTGGGTGGTATTTTAGTCGATCCCGAAGCCATGGGACGGGTGGTGGATTTAATCAATATAAAAGCCTTTTATGTGAAAGCCCATCAAGAGATTTATGAGGCAGCATTAAAGCTTTATAGTCAAGGACAACCAACAGATGTTATGACGGTTAAAAGTACCCTTGAGGATCATTATTTATTAGAACAAGTTGGGGGAATTGATAAGTTAATGCAGTTGGTTGATCGCACTGTTTCTGCCGTAAATATTGATCGCTATGCGGTGTTAGTCATGGATAAATATTTACGCCGTCAGTTAATTGTTGCGGGCCATGAAATTGTGGATTTAGGATTTGAGACAACCCAAGAATTAGATCTGGTTTTAGATGAGTCGGAAAAGAAGATTTTTAGTTTGACACAAAAGCGACCTCAAGAGGGGTTAATTCCTATTTCTGATACCATTATTAAAACCTTTAATGAGTTAGTAAAACTTCAGGAACAAACGTCACTTCCTGGCATTGAAACTGAGTTTTATGAATTAGATGGTATCACAGGAGGACTACAAAGATCGGATTTAATTATTATTGCCGGTCGGCCTTCGATGGGAAAGACAGCTTTCGGATTAGGTTTAGCAGCAAATATTGCTAAAAAGCATGATTTACCTGTGGCAATTTTTAGTTTAGAAATGTCGAAAGAGCAGCTTTCTCAGCGTTTATTAGCGTCAGAAGCTGGTATAGAAAGTAACCGTTTACGCTCAGGAAGATTTGCACAAAATGATTATGAAAAAATCAGTATTGCTATGGGAACTTTATCCAATTTACCCATTTATATTGATGATGCTGCTAATATTACTGTGATGCAAATTCGTTCCCAAGTTCGCCGTTTATTAGCAGAAAAAAAGGGAGAATTAGGCTTAGTTTTGATCGATTATTTACAATTAATGGAAGGTGGGAGCGATAATAGAGTACAAGAACTATCAAAAATTACCCGTTCTCTTAAAGGGTTGGCCCGTGAAGTTAAGGCCCCTGTTATTGCTTTATCTCAGTTAAGTCGGGCTGTTGAATCGAGGAATAATAAACGTCCAATGATGTCAGATTTACGAGAAAGTGGTTCTATTGAACAAGATGCGGATTTAATTATGATGTTATATCGTGATGAATATTATAATCCTGATACAGTTGATCGAGGGGTTGCTGAAATTATTGTCACTAAACATCGTAACGGGCCAACGGGAACAATTAAGCTGTTATTTCAAGCCGAATTAACTAAGTTTGTCAATATGCACAGAAACACCAATTATTAATACTTATGAAATCAAAAAATCTCTTATATTCTTACGTCTTTTTTTTGATGTGGGATGGGAATTTGAAACATTTTGGACTTATTTAATCATTATATTTTGTTTGATTTTAGTGCTTTATTCTCTTTATTTTATGTATAAAAAAACAGTTTTAAAATCTTGGTTATTTGTCTTTTGTTTAGTTTTTATTCAAATATTTTTTTTACTAGGGCCAGATTTATTATGGGGAGGAATTAGATCTCTTTCTCCTCGTTATCTCATTCCTTTTTACCTGGGAATTAATCTTTCTGTTGCTTATTTGTTAGGAATTAAATTGATTACGTCAAGCAAAATAATGACTAAAATTTGGTCTATTATTACGATTATTATCCTTTCTTTAGGAATTATTTCCTGTGTGATTAATTCACCAAAAGAAACTGCTTGGACAAAGGTAATTAGCTACAGTTTACCTCAAGTTGCTCAGATTATCAATAAAACGGACTCTCCCTTACTCATTAGTAACGATCAAGGTTATCATCCTGGTAATATTATGGCATTAAGTTATTTACTGAACCAAGAAGTTAAATTTCAGTTACTTTCACAAGAGAAAGGATATCATCTTCCTAAAGGTTTTCAATCAATATTTTTGCTAAGTCCAACGGATGAATTTAAACTTAATTTGGAAAGAGAAACCAAAGTGAAAGCAAAATTAATGTTTAGTGATACTTATCTTAAGTTATGGAAAATTGAGGTTTAAATTAAACGTTTAAAGATCGAGGTTAAACCTTTATATCTGAGAAGTAATTTCAGCATTAATACAAGGGAAACAAATTCACCTGGGGCTTTTTTATATTCTTGGAATTGCCAACGATTGGGAGTACAATATAATAGGTATATCAGTTTTTTTTGTTGTTCTAAAGTTAAGTCTAAGAAGTAAATTTTGATCTCATTTTGATGATTTGTAATTTTTTTCTCAATCATTTCGCTAGGAAGTTTTAAGCCTTCAATCTCTAACAAAAATTGCTCCGGTAAATTACAATTACTATTTAATACTAAAGTTGCTCCTTCTTCTGATATTGTTTTAGTTTTTCCTTCTAAAATGGAATTTTTGTTAATGATTTTAACTCGTTTAGATAGGGAAAAATTTTGAAACAAACTTGATTGAGGTTTCTCATAAAAAGCTAATAAAGCAACCCCAATAGTAATAACATTATACAAACTCCAATAAAAACCTGGATTAATTCCAGCAGTTGATATAATTGTTTTCTGTAAACTCATTCCTAAACTAATTAAGTTCATACCCAAAAAAATAATTACGGGAACTGCTAATTTCCATTGATAAACATAACGCTTTCGAGAAACCCCTTTTGGAGTTACAGAAAACTTATTATCAAAGGGACGAAGCATCACTTTAATTGTATTAATGGCCGTTGGGAAACAGTGGGTTAAGTTATAAACATCTGAAAATAATACCGAACGCGCTTTTAAACTTAACCAATATAATACCGTAAAACTGACAGTATAATAAGGCAAAAACATATAAATAAACTCATCAGAAGTGACTTGTATAAATGAAATATTAAATACAGAATAAAGAAAAGGACAAATTAAAAAGAAACAACGAGATAGAGGACTAAACCAAAATAATAATCCTTCAAAATTAACTAATCTTTGAACAAAAGTTAAATTAGGAATAATCAGGGGATTTTCTTTAATAAAAAATGCTTGTAATGTTCCCCTACCCCATCTTAATCTTTGAGAAATATGAGATGAAATACTTTCTGCTGCTAAACCAGCACTTAACTTTTCATTGAGATATAAAACATCATATTTGTTTGCTAAAAGGCGTATTCCAGTAAAATAATCTTCACTAATAGATTCAGTAACAAACCCCCCAACTTCTTCTAAAGCACTACGTCTAACGACGAAGGAAGTTCCTGCACAAAGAACGCTATTTACACCATCTCTCATTAACTGAATTTGACGATAAAATACTTCTTCTTCTGCATTTAAAGCCTGATCTAACCCCAAATTTCTGGCAATTGGATCAGGATTATAAAAATGTTGGGGGGTTTGAAGTAAGGCAGTTTTCCCATTCTGAAAAAAACCAATTGTTCTGACAAGAAAGTTAGTCGTCGGCACAAAATCAGCATCAAAAATAGCAATTAACTCTCCATTTGTTTTTGTTAAAGCATGATTTAAGTTACCTGCTTTTGCATATAAATTATCTGGTCTAGTGACATAATAACACCCTAATTCTTTGGCTAATTGTTCAATTTCTGGTCGATTTGTATCATCTAAAACATAAATTTTTTTGTGTTGATAATCTAAAGCTTGACAACCAATAATCGTCCGCTTCAAAATAAAACTAGGTTCATTATAAGTAGGAATAAAAACATCAACAGAAGGGCAATATTCTTGATTGATAACTGCCTGACTGTAATCATTTGCTTCTTGTTTACGTTCTTTACTTGTAAACATAAATATTAATTGGATAAATCCCCCCAAAATTGCAATAAATTCTAGTAAAAATAATCCTAGACTAAACATCCCATTGACAGGATCATTAAAGTTGAGGGTAGAAAGCGATCGCCAACTAAAATAACGGAGAATTAAAATTAATAGAATTGTGACAATAATTCCCCTTGACCAAGGTTTAGGAAAAGGAGATAATTTCATGATTATCTGTACAAAAATAAATAAAATTATTGTTGGTAAATACAAATAAAAACCATGAATAAATTCGGGGACTTGTACCCAAACTGGCGGATTTTCTTGCCAATAATTTAACTGGTTAAATAGTTGCATAATATGAGATTCCCCTAACAACCATGCAACGGCGATCACAGCTAAAGATAGCCAGATTCCTAGGAATATAAGTGTTGCTGTATATCGAGGGAAAATAATCCGAAAAGAAACAGGACTTTTCAATGTTTTACCTTGACTTGAAATGAATTTATTATTTGCCATAATGACTTACTATCCTGAATGTTAGGAGATTAAATAACCAAAATTTTCTGTTATTGAAGATTAATAATATCATATTTAATATTATCTAGGTTTTTATCGTGGCAAACAACCGTATACTTACGCCATTTCCAGATACAATCAATCTCATAGATACTCAATTTATTGGCGTTTTTTAGGTGATGAATATCGGGAAAAATTAGGTAATTTATTCCTGATCATTAGTTTAACTAAAACTCTGATTATTCTTTGTATGATTAGATACTTTTTTCCTGAAAGTATTCTTTCCATGAGAAGAAAAAATCACGAAACTTTAACATCTTGATAAGAGGGTTAAGGTAGATAGTAAAATTAGGTAATCATAGAGTATTTTAATCATAATCTTTTCATTATTAGCTCTGATTCTCAGTTATTATTAAATCAGTAAAAGGTTAAATTTTGGTGAGAAATAGATGAGAATTGACCCTAAAATTTTGTTGACATCAGGATAAACCTATGCTGTGGGGTAATATCAAAGGTTGATAACAATAGCTGAGTGATGTACTTGGTGATATCAAAAGATTATGCTATTGTTAAGGATAAGGATTTTCTCATAAAAAAATAGGAGCTAATCTATGAAGCGGCGTACCTTCGTCAAAGCAATTCCGCTAGGTTTAGCAGGGGCAACATTTAGCCTCAATTTTCCGTCTTTAATAGCTGCTGTTGCTGGTGAAAAGCATACAGATTGGAGTTATGATGATCCTGAAAGTTGGGGATATTTATCTCAAGATTATCAAGTGTGCAGTCTTGGAAATCAACAGTCTCCCATTGATTTGCAATCACCCATTTCGTCTGAATTACAACCTATCGAGATTGTTTATCAGGACATTCCCCTAAAACTTCTTAATAATAGCCATACCATTCAAGTTAATAGTAATTCAGACAATTATATTATTATTGACGGTGAAAAATTTGACCTCTTGCAGTTTCATTTTCATCATCCCAGTGAGCATACAGTGACGGGAAAAACTTACCCCATGGAAGTACATTTTGTTCACAAAAATAAAGAAGGTTCTCTGGCGGTTTTAGGAGTATTTCTGCAAGAAGGCCAAGAAAATGCTATTCTTAAATCAATTTGGGAAGCTATGCCATCTCATAAAAGTGAAGAAAAACTGATTGAAGGAGTCAAAATTTCTCTAGCTCAACTGTTACCAAATGATCAGACAATGTATCGCTATTTTGGTTCTTTAACCACACCTCCATGTTCAGAAATAGTTCATTGGATAGTGTTTCAAAATCCTCTAGAGATTTCCTCAACACAAATTCATAAATTTAAGCAAATTTTCCCCTTAAATGCTCGTCCTATTCAACCATTAAACCGCCGTTTTCTGTTATCTTATTCGGAATAATGTAAGGGAAAAAATACGTTTGCCCCTAACTTAAACAAAGCCAAAAAATTGAGGACGACTCGCACGAATAGGAAACTGATTCAAATAGGCCACAGGTTGACTAGGATCAAATGCTCTGCCATCAATAAAAGCCGTGGCTGGTTCCTGTTTCATTGTATCACTCGGCAGGGCAATATTTAACCCTTTGGCTACTTCTTCATAGAAAGTGACAGGATAAATTTTATCTAACAATTTATCCGCATCTTTGGGATAATCAGAACTATCTAATTGATGCCAACGAACCATTTGAGTTAACATCCAAACAGCATGGGAACGCCAAGGATAATTAGCATTATCTTTGTCCTTGAGATAGGTAGCCTCTCGATGATTAAAAATCGTAAAATCAGGAATAGTTTGTTGATATTTCTCTGACACTTCACTACTATAAGAATACTTGCCTTCTAAAGTCGGTTTAATTAGGGTAGCATCCAAGTTTAAATAGTTAGGTTTAGCTAAAATTTCGGAAATTTCTGTATAATTATTAGAGCGATCGCAATATTGACAAGCCTCAATTAAAGCTGCCATTAATGCCTTTGTAGTCGTGGGATTTTTTCTAGTCCAACCATCCATAGTGGCTAAGATTTTGTTAGGATGTCCCTGCCAAATATCCCGACTAATATGAGTAATAAATCCCGCCTTATTTAAGACCGTTTGTTGATTCCAAGGGGCAGAAACACTATCACCATCAATCATACCCGCTTGTAGTTTATAAACCATCTGAGAAGCCGGAAATTCTACTAATTCTACTTCAGAATCAGGCATTAATCCCAACGCAGACAGCCAATAACGGGTTAAATAGGCATCCATCGAAAATTTAGAATCTACGGCAAACTTAGCAGATTTTTCCCGATTTCTGAGATAGTTTCTCATTCCTACTTCAAAATCAGCAAAATTAAAATAATCCACCGAGGGACGAATTCCCGCTTCCCAAGCTTTTTGGGTTAAAGCGATCGCACTCCCATTAAGGTTAAGATTCATCAAGGAGATTAAGGGGGCTTGCTTTTCCCCTAACTGTGCCATCATGGGGAAAGAATAGGGGAGTTGTGCCGCATCAGAACGCCATTCTAAGAGGTCTTTTTCCACCGCTTCCCAGGTATCATAACGTTTCAGGGTGACAGTCAAGCCATAACGCTCAAAAAGCCCCTTTTCCTGGGCGATAATTAGGGGGGCAGCATCTTGAGTTGGGACAAATCCGAGAATTAGGTTAGGCTTTTCTAAGGAACCGAGATCAAGGTTTTTTTGTTGGTTGTTGGGGGAAAATATATCAAGGTTGCTGCAAGCGGTGAACCCTAAACCTGCGAGGCCTAAGCTGGTGTATTTAAGAAAGTTACGGCGTTTCATCATATTGGGCAAGAAAATTATAAGTTTTTTATTAAAGGTAGCAGTTATTATCAAGTTATGGTTGTTGAGTCAGACCATAGGATAGAGTATCATAGAATACCCATGCCCAGGAAAATTCGAGAGTTCAAAACTCAGATTGCACGGTTCGGCTTTATTTATTTACCCAAGCGTGGGAAAGGGAGTCATGAACGTTGGCGACATCCTCTGTTGAGGAAAACATTAACCATTTCAGGTAAAGATGGAGATGATGTACCACCTTATCTGGAAAAACAGCTAACAGCATTATTAGCTAAATTAGAAGAAATAAGGAAGGATAACAATTAATGAGTCAATATAGTATGATCATTCAGTGGTCTGATGAAGATCAGCTTTTTCTAGTAACAATTCCAGAGTTTTCTGAGCGTGTTTTCATGCCTTGTACTCATGGTAAAACTCGTGAGGAGGCAATTCACAATGGCGAAGAAGTAATCGAAATGTATTTAGAAGCTTGGCAAATTGAAGGAGAATCTATTCCTAAAGTTAGTCGATTGTAAATCATATAATTAGTGATGCTTTTTTAATAGATAAACCTCCCAATAGCAAACATCCTTGATCAATTAATAATTAATAATTAATAATTATTAATTATTAATTGATAATTGATTATTGATTATTATTCATTTCTCTCGACTGAGGCTATAATATAAGTGAAACAAGATCTAGAAGGTTTAGAGTTATGGAAAATCCCAATCAAGCTGAAAATAGTATTAGACTAAACGATACTTCTCAAATGAAGGTTTATGGTATTTCACAAGGCGAAAATGTTATCAGACAATTGAAAAATGTTGAGGTTAGTGTCAATAAATCTATAAGCACTGTTATAATTGACAAAGAAGTTGAAAATCTTCTCAACTGGCTTGCAGAGCAGCAGGGTATTAGTCCTGAAATTGCTTTAAAAAAAGCCGTAGTAACCGCAGCTTATCTTCATGATCTTACAACCAGCGAAGGCGGTGAATTGCTAGTTAAACGTAAAGATAATTCTGTTGGCAAAATTGTCTTAAAGTAGAGATTTGTGAATTGTTTAAATGATGTCAATGGAATCTGAAGAACAAAAAGTATCTCCTTCTGAATCTTCCTCTGAGAAAAATCGCACCTCTGCCTTTCCAAATAGTGAATTGATTAAAAGTTATGTTCAAACTCAAGATTTTGATCTTAAAAACTTATTCCCTTCTCAAGTAGAGACAGGTATCAAACTTGAGGAGAGACAAGAGACAACCCGTTCACAATTAGCCACTTTCTTAATCAAAATACTTGCCGGGACATTAATTGCCAGTTTTTTGCTAATTATTATTTTGATAATTATGTCTGGTTTTATAGATGAGAAAAAGATAACATCATTTGAGAAAACCAGTGCTTTAGTCAAAGATTTGATAACATTTATATTGACTGCTCAGACAGGTTTAATTGGTACAGCCCTTGGCTTCTATTTCGGTTCTAGAGGTAGTAATTCAGATTAATTATTGAAGATGAAAAAACAAAATAAAAGGCTATTATTTAAGGAGATTGTTCTAATGATCCCCGTACTAAAATAACTGTACTTTCAACTTTTTGAGCAATCATTTTAGGAATATTGCCATGAATAACCTGTTCTAAAAGTCCCTCTCGACTCACCCCTAACATCACCACATCACAACTTTCTGCGCTGGCCAAATGTACCACCGCATCAGCAACAGATTGAGAACGAATCGGTAAAGGAATTACAGGACGATCAATCTGTTCTTTTAACCCTTTGGCTATTGCTTCTAAATGTTGATAATTCGGGGCAGATTTAGCGGGGGAAAAAACTTGACATAACCAAATAATGGGGGAACGAGAACGAGTATATAAATGAGTTAATCCAGGTAATAATTCTAGGGCCCTTTTGGAATTTGGCCCACCAGCAATAGGAATTAACCAAGTTGCATCCTTATCTAATTCTTGAGGATAAGCATCCTTTCGTTTCCCCAACTTAACTAAGACTAATTCACAAGAGGCCTTGCGGATCAAAATATCCACCACATGACCAAAAACAGCCCCAGGAGTGCGAGTATTGCCCTTCCATTCCAAGATCATTAAATTGATGTGTCGTTCTCGAATCGTGTCTAAAATCGTTTGGGCAATATCATGGGCCACACGGATTTGCGTATGTACCGGAATCTGATGATGACGGCCTAATCGTTCGGCCCTCTGTAATAATTGACGACTATGTTGAGTAATTACAGAGGTTTGGGCGGGATCACTGTGTTTTGGCACTTTAATCACCTGTAAACATTCTATTTCTTGATTTTGTTGAGTAGCGATCGCCGCCCCAATTCTAAATAAAGATGTAGCCGTATCTGGGTTAACTAAAGGCAATAAAATCCGACCATCACCCGCCAAAGGGGCGCGAGTTTGATAAGCGATGTAAGAGGGTTCTGGCATAGCCTCATTGAGATCCCCATCATTCCCCTCTAACTGGTTAGCCTCGATGCGAATAATATCCGTGCGGGTAATAATTCCCACCAGTTTACTGCCTTCCGTCACAGGAAGACGGGATAATTGATAGCGGTTTAGCAAATAGAGAACATCACTTAAAAATGCCTCTGCTTGTACCGTAATAGGACGGGGTGTCATAAATTCCCGTAAGGCAGTTTGGCCTGAATGTTGGGCCAAATTAGCCAGATCACTTTGAGTCACAATCCCCACTAACTTACCATTTTCCATGACAGGAAAGCCCCGATGACTCGATGTAGACATGGCCTGTAACACCTCATCCAAAGTGAGATTACTGGGTAAAGTTTCTACATTAGATTGCATCACCCTAGCGGCCGTTAAGGTTGAGAGAAAATCCTGTGCCGTAGGAGTTGCATTAATAAAAATTCCCTGATCCCCTAGCATCCTTTCATATAAAGACCCCCGTGACATACTTTCCGCCACGATATAGGAAACGGCGCAACTCAGCATCAGGGGCAGAACAATATTAAAATCTGTATTTAATTCAAAAACAATGACAATAGCTGTTACCGGAACCCTAACTACGGCGGTGAAAAACGCTCCCATTCCCGCCAAAGCATAGGCAGATTGTACCCCATTTCCCGTCACCAAATGTTCAAAATCTCCCACTAAATAGCCCAAAGCAGCCCCTAAAACTAAAGCAGGGGCGAACAAACCCCCTGGTGCATTGGAACTATAGGCCAACATAGTGAGGAAGAAATGAGCAATAAAGGCTAATAAAATGGTGCGTCCATTCAACTCACCCATCACTAAAAAGCCTTGTAACCCCGCATTATCGAGAAAAAATGGGGGTAAAAACGAGACAATGACACCAGAAATCATGCCCACTAGGCCAATGCGCCAAGATAAAGGCAACTTGAGGCGACGCTGTATTTGTAGGCTAAACAGTAGCCCCCGATTAAAAAACGCTCCCAAAACCCCGGCTAAAATACCTAACAGGAGATAAAACGGAATATCAGATACAGCAAAACTTATATCAGGAAGATCGAGTAAAGATGAAGGAAATTTGAGATTAGTCGATTGCAGCACCAGGGAAACCACTGCCCCGGTAAATGAGGCGACAATAGCGGTTTCTAGGGTTAACCCAGACACATCCCGCATCAATTCTTCAATCACAAATAATACCCCGGCAATGGGGGTACTAAAGCCCGCAGCTAGTCCAGCGGCTGCCCCTGCTGCAATCATTTGTCGTCGATGTTCCGGGGAAGTAGGAACCCAACTACTAAGTTGGGCCGCTAAGGCGGCCCCAATATGGACGGTAGGGGCCCGACGGCCAAGGGTTAAGCCGGCCCCTAAGACTAAGATAGTGCCAATCATCTTAACGACAGCAACCCGTAGGGAGAGGGGAACGGAATATCTGGCTAAAGCCCCTTTAACTTGGGTAATTCCCCCTCCTGCTGCGGTGGGAGAAGTTTGTTCAATTAACCACCCGGCTAAGTAGCCAAAACTTAACCCTACCAGGGGTAATACCCAGATGGCCCCAAATTGATTAGCTAGGGCGACACGCCACCCTCCTAGCCATCCGATGCCCTCTTTTAAAATTAGGGCAGCGACGGCGGACAGAAATCCGATAATACAAGCTTCTACCAAGGCATAGCGGGGATCAGTGGCACTCATCCCGAAGTGTCTCGATTTTACCCATTGGTAGAGGCGTTGGGGAATTAAATGAGGCTGCATGGATTACCCGGATTGCGCCAGTCTCTTTTATCATAAGGGATTATTTTCCGCTTGTTTGATTATTGCTGACATTTATCTAATCCCTGTTTTAGTTTACAGCATTAATACGGAATGATTCGGTTGTTTATCACCTAGAGAAAAAATTACTTAATCAATCATCAACAAATTACTGAGTGAGACTACGGAAACCTTGATTATACGGGGAATTAAAGCCGTGTTTTTTCGGCTGTATTCCCTGGGTTATTTCTCTACAATCGAATTTAGAAATTGAAATTAACCAGATGATTGATATCAAGAGAAAAAAAGATGATTAATGACTCTCAATCCCAACTTATCGAATTTTTACGCAATAAACTGGCTATTCCAACTGAATCTTTAAAAATGGCCGTCCGTTTTACGGAATCTTCTGTTGGATCTCTCCCTATGATTCTTTGGCAATATGGGTTAATTGATTTAAACCAATTAGATCAAGTTTTTGATTGGATAGAAAAAACCGAACAACGTGAGTTGGATTTTGGATTTTAGATGAATGTCTAATCTACTATATTGCTTTATTAATTAGATTTTTCCGATTGTTACTAACCTTAATTAGCGAGGACTTATCTGATGTATCAACCTTGTCTTCCACCCGATGATTTACCTTCTTTAGATCCCAGTTATCGTCAACTTTCTTGGGAATTAGAAGAAGTTGCTGGCGAACTTTTTTATAAGTATTGTGATCCCATTACCCAAGATTTATTATCTCGATGTGGGTGGGATGTTACCACCGCAGGGAAAGGATTAACTCTAGTGATTCTTTGTCCTAATTCTGATCTAAACTGGCAAGTTTTACAATCTATTCCTTTGTTAGCTGAGAGTTTACAAGAACTTAGTCCTTGGGCAAAAATTCGGATTTATCCCCCGGCAGGAATGGGTAGCGCGATGGAAGTTATGATTTAAAATACAACATTTTAAATCTTATTTTTTCGCGGAAATTTTGCCCATTGCTCCCATCATTTGTCCCAAAAAAGGGAGTCCAATAATGGCAGGAAGAAAATACCGAGACGTACATAATAATCCTAATGCTGCTCCCGTTGCAGCATCAAAATAAGGCTGATAAAAGAATATTAAAGCTGCGTCACGGGTTCCCACACCCGCAAATGTTAGGGGTAATAATCCGGCTAAAATTGCTAAGGGAGATAGGGCTAAATTGACCCAAAATGGGGTAAATGCTCTTAGTGCTAGAATGAATAACCAGATTTGTAATAGATGTAAAAACCAAATAAAAATGGAGGTACTGGCAATTTTGAAAAGTTGTTGTTTGTCTCCCCAAAAATAATTGTGCATTTCTTCCCAAGATGCTTGTAAATTCTGGAGTTTTTGCTTAATCTTTTTTGGGGCTATTTTTTGACTCAAGATAAAAAATATTTGGGCAAATTTACGGGAACCTAATAAGAGTAACCCAAAGATTAAACCACTGGCAACCGCAGCAGTCATGATCCAAAATAAACTATTTTTATCTGAATAAATAACTAAGCCAAAGACACACCAAAGTAATAATGAAAGCATATCAGAGGTTTTTTCAAATATTACTAAAGATAGGGATAAAGATCCGCTTAAATGACCTCTTTCTCGCAAAAAGTAAGCTTTGGCAATATCTCCCATTTTTGAGGGTAACACCATATTAAGTACACTCGCCCCTAAAATCAGACGGTTTGCTTCTAAAAAGCCTAAACTCGTCCCTTTTGGCATTAATTGCTGTAATCTCCATGAGGTAAACATCGTAATGGGAAAAACCATGCCTAAACTAATAAACATTAGGAAAGGATCGCAATTTTTGAAGACGTTAATTAATCCCTGAAAATCAATCTTTGAGTAGATAATTAATAAGATGGTTACACTGACAGCAATGGAAATAAATCGTTTCATATTTTGGGTTTCTCTATGGGCTTGATTATTATTATTAAAGTATTGCTTTATGGACAGTTTTGTGAAATAATAAAAATAGATGCTTCATAATGGAGATCTAAGTGCGTATACTTAAGTGTCAATATTTCCCATTATGATATAGTGTATCATAAAAGTTGTCTCTATGGATCATTTATTTTAAATTTTGGGAATTTTTTTGATTAATTTTATTAAATAAAACAACACCATCTCTGTCATATTGTAACTTAAAGTTTGAATTGTTCTGTAGTTGAACTACTAAATTATTAACTGTATCTTGAGAGTTTTCCCAGCCTGGATAACGAGTATTAAGTAAGATAGAATCAAATTCTTGTATATTAATTGGTTCTCGATCTTTGATAGCTAATTTAATAATAGAACGATGAGTTAAATGAGGAGAAATTTGAGGAGAGGTTAATACTTTAACATTATTAGGGACTAATGTAACAGCTTCTTTCATAGCTGATAATGTTTCTATTTGTTCTAAATACCGAGAGGTAAAATAACTATATTTTCCTAATGCTAAAAAGGTAATTAATAACCAAAGTATTATAAATTTAGGACGGCGAATTAATCCTTTTCCTGCGGCTAAAGTTGCTATAACTGATAACAATAAAAAGGGCAAAATAGGAATTGAATATTGATGAACTAAATCTTTTTGAGGTTGATAGTCAGTTAATAAATTTAAGGTAAAAGCTGGAACTGCTGCCACTAAGGGAGTTAAATAACGAGGAGATAAACCCCAAATAACCGGAAGGAATAATAAGATTAAATATTCTAGATTTGCTTTGGTAAAAATACGACTTAAAATAATATTTGGCTGCAATAATAAGTTAGTAATAATTTCAGTTACAGAGTCTCCCAAGAATGAATAACGCCCCACAGCAGCAACTTCATCTCCACTAAATTGAGGAATAATTAACTGTGTGGTAATAATAAACCAAAACACTCCTAAACCTAAAGCTAAACTTCCACATAACTTTTTTTTCTCAAACCATAATAACCAAATTCCCATCGCAGCAACAGTTAAAGACAAAACTGCTTTACAACTTAAAATAATGATAATGCTTAATAAAAAGAGCCGAAAACAATTTAATCTAGCGGCTAATACGGCCCAAAAAAAAGCAGGTAAAGCGATGATTTCTGAATGAAAATCAAATAAGTTAACATTAAATATTAAAGGATATAATAAATAAACTCCAACTATTGTTAAAGCTAAATTATCCGTTAAGTTTGCTTGTTTGCCTAATTGCCATAACGGTAAAGCTGCGATAGATAAAGCCAAAGCTTGCACTAAAAACAACCAATGAACATTAGGATAAATAACATAAAATAAAGCTAAAGGATAGAAAATAAAAGCCGCATGATCCCCTAAAATATGATCATCAGAAAAAGAAACAATAGGAGGTTGTCCCTGACTAATTAAATAAAGAGCTTGATCAAACCAACCTAAATCTAACGCATTAGATTGAAAAAGCCAATGACGTAAACTAGCAAAACTGAATAAAATTAAGGTGCTAATACTAATAATTAGCCAAAGTAACCGAGGAATTTTTATCATATAGGTAAACCTGTATACAGGCTAAAGCCTGATACTATAAAAACAAAGGCTGTCTACACAGCCTAATCATTTTATACCTTAGTCGTTGCGTAGGGTGGGTTAGGTGGCGATAGGTTATGCAGCTAAGTTGTTAATTGATTATCCACCGTAACCCACCATCAAGAAGATTTACTTGATAAAATATTTTAGAGAAATAGAAAATATTTGTCTATTCCCCATTTTCAACGATTTACTGATTTATAAAAGGGCTTTTTAACAACTTTAGCCGGATAAAGTTTACCTCTTATTTCTACCTCAACCTTTTTACCTATTTTACTTAACTCTGTGGGAACATAAGCAAGGGCGATCGCTTTTCCTACGGTTGGGGCCAAAGTACCGCTAGTGACTTCCCCCACAATTTCGCCCTCTGAGACGATGGGATAGCCATGACGTGCTATATGTCGTCCTTCCATTTGTAAGCCCACTAAACGGCGTTTAACCCCTGCTGTGGCCTGTTTTTCTAATACTTCTCGTCCGATAAAGTCCCCTTTACTCTCCAAATGCACCAACCACTTTAAACCCGCTTCTAAGGGACTGGTATGATCGTCAATATCTTGCCCATAAAGACACATGGCAGCCTCTAAACGTAGGGTATCTCGCGCACCTAAACCGCAAGGCGTAACGCCATTTACAGCCAGCGATCGCCATAATTCCTGCCCAACTTCGGGAGCAACCATGACCTCAAACCCATCTTCTCCAGTGTAGCCTGTACGCGCAATAAACGCGGGTTTCCCTAGTACCTTTGTTTTCAGGTGGCCAAAGAATTGCAGTTGACTGAGATCATCATCAACAAAAGGCTGAAGTTTGGTCAAACTTTCGGGCCCTTGAACTGCTAATAATACTTGTTCTTCGGATAAATCTGTTAAAGTAATAGGAGTGGTTGCTAAGTGAGATAAAATCCAAGTTTTATCCTTGTCTTTAGTCCCTGCATTAACAATAATCATGGCTTCTTGTTCACTTTGATAGTAAACAATGATGTCATCAATAATGCCACCTTCAGGGTTAAGAAGTACGGTATATTGAGCTTGTCCCGATGTTAATTTTGTTAAGTCTGAGGGAACAAGAGACTGTAAGGAAGCAATTAAATCTTGTCCTTGTAAGGAAAATTTGCCCATGTGAGAAATATCAAACATTCCCACATTGTTTCTAACAGCTTCATGTTCTAGTTTAAGGCCAGTAAATTGAACGGGCATTTCCCAACCAGAAAATTCGGTCATTCTGGCTTTTTGTTCAATAATTAGATCGTATAAAGGGGTACGGGAGAGAGTATCGGAGATGTTAGAATTAGCCACGGGTTTTATTTATAATAGTAAGGGATTTATATTTTAAGTGATATGAGTGTTTTTTTTCAATTTGAAAGTGAATTTGTTGATGCTTTACATTGTATTCCGATGATTGTGCGTTTTAAATTAGATACCTGTGGAGTCAAGTTAAAGCTTGTCCATTGGAATCAGTTTACCCCAGAAGAACGAAAAGTTTTAGTAGTTATGCCTTGTGAAACCCCGAAAGAGAGTCAGGAATATAAAGACTTTCTCCAAGCATTAATTACCGATAAAACAGGCAGTCCCGCCGGAGAGTTACCTATTGATTCTAACCCGTTTTGGTTAGATGATAAGACTATTCCTGACCAAGTGCAAGAAAAAGCGGCTGAATTTGAGATTAATCTTAGTTTAGAACAGTGGGAAAAGTTAACACCTATTCAACGATTTGCTTTAATTAAATTAAGTCGTTCCAGTCATGAAAACCGTAATTTTTATCCCGCTTTACAAGAGTTTCAGTTAATATAAACATAAGGCGATGCACTGCCCTATTAGTTATCAAAGAGCGTCGGGCGCAAGCATTTCGCCCCTACAAGCGGATAAATTGGGACGTAGGGGCGCAATGCTTGCGCCCTCTGGCTTGCGCCCTTTTTTTAAGGGGAGAAAGTAGGAACAAGACGAAAAAGCAAAGTTAACAAAGCAGTTGCTACAGCCACAACAATTGGTACAATTAAAGAACGGAAGCCTTGTAAGTCAGAAATAGCTTTAACCATCGTTGCTTGTTCACTTTCTACCCTTTCCAGTCGCTTATCCATACCGCCAACTTTCTCGGTTAAGGTTGCCTGTCCTACTTTTAAATCTGTAACATCTTTTTGAAGGGTTTCTAATTTGTTCTCAATGCGTTTAAGAACTTCCTCTAACGAGTAAGTGACTGTTACTTGTTCACTCATGGGTTAAACTCCTATTAGTTATTGATTTTTTTGTTTTACCTTTTGTCTTTCCCATAGCAATAATTAATTAATGGGGGAAGTTTGGAACAAGACGAAAAAGCAAAGTTAACAAAGCGGTTGAGACAGCCACAACAATTGGTAGAATTAAAGAACGAAAACCTTGCAAGTCAGAAATAGCTTTAACCATCGTTCCTTGTTCACTTTCTACCTTTTCCAGTCGCTTATCCATACCGCCAACTTTCTCGGTTAATTTTGCTATCTCTACCTCAATGGTGTTGAGTTTATCTAGTTTGGTGTTTACATCTTTAATCTCTTGCTTAAGCTCTTTTAAAACTTCCTCTAACGAGTAAGTTACTGTTACTTGCTCACTCATGGGTTAAACTCCTAATTAGTTATTGATTTTTCTCTTGTCCTCTAGTTGTCTCTAGGGGACTTACTTTATTTTATGCTCAGTCGATTGTTAAGAAATGTAACAATGGCAAAAAAAAATTCGCCGGAAGGGTAAAGGGCAATAGAGGAAAAGTGTAAAGGGTTAAAGAAGTCTCCCGAATACGCATACTACCCGAAAACCGTTATTGACGTTGAGGACGTCGCGGCGGTTGATGTCGCTGCAAAACGCGGAACGGCAGTAAAATGGATAGTTGAGCCAGGAACCGCCCCGCACTACACAATATTGCTCATCTGTCAATAGTTTTTTATAATTCTTTACAATATATTCGTCATTATTTGTTGTCAGACTCTGCTCATCCCACACACTGCCGTCATTCGGTGCGTCATTATAGTTATTATGCCAAGGATCTAAGCACCATTCCCGCACATTCCCGTGCATATCGTATAAACCAAAAGCATTGGGAGGAAATTGAGCTACAGGGGTTGTTTCTCCTATATATTTCCCTTTTAATTCAGAAAAATAAACCCTGAAACCATAATTAGCTAAATCTGTTGTGATGGTTTCCCCAAAGTAAAATGGCGTTGTTGTTTCCGCACGACAGGCATATTCCCATTCTGCTTCTGAGGGTAGCCTATAATCCTTTCCTGTCCACTTTGACAACCGTTTACAGAACTCCACACATTCATACCAGTTTACACGCTCTACAGGACGTTTAACGCCTTTAAATCTTGATGGCTCTGGGTTAAGATCAATATCTACTTTTAATGAAGTCTCTTGCGCGATCTCAAACCATTGTTCTTGAGTTACGGGATATTTTCCCATGCAGAAGGGTTGAACCCTCACTAAATGACTTGGACTTTCGCATTTAAAATATTCAACCTTAAATTTCTCACACAGGGCATTTATTTCACCTTCTTCTGTTCCCATATAAAACCTACCACGAGGAACTTCTACCATTTCTAGTGGTACATCTTCTGGCAACATTTCAGTGATGTATTGGACTTGCTTCTTTTCTCTCGATATAATTACTCCTTTGTTATTAACTTTGACGATTTCTATTGAATCTTTTTTTCTGAATCTACTTTCTGACTTCCAAACTGATAATCAATTGCCCTAATTAACTTATCAAACCCGTTAGGTTTACCATAGTCCAACCATTGAATATCCCGCAAATTTAACCCATACTCCGACTGTCTGAGATCTGGTATTTGGCAATCATCAAACTTCAAACGCATTTGTCGTTCCTCCTCTAATTGATAAACTTCTTGCCAAAATTGGATTTCTAAAGGTTTTGGCAAATTCATTACCCAGTCAATAAACTTGAATAACTTAATAATATCTTCTTTCTTATATCTTTGATCATACAACACCTTAATTAAAGCTATTTTCCAGCGTAATCTCTCATTTTTATCTTTTTTGGTCTTATTCGCTTTCAGATGTGCCATTACCACCACAGCGAAGGGGTTATGACTGTTTTCTAATGCCTCCCAATCTTGCCCTAAGTCTAACAGTTTCACTACAGGAAATTCAAAAGTAATTTTTGAGCCAAATAATTCATAATTAAACTCACAAGGTCGCCAATTTTTGCTTTCATCTCCTAAGATAGCTAAACTGCCTACTTTCTTATCATAGCGGTCAAAGATTCGATAATGATAGGTAAACATTCGTTTAGCAAAATCTACTTCATATTGTGACTGTATTTCGATATGAAGTAAGACCCAAACTTCTTGACCTTGTTGATATAATTTAACTAATTTATCAACATATCGTTTTCCTAATTCTGCTTCTTTAACAACTTGACGCAATTCTTGATCCAAAAATTCAAACCCTAAATTCCAATCAATTTCTGTATAAACTTGGGGGAAGAAAAAGGCAATAAATTGAGGTAAATAATCTTCTAGGATGTCTTTCCAAGGAGAATCAAATTCTGTTGTTTCTATTTGTTCGTTCATTTGATTTAGTTCAGAAAATTTTGCTATGATTTAAAAATAACAAAACCCCGATTTTAAAAGACTAAAATTAAGCATAACTTCGTTACTATTTAGTAAAAAATCTGGGTTTTAAAACTAGGTGCAGGATCTCATTATAACAAAAACAAATTACCAATTATTAAAAGTAATTTTAGGACGAACTTTGAGCCTTACTAAAACCGCCGTAATATTATCATGACCATTATAGCTATTGGTAAACTCAATTAACTTATTGAGTCCTTTTTCTAAAGATTGAGTTGAATTTAATAAAGGTAAAAGGTAGGTTTCCCAATAATCTTCTACTAAATCATTATCACATAAACCATCAGAACATAATAGAAACAAAGTATCTTCATATACTTCTAAAAATTGAATATCTGGCAGCACATAATTATTATCATGAGGCCCCAAAGCTTGGGTTAATTGATAAGCATCTGGTCGAGAATAAGCAATTTTCGGATCAATGCCATTTTGAATCGCTCGTTGTCCCACTTCATGATCAACAGTAAGTTGTTCAATTCCCCCTTTGCGACTGAGACGATAAACCCGACTATCTCCCACATGAGCAACCGCAACTTTTGTATTTTCAACTAACATTAAAACTAGGGTTGTTCCCATGCGTCCACTGCCAGAACTCGAATTATTTTGATTAACATCATAAAGTTTTTTATTAGCCAATAAAATTCCCTGTACAATTGTTTCATTATCAGGAAATTCCTCTTGCCAATGTTCTTTAAAAAAGTCTTGTAACGTTTCAACGGCCATTTTACTGGCAACTTCACCCGCCGCATGACCCCCCATTCCATCACAAACAATATATAAACCACGGCCTTTAAGAGTTGTTCCTTGATTACTTTGTTGACGATGAATATTGGTATTCATGCCAAAATAATCTTCATTATGATGTCGTTGTCGTCCCCTATCTGTGCATCCTAATTGACTAAAACTAGCCAATTCCATTGGTAAAACTGCTGTGGCCAAATCATTCCCTACATCTGTAGCGGTGGGGGTTTCTTCTAGGCTACCGCTAAGTAATTCATCGGCAAATTCTGGGGGAGTTTCTTCGGAAAATGATGACTCATTTTGGCTTGGGGAATCATTTTCAGGCATTATCTGTTGCTCACTGGCTAAATCTTGAAGTTCTAATCTTAATTCGGTTACATTTTCAATCTCTCCACTAGCTACCCCTCGAATTAAGATCGCTAATTTTGTGGCAGAAGGATAACCACCTTTTTCAAACCATTTTTGCCACAATTGTCCTAGAGCTTGCAATGATGGAGGATTTTCAGAAGCATCAGGATATAATTGTCCTAACCCAAAACTTTGATCTTCATCAATTCGCAAATTTTCTTCAATCAACAGACTTTGACAACAGTTAACAGTTGATAATCTACTCCAAAGGATGACAATTTGATTAAGCCAGTAAATAATTTGTAAGGTGAGCAGAGATTCATTGATCAGTAAGTCTGAAATGGGTTGCCAATGACGGCGATCGGGTAATAAAATTACCTCAATATCATTTTCGAGCCAACCGTCATGGACTTCAGGCAAAGTAGGCGAAAGGTCTTTGAGGGTA
The DNA here is from genome assembly GCF_034931425.1 of Crocosphaera sp. XPORK-15E. Taxonomy (NCBI): domain Bacteria; kingdom Bacillati; phylum Cyanobacteriota; class Cyanophyceae; order Chroococcales; family Aphanothecaceae; genus Crocosphaera; species Crocosphaera sp. XPORK-15E. Next base: position 39,640 of record NZ_JAYGHQ010000005.1, read on the forward strand.
AAGTAAGGAAAGGCTAGAGTAGGAATTCCCATCTGTTCCCATAGGGGGGTAAAGATGAGGGTAGGATCATCAGATTTAGTGTCACTCAGAAGATCTGACGCTTGACTAAATAAGACTTGTAAAGCAGGTTTTTGTAAGGGTTGACAATCAATAACTTGAGCTTGATAAAGGGTATGGGTGGCTGTTGTGGCGATCGCCGTGAAGGGGGTTTCTCCTTCTCCATACCAAAGCTGATAACGTTGTCCAAAATCCAAATATTTGCCTGAAGGGGTAAAGGGGGTTTGTTCCCCATTGCTGGCCAAAGGTTGGGCTAAAATAGCTTGCCAAACTGTCCCAATAAAAGCCCCACATTCATTACAAGTCGCCTCATTTAAGGGAACCTTGTTGTGACAGTGGGAACAAGATTTATGAGTTAATGAGGTGCCACATTGCTGACAAACTTGATGATTATTGGGGTTTTCTGACTGACATTGGGGACAAACAAGCATGGTTGATGAAATAGGGGTTAGGTGATAGGGGTTAGGTGATAGGCAATAAAGGCACACTATATATCTTTTCTGATGCCGTTCTTAAATCCTTGAGTCAATCGAGACACAACTAAAAAATCGCTAATTTTTGCCAATAATCTCGTAATGCTTCGGCCACCTTTCCTGATAACAGCATACACCCCAAAAGATTAGGAATGGCTAGGGTTAGTAACATCATGTCACTAAAATTAACCACTGAGCCTAAATTAACCACTGAGCCGATAAATATACAAGCTAAAAATAAGATTTTAAAGACAATTGAGCTAGGTTTCCCAAACACATAAGCCCAACATTGTTCCCCATAATAACACCAGGTAATCATGGTAGAAAATCCAAATAAGCAGATAATTCCCACTAAAATGAAGGGAAACCAATCAATCACTTGAGCAAAGGCCATGGTGGCCAAGGTTGAACCACTAATATTTTCTCCCACTCTATCCCCATATATTCCCGTCGTCACAATCACTAAAGCTGTTAAATTACAAATCAGAATGGTGTCAATAAATGGCTCTAAAATCGCCACAATGCCCTCTCGGATTGGTTCTTTGGTTTTAGCGACGGCATGGGCGATCGCCGCTGAACCCAACCCGGCCCCATTAGAAAAGGCACTGCGTCGAATTCCCTGAACTAAAATCCCAATCATGCCCCCTTCTACTCCTGAAGGGAAAAAAGCTCCCTGACATATTAACCCAAAGGCGGCCGGAATTGCTGTTATATTGACCCCTAAGACCCACAAACAGGCTAAAAGGTAAATTCCTATCATCAAGGGAACCAACTTGCTTGTGACCACCCCAATGCGGCTAATTCCCCCAATAGTTACCAACCCAACCAACAGCGCAACAGTCAAACCAAAAGCCCAATCATAATCTTTCATCCCAGGCACAACCGCCGCTAAAGCAGCAAAAGATTGATTGGCCTGAAACATATTCCCTCCTCCCACTGCTGAGCCTAAACCAGCGAGACTGTAAAAAATGGCCAGGCCTTGACCAAGTTTGGCTTGTCCTAATTCTTGTAACCCTTGGGAGAGATAATACATAGGGCCGCCAATGATCGTACCATCGGGGTAAACGATGCGATATTTAACCCCTAGGGTACATTCCACAAATTTACTGGACATTCCCAAAAATCCGGCCACCGTCATCCAAAATACTGCCCCTGGGCCCCCTAATTGAATGGCAATGGCAACTCCGGCAATATTTCCCAATCCTACACTGGCCGATAGGGCTGTGGCCAAAGCCTGAAAGGAAGTCACTTCCCCCTGCCCTTCCTCTTGAGTTTGCTCGTACTTACCAAAGGCAATATCTAGGGCGTGTTTAAACCCTCGAATATTAATTAACCCCATGCGTAGGGTAAAAAAAATTCCCCCACCTAGCAACCACAGGATAATCAGGGGAAAGCCACCAATATCGAAAAAAAGCACCTGTTCGATCAGGTTAACAAGACTAGAAAACAGGCGATCAATATTATCAAGAAATTGATTCACAGGGTTAACGAAGGAAGTTACTGCTCAACCAAAAGACAAAAAATACAATAATGCCAATCAAAGATTGATGGGTTCCACCGATTAGATTAGACCCCTGTAATAATTGAGTGATTGCCAGGCCTAATCCTACTCCCAATAGTAAACCCGCCAGGGTAATTAAGAGAGCGCGACCGAATTTATTTTCTTTGCGGTTCAGAAAGTAAATATTTGTAAAGACTCCGAATGCAAGCAGTAGGGGTAACAAAGAGGCCTGATCTGAGGAAAACCCTGCTAAGAGAGCCAACACCAGAAAGATACCTGTAGGCCAAAGAAGTTCCTGAGAAGAAGGGGTATCAATAAACCTTTGTAACCAAGGAGGGGAATTATTGAGAGAAAGGGAGGGGGGACTGGGGGCAACTTCTACCTTGCGCTCTGGAAAACGAATGCGATCAGGTACTTTAATTCTACCTTCTTGGCGCATTTTGAGCCGTTCCATAATGATCGAATCATAAGCTGACTCAATACTTTCCACGGCCTTAACGTCGTCCCGATACTCTTGACTTAAACGATTTTTGGCCTCCTGGATCTCCTCAAAGGAAGCTGTCTCAGTGATGCCCAGTTTTTCGTAGGGAGTTTGCTCGCTCATCTAAAACCTCCTTCCATATTTCCCTCGTCAAATGACTGGCTAATTAATCGGTTAATGAATTTTAAGGGGATTTACCAAAATTCTCAATCCTTGGCTTATCTTTGTGCTTGAGTTCGTCAACCGAAATAGTGATTTTGACCTCGATTATAGCCTTACTCCAGTTAGTTTAGCTTGAGAACTACAAAAGATTTCAGAATGCCCTTATCCTTGTTGAGAACTGTTAATTTTTGTCTTGTCTACATTTTGAGAGGAAGCCTCGGCCCCTTTATTCTCTTCCAGTTCTGCTTTCATTGTGACAGATTCTTCCAGTTGTTGGGTTTCCCGTTTAAATTCATTCTCGAACTCTTTCGACGCATCTTGAAAGCCGCGAATAGCTTTACCGAGACTGCGACCAATTTCTGGCAGTTTTTTGGGGCCAAACACTAAGAGGGCAATCACCAAAATTAAGGCCATTTCAGGCAATCCAATGCCAAAAACATTCATAATTGCTCCTGATATCGATTAATAATCCTATTTATTGGAGTTTTGTGCCGATGAGGGCTAAAAAAACCCGGATAAACCGGGGTCAATCTAATTTTTTGTCTTTTTTAGGTAAGGTCATCAATTATCATGATCATGGTATTCCTGATACAACCAGACCATACCAAAACCTGACAACTGATGACAGACAAGGGTATTAACCACCCCAACCAACACTAAACCCATCGAGTAACAGGGAAGAGTTGTAAATTTGCAGAATGATTAACAGAAAGACCAAAAATAATCCCATGAAAACTGCCATCAGAGGAGTGGTTCCCCATCCAGGGACGACCTTTCCGTACTCAGAGTTCAGAGGTCTGAGTAAATCTCCTAACCCAGTGCGTTGTGCCATAAGTTTGTAATTGTTTTCTCTAAATTAGATGCTTTGACAGCAATATTATCACAAAATACGGGAGCGCGAAAACTCCTATGGAGATAATAACCATCTCTTGACATCCTCCGCGCCGTAAACGGACGTGGATTCCCTTAAAACAAGCTTAATTGCTTATATGTAAGGGCGGTTGACGCTTCACAGGATACTGCTACTATAGAAGTAGTCTTCTGCCTTCCTCCACGTCCGTTTAACGTCTCAGAATGCCCTTCCGCGACGGCTTTTAAAATATTCTTCGATGCGTTTATATCTCTGTCGTGGATAGTATTACAAAAAAGGCAAGTCCATTCCCTAACAGAAAGTTCTTTTTTGCCTCCTTTCTCTCCACAGCAGGAGCATTTTTGGCTAGTCGGTTCCCATCTATCAATTACTCGCAAATCTCTACCATAAATTTCAGCTTTAGCTTCTAGCATAGTACGAAAACTACGCCACCCTAAATCAGAAATTGCGCGAGACAATTTACGGTTTCTAGATAATCCACTAACGTTTAAATCTTCCAAAGCAATGAGTTGGTTTTCCTTAATTACTTTAGTTGATAATTTATGAAGAAAATCAGTTCTAGTGTCTTTAATTTTGGCGTATAATTTAGCTACCTTTTTCCTGACAACTTCGCACCGTTTACTCCCTTTCTGTTTTCTAGAAAAGTTTCTCTGAAGCTTTCTTAATCGCTTCAACTTCTTTTTTAAAGGTTTCGGGGCTTTAACTTTTTCGCCATTATCAAAAGTAGCAAAATCGATAATTCCTAAATCAATCCCACAGTTTTTATCAGTTTTAGGTAATTGTTGAGGGTTAATTTCAACAACAAAACTCATAAAATATCTATCAGCACTATCTTTAATAATAGTAATTGAAGATGGTTCCGATGGTAAAGGACGACTCCACTTAATCTTAATTTTGCCAATCTTAGCCAACGAAATAGTATGTTGATTGACTTTAAAGCCACCAATTCTAAATCTAGCTGATTGACTCGACTTACGTCATTTATGGAGTCCATCTTATTTTGCTAGTTCTGTTGGGGGCGCACCTATCGAAGTTCTTAAACAGTATATTAATCGACACAGTGCGCCGTAAACGGCGGGGAGCCTGCACCCCTACTTTTTTGGTCAGGGATATGTTATAACCAAAGTTACATAAAATGCCGATCGCTTATCGGTATCATATTCAAAAAATACTATGGAACCTGCAACTGTTTTAAGCATTGCTATTGGCTCAATTCTCCTTTTAATCACGGGTTTCGCTGTTTATACGGCTTTTGGCCCTCCTTCTGCTCAATTGAGTGATCCCTTTGAAGATCACGAAGATTAAGGGAGTGTGATCGTATCATTAGACTTTTGGGCGTTGGGTTGTACTTTTGATTAACCCATTGCCTTTTATCAGTCCTGCGATCGCCGCTAATAAAATCCATCCAGGAAGATTTACCCTGACATCAAAAATACTGACATCAAAACAATTAAAAATAATACACAAACTAAAACCAACAACATAGGTAAATAGTAGTAAATATTGTCGCTCTTTTCGTTGATATAATCTAAATTCTTCCTGTTTTTTGGCCAATTTTTGCTCTTCAGACCAGCCTCTTAATAATTGCACTGCCTGAAACAAAATGCTTCCCACAATCCCACTTAATAATAACGTACCTGGAATCCCAATTTCAGCTAATAACATCAAGAATAAATTATGAGGGTGTCCCATCCAAACATTCATTTCTGTTTGGTAAACAGGGGTAAAATTTCGCAGTCCCCACCCCAACCAAGGTCTTTGTAACATCATCTCCCAAGCTACACCCCATTGGGTAGTGCGTAGGGCCGTTACATAGCGATCGCTGTATAAATCATCGGTCAGTCTAGCCCAAAAATAAGAGGGGACAAGATGACGCATCATCTCCTGACCAAAGGGGCCCCAAGCAGCCCAAAAAACGGCTAAAATTGCGATTATTACCCCACTAATGACCCAATACCAACGTAAGTACACAGCAAAGGCCATTAACCCCAATAAGGCCAGTCCCCAAGCACTGCGAGAATTGGTTAAAATCAATCCCATACTATTACTTAAAATAGCAATAATTATAATTCCTAATTGCCAGTTAAGTTGGGGATTTTTTTGTTGTTGCCAACGGCGATAAGTATCAATTCCTAAACCAATAGATAAGGTAAAAGTAATTAACAAATAAAAAGCCAAGGTATTCGCATACATTAATAAGGAAGACATCCGCCCATCAGGGTTGCCATAGGCAATTAATTTAATTCCCATTACTCTTAAAAATAGGGGGCTTTCCCATCCAGCAATTAATTGCATTAACCCTAAAAAACACAGAGGAATAGAGGTTAAAACTAACCACCAAGCAAGTTGATATAAGCGAGAAACCTTATAAAAAAAAACGGGAAAAGCGGCTAAGAGTAAAAAACAGGGCAAAAAATTGCCTAATCCCTCTAAACTAAAAATAGGTTTAAAGGCAAAGATTGAGGTTAAAATTAACCAAAGACTTAATAACCCTAAAGTCCAATTGAGACGATGGGCGACAATTTGATGATATTGTTGTTTCCATAACCCAAACAGGGCAAAAACTAAAGCAGTCGCCCCGAAATCAGCAGAAAAGGGTAAAAGAAATACCCCGAACTTCAGACAAATTCCGGGCCATCGAGAATTATTGATTTTTAATTTAGATTTCATTTGTTTTCCCACACCTCCCACTCTTTATCGCTTCGCTCGAAGTCAGAAATAGGAAGTCAGAAGTCAGAAGTTTTTCAAGAATAATTTTACAATTTGACTTAATATTTATTACTTCTGACTTCATGAATTAAGCAGGTTCCCAACATTCCGTACGAGTTAAACGAATTTGGGCTAAAGCAAAAATAACGGGAATAATACGGCCATAATTCGTGGCGATCGCCCGCCAACCCAAATCCGCTAAAAACCAACCCCATAGTACCGGCCCCACAAAGGCAAATACGCTTCTCACAGCACCATAACGGGCTGCTGTCATCGCCATTCCCCGTCTTGCGCTATTTACCGCCACCTGGTTGGCCAGAGCCGTTCCTCCCTTAATTAAAGCTTGCTGAGCCACTTGATAGCGAGCAACATGGAGCGCAAACTGTTGGGCAATTTGTTTGAGTAACCAGGGTTTAACCACGGAACTTACTGCTAAGGCACTGCTACCCTTAAGTAGAAGATTGACGGGGTTATGTTGTAATTGAACAGGTAAAGCATCACGGAGATGGGACTGAGCTAGAGATTGCTGAATTTGTCCCATCAGACTGGTTTGTTCAGCTTCGGGCAGATTTTTCCAAGCTTTGCCCACTAAATTCAGAAAAATGTCAGCCTCAATATCCGTGGTAGACATTCGGTTAGAATAGGGAATTTTTAGATAATGACAAACACGGATCAGGGTTTGACGATAGCTAAACCCTTGAGTCTTTCTCTGTAAAACCGTTAAACCATCGGCGGCCAAATAACGAAATCGTTGTTCTATGGCATCTAACCAAGTTTCCCAGTCTTGACTTTGTATGTCTATGGGATCTGGGGTTTGTAAATAATCAAGGGGATTAAATTTACGAGAAAACAGAATTTGTGTTAAATTTCGTAATTCATCTTCCGTAGCGAGTTCTAGTGCTGATCGCAGTTCGTCCAACGTCCTGCCCTCCACCAAGGGTATTTTGGGTTAAATGTCTCAACTATTTTAATACTAGCGTTGAGTTATGTCTTTCTTTCACAGAATAGGACTTACGCAACGCCGACCTGATTTATGCTCTTTGTCGGGGCAATTTATGAATTACCCCTACAGGTAGGGTCTGTGGTAAGTCCTGAGATAAATACACACTAATTTGTGATCGAAAAGGATAAAATCCAGGTGCCGATGTAGATTCTTAAGGGAATTTGGCCTGAAGTCAAAACATCACAGATGAAATAATATGTTCCCGAACTAGGATTTTTGACGTTGGAAAAGACGATTTCCGCTTTTTTTCCGGGTTCAATCGGTTCTTTTAGGTCAATTTCTATGACCCGACTTTCTTTATCCCAATAGACATTTCGAATCTCAACGGATTCTTTATCGACACGAACATCTACAGAGTCAGTATCAAGTTTACCGTCAAATTCGGGGTTTTTGAGGTAGGAAATATAGAACTTACTCACTCCTTGTGTTAGCTTCTTGGAGGGAACTCGAAGTTTCATCCGCTCCCCGTAGAAATCTGGCCGTCCATTAAAGTCTAATTTGTAGTCCAGGATGTCGTTACGGTTTTCAACTCCGCTAAAAATGGTTAATCCAGGATTACTCTGGGCCCAGGATAGGGTTTGTACTCCTGTTAATAAACACCCCGACAAGGCTAAGGTTGCCATTAAACGTTTCGATAGGACTGTTACTAAAGATTTATGGTTATTCATCAGAAAAGTTGTGTCTCAATGTGGTAGTCTCTACTTGCGTTGCCCAAATTGGTCTAAGCAAGCCCCGTCCCTTTTAGGGCGGGGTTAGTGACGTTGGTCTTAGAAGCAGATTTTGTCAATATGGAGTGATGAATTTTCAATGTCCACTCTCGCTGGTCAGTATAACAAAAGAAAGGCTAGGACGGTTAGCCATGACTGACCAGATTTTGAATTGTCAGATTAGTCAGCATTTGCTCGATACCAATCAATGGTATGTTTTAAACCCTGTCTAAAGTCCATTTCGGCCACAAATCCAAAGGCTTCTTTGGCCCGTTGGGTATCTAAACAACGGCGGGGTTGTCCATTTGGTTGATCGGTTTCCCAAACAATTTCCCCTTGAAATTCCATTAATTCACAAATTAACTCAACGAGATCAAGAATGGAAATTTCGTAATTTGTTCCCAAATTAACAGGCTCAGGATCATTATAAAATTGAGTCGCCATGACAATGCCACGGGCCGCATCTGTTGAATACAAAAACTCCCTGGTTGGGGAACCATCACCCCAGACAAACAGCTTTTTCTCTCCCTTTTGTTGTGCTTCATAAACTTTACGAATTAAAGCAGGAATTACATGGGAACTATTAGGATTAAAATTATCTTCTGGCCCGTATAAATTCACCGGAAGCAGATAAACGCCATTAAATCCATACTGTTGACGATAGGATTCTAACTGTACCAATAAAGCTTTTTTGGCAATGCCATAGGGCGCATTAGTTTCTTCAGGATACCCAGACCAAAGGTCATCTTCTTTGAAGGGAACAGGGGTAAACTTAGGATAAGCACAAATAGTTCCCACACAAACAAACTTTTCAATGCCCACTTCATAAGCGGCGTGGATCAGTTGCGCCCCCATCATTAAATTATCGTAGAATAACTCCGCAGGTTTTTCTCGATTTAACCCAATTCCCCCCACATGGGCCGCCAGATGAATCACAATATCTTGTTGATCGACGGCCCGTTGACAATGCTCCAGTTGTCGCAGATCACAATCACGGGAACGAGGAATAGCAATTTTTTCTGGTTTTGCGCCCGCCTGTATGAGTTGCTCGACCACTTGCTTACCCAGAAAGCCGGCCCCTCCTGTGACGACAATTCGTTTATCACTCAAATCTAACATTGTTGTTACTCCCTGATCCCTTAGTCCAGTCAACAATTGATCTTTATTGGCGATCAGGGCGAGTCCCTGATCGCTGATTCTTAATAAATTAGTCCACCATGACACTCATGGGCTGACGAACATAAGCATTATCCTTGAAGAGTAACACTTTGTCACCTGTTGTCTCATTGGGAGAAGATAGTCCCAACGCCCCTAAATCTGCTTCTACCATTAAATGTACTAATTCTTCAAAGGTAACAGAGGGTTCCCAATCGAGTTGGGTTTTGGCCTTAGTGGGATCACCAATCAATAAATCGACTTCAGCGGGACGGAGATAACGTGGATCAAAGTCTACAAAGTCTTGCCAATTGAGATTAACATACTCAAACGCGATTGTGAGGAATTCTTTGATGGAATGGGTTTCTCCTGTCGCTACCACATAATCATCGGCGATGTCTTGTTGTAACATTAACCACATGGCTTTGACGTAATCTTTGGCATAGCCCCAATCCCGTTTAGAGTCAAGATTACCTAGATATAATTTTTTCTGGGTTCCGGCCACAATGCGGGCGATCGCTCTGGTAATTTTGCGGGTGACAAAGGTTTCTCCACGACGAGGAGATTCATGGTTAAACAAAATGCCGTTACAGGCAAATAAATTATAGGATTCCCGATAATTGATGGTTTGCCAATGGGCGTAAACTTTGGCGCAAGCGTAGGGACTGCGGGGATAAAATGGGGTGGTTTCTTTTTGGGGAATGTCTTGCACTTTACCAAACATTTCTGAAGATCCGGCTTGGTAAAAGCGAACTTCAATCCCTGTGCGTTGTTGATAATCTCGAATCGCTTCTAAGAGACGTAAAGTCCCCATACCGACAGCATCAACTGTATATTCGGGTGAATCAAAACTAACCCGCACATGGGATTGCGCCCCTAAATTATAAATTTCAAAGGGTTTAACCTCCTCTAAAATTCGTCTCAGGGTAGTTCCATCGGTTAAGTCACCGTAATGCAGGAACAATTTTGCATCAGTTTGGTGGGGATCGACATACATATGGTCAATGCGATCGGTATTAAAGGTTGAAGTTCGACGAATGATCCCATGAACTTCATATCCTTTCTCTAATAATAATTCACTGAGATAAGAACCATCTTGGCCTGTAATACCAGTAATCAGAGCGCGTTTGAGTTGGGTCATCGGTTAGTTATCCTATCTTTAAAAAGATTAATTAAGTTTTAAGATCATCTTGAGCTTTAATAACATACTTTACTTTAAAATGACAAGTTTTGAACGGATCAGGTTCGGGAGCATTGGGAGATATCCTGTACATTATGCCCCAAAAATGAAAGCTTCCCGAAATCATCAATGATCCAGGAAGCTTTTTACATCAGTTATGAATTATTTAGAGTTTCAGTTTCTCACCACAAGCAAAAGACCCAGATTCACTGTTTACAGTTAATAGGCACCATTGTTTTTCGGAAAAACCACCACCCCGATAGTTTTGAACATGATCCAAATATCCATCAACCAATTACGGTAATTGACGTAATAAACATCGATCTGGACTCGTTGAGGATAGGGAATGTCATTGCGTCCTGAAACTTGCCATAATCCTGTGATTCCAGGGCGAATGGTTAAAACTTTTTCAATTTTATTACCATATTTACAGAGTTCTTCAGGAACTAAAGGACGAGGGCCCACGACACTCATATCCCCTTTGAGAACGTTCCAGAATTGGGGAAACTCGTCTAAGCTGGTTAGACGCAAAAATTTTCCAATCCAAGTAATTCGGGGATCATCTCTGAGTTTAAAATTATCTTCAAACTCAGCCCGCATTTGAGGCGAATTCGCCATCATACTTGCTAAAACTTCATCCGCATTCTGTACCATAGTGCGGAACTTGATGCACTTAAACTTTTTGAAGTTTTTCCCTGCTCTCTCTTGGGCATAAAAAATGGGGCCGGGGGAACTAATGGCAATTAACAACCCTAGTATTAAATACAGGGGAGAAAAAATAATCAGCACCGACAGGGAAAAGACAATATCAAAAGTTCGTTTGGCAACTGTTCCATCTAATATCGCCTGTGACCAGGGTTTTTGATATCCTCTTTGGGAGAACGAGGGAGGAAAACCCCGTCTCATCAAAGCTTGTAGAGCTTTGACGGAGATAAATTGGCTATTAGCAGTCATCTTACTCCTTCACATCACATCACACCACACATTTGTGATCATAAAGCTAGAAGACGTAAATCATCGCAATTGTGATCACATAAATCGAAAATTTGTTATCGAACTTTTTTGCTTAAAGTCCTGACAACACTGCTCTAAGAACGTCAAATAGGACGTTTCAAAGATTTTTGGAGTAAATTTTGCCGCTTGTTGACGACAACTCTCTGGATCAATTTGATGCTGAAACTTTTGAAAAGTTTCAACGGCTTCTTCCAAAGCTTGATCTGTTTGGGGAGAAAATAAAATTCCTGTCCCCTTGTCTAAGTTTTGACGAATATCGATTACAGTTTCTAGCGCACCACCACCTCCATAAGCAATGACAGGGGTTCCACAGGCTTGAGCCTCCACCAGCGCAATACCAAAGTCTTCACAGGCAGCATAAACAAAGGCTTTAGCTTGAGTCATATATTGCTCAACCACTGAATCATCTTGCGCTCCTAGGACTTTGATATTAGACTGGGCCATTTGGCGAATTTTTGGGAGATCAGGCCCATCACCAATAATAATTAAAGGATAACCTAATTGATTAAAAGCCCGCACGATTAAAGCAATTTTTTTATAACTGACCAATCGGGAAACTGTCACATAAAAGTCTTCTTTCTGGGGAGTGAAGGGAAAGCGTTCTAAATTAACGGGCGGATAAATCACTTGCGCTTGACGACGGTAACAACGCCAAATGCGGCGGGCGGTATGATGGGAATTGGCGATAAAGTAGTCAACACGGTTGGCTGAAATGACATCCCATTGACGCAGACGGTGTAGGAGATAGCGGGTCAAAATGCCTGGAATACCCTTACCTGCCTGAGAATTCTGCAAATAATCAAAGGTTAAGTCCCAGGCGTAGCGCATGGGAGTATGACAGTAACAGATATGAGGTTGATGGGGACTGGTAAGGACTCCTTTAGCCACCGCATGGGAAGAAGACAGAATGACATCATAGTCTCTGAGATCTAATTGTTCGATCGCCATTGGTAAGAAGGGCAAGTATTTTTGTACGCCATTGCGAGCTAAAGGAAAATTTTGTAAAAAGGTACTGCCAATCACACGACCATAAAGATAGCTCTGAGGGTTGGTAGACTCAAAATCAATCAGCGCATATAAATCCGCTTCCACGTGCTTTAAAATCTCTTTAACCACCAATTCTGACCCTCCTGTGGCTTTTGGGGTCAACCACTCATGGACTAAAGCATATTTCATTACATTTATTCGTTATTAGTTTTATCCAAAAGTCCAAAAACCCCGATTTTTAGAGGAACCGAACCCGATTAATTTTGTTGTCGTTTAGGAAAAAATCGGGTTTTCAACATCAGGTGCCAGATCTGAGTTTAAGGGACGCGATCGCATCCCCACCCCATCTCTTAAAATTCAAAACTTTCTTCTGCTGTCCCTTCATGAACAGTTTTAACCCATTTTAACCGTTTGGGACGAATTGACATCCGCGTGGTGACACAGGGCATAATAATTAACCAGTGCATCAGATACAACATTCCTCGTAAACTTTGCCACCATAATTGAAAAATCTCAAAAATGTTGAGTTTTTCGCTTTTTTGGCTACGACGTAACCCCGTAAACATTCCCCACAAAGACAGGGATAACATTAAAGCTGTCAAAGGACTTAAGATCGGTAAACGATGACGGGTTATGGCCATAATGAAATCGGGAACCGCCGCAGTGGGTAAAAGATACTGCATCAAAATAAATGAGATCAGATCTAATTTTTTTCGCCATCCCATGGGCTGATTAATAATAAATCGCCAATAATCTAAATAGCGTTGATAACCCCCTTCTGCCCAACGGTTTCGTTGATGCCACAGGGCTTTGGCTGTCGTTACTCCTTCTTCCTCTACGGTAGGATCGGTTAAAAAGCCAATTTTCCAATGATCCAGATGTAAACGCATGGTTAAATCTAAATCATCGGTAATGGTTTGTTCATTCCATCCTCCACACTGAATTAAGGCACTACGGCGCACAAATTGACCATTACCCCGTAATTCCCCAATGCCTCCTAGGGCAATGCGCTGTTGCTGAAAAAAACCGTCTAAAGCCATTTCTGCTGCTTGTCCTTTTGTCCAAAAATTCAGGGAACTGTTGGCAATGCTTTTTCGCACTTGTACGGCCCCCATTTCTTTGGTTTCAAAAAGGGGAACAACCCGTCTTAACAAGTCTTTAGAGACTTTGGCATCAGCATCAAACACAGCGATGATGTCGCCTTGGGTTTTGGCAAATACTTCATTTAAGGCCCCTGACTTACCTCCTTCTGCTCCCCCAGGACGATGAATAATATTTAATTGGGGATATTGTTGGGCAAGTTGGTCAAGAATTTCTGGGGTTTGATCGGTACTATTGTCATCAATCACCCAAAGATCGTATTTTTCGGTGGGATAGTCTAAACTACATAATTGGGTCACTAATTGGCGGATGACTGCTTCTTCATTTTTAGCGGCAACTAACAAGGAGACAGAGGGGGCTGAGGCTAAACCTTCATCTGATAAGGGTTCGGCTATGGGGTCGGGTTTGGCGAAGATTAGACGGGAAGCTTGAAGGCTAAATAGGCAGATTAACCCCAAAACCAGCCAAGTTCCCCAGGTAACTACATTAATTCCTAGGGTAACGCCCCAAATAGCCATCAGAACAAAGGCTGCTTTTTGCCGTCTTCCTGATAACCCTTGGAAAAAGTCGCTTCTAAATTCTTCTTCTTCTTCTTCAGGATCTGACCATTCGGATAATAGTGAACTGATGGGATCTAACTCTGACTCTGGGTCGTTGTCTATCCAATATTTTTTTGGCATAATTCAATTGGCTTAATTCGTCATTTTTTCAATGTTAACAACAGTAGGCAGTAGGGGCTTAATAATATTAAGCCCCTACAGAAGTTACTTCTGCTATATTTGTCCTACCATGCTGTTATTATTTCGGTTATTTATCAATATTCTAGCTAAGAATGTCCATTTTTGATGATTAGGTTCCGCGACGATCGCGTAATTCTTCTCTCAGATGGGAGCGATCGCCCATAATATGAATTAAGGGGCCATGATCAGCCATTTCTACGATACTCACCCCCGCCACTGTCATGGCAATGCGATCGCGGTATCGTCCAATATCAATCCCCAATAAGGAACATAACATAATACGGATGGTGGCTTTGTGGGAAACAACCAAGACATTCCCACTCTTGTGACTATATTCAATTTCTTCGAGAACTTCGGAGCTACGACGGGCAATATCAATGCCTTTTTCCCCACCATTGGGACTATTCCACCCAGGATCTGCTAACCAGCGTACATAATCATCATGAAATTCTTGGTTAACTTGATCTGGGGTTTTCCCTTCCCATTCTCCATAATATATTTCTTTGAGTCCAGGGCGAAGCTGCATTTTAATTCCGAGTTGATCACAGAGGGGTTTTGCTGTCGTGATCGCTCGTTTTAATGGACTACAATAAACAGCTTTCCAGGCAAGATCTTGATAGGTTTTAGCAAAGTCTTCGGCCATTTTTTCCCCCGCTTCCGTGAGGTCAATATCAAGTCTGCCGCAATAGGTTCCGGTTTGACTGGCGGTGGTTTCACCATGTCTGAGAAAGTAAAGTTTTAGGCTCATTCGTTAAATTCACGTAAAGTTAAGGTTAACAAAGGTTCAGAACTTTTGTCTAAAATTTTTCCTATTATACTACTTTCATTATACCCTAAATTAATAAGTTTGTGCAAGCATTTTTCAGCATTTTCTTGAGGAATAGAGGCCAGAAGTCCTCCAGATGTTTGTGGGTCAAATAATAAGGGGTATTTGGGGAATTTTATTGCTTTTTCTCGATTACTAATATAAGTTGCTGCGGCTAAATTTTGGGGATGTAAGGAACTAAAAATTCCCTGTTGAATGGTGTCTATTGCACCAAGTAAAATAGGGATCTTTTCTAAGTCTAATTTTACTGATACTTGAGAGGCTTTCATCATTTCTGATAAATGACCTAATAATCCAAATCCTGTGATATCTGTACAAGCAGTTGCCCCAAATTCTAACAAAATTTCTGACGCTTTTTGATTGGAAATTAACATAGATTCAATGGCTTTATCTATCCAGCTTCCTTTCGCTTGATAAATCATCTCAGCAGCAAATAATGTTCCTGTACCAATGGCTTTTGTTAAGATTAAAAGATCACCTGATTTCATGCCACTTTTTCTTAATAAATTTTCAGGTGAAACCAAACCATTACAAGATAAACCAAACCCTAATTCTGGGCCTTGTAATGTATGACCTCCTATTAAAGAAACTTGAGCATTATTGATAACTTTTAGGCAACCTTGTAAAAGTTGATATAAGATTTCTTCGACAATTTTATCATCACCATAAGGCAAAGTAACAACGGCTAAAACACTATGAGCAGTTGCTCCCATTGCCCATAAATCACTTAAACAATGATTGGCTGTAATTTGACCAAATATAAAGGGATCGCTGACTAAACTCGGAAATAAATCAATGGTTTGCACTAATAATTTTTCACTGTTTAATTTGATTACTGCCCCATCATCAGGAGACTTTAACCCGATCACGATTTCTGGATTTTGAATAAAATTTAATCTGTTTAAAGTTCTTTCTAAAATTTGACTCCCAACTTTGGAAGCACAACCAGCACAAGCTGAAAATTCTTGCTTATTTTCTGTTTTTAACTGTGTCTTTTGAGAAGAATTTAACTCTGATGACATCACAGGTAAATCCTTGAATTGATTCATAAATTTACGATCAATATAATCTTTCCAATGCCATAAACAAGATGACTCTAAACCGAAAGCTCCCCAAGAGGCGATCGCCTTTTTATTTCCTGTTCCAATTAAACTTAAATAATATTTTTGAGGATGATAAGCTTTTAAAGATTCACCTAAAATAATGCGCTGTAAATTCTCAAATAAAGGTTTTCCTTGACGCACAGCAAAAACACCAGCTTTCGGACGTATATAATGTTCCATTGTCGCTATATCTCCGGCAGCAAATATATGAGAATGAGAGACAGACTGTAAATAATCATTGACTAACATAAACCCCTTTTCATCAGTTTTTATGCCTGATTCTTTGATCCATTTGGGGGAAGATGCTTGAGTAACCCAAAAGATGATATCACAAGTTACATTTAAACCAGATTCACAGAAAACTTGATAATTATTTTCAGATATTTTCTCTAGTTTAGATACCTTTGTATTCAGATGAATATTTATCCCTCTACTTGATAAAATATGTTCTAATCGACCACTCACCCAAGAATTATGTCCTGTCAATAAAGTTTGACCTTGATGAAATATATGAATTATTAAATTGCTTAAAGGTTGCTGAGCTTTTTCTAAAATTGCTTGTAGATGTGTCTGCATATTTAAGGCTAATTCTACCCCACCTGCACCTCCACCAACAATAGTGATTTTATAGATATTTTTAGGATTATTCTCTACAGTTTCAATAAGCTGATTCCAAGCAGCTAAAAATTGAGGAACTGGTTTAGCAGGAATGCTATATTGAGATGCACCTGTTATATTATTATTGTTGGGTGTACTGCCAATATCAATGGATAAATAATCAAAGGAAATAGGCGGATGATTGGCACAAATAACTTGATTATTGTCTAAGTTTAAACCAATGGCTTGATCAAGATAAAATTGTGCTTGAGAAAACCGAGCAAGACGACGTAAATCTATATGTGTTTCTTCAAAGGTATAGAAACCTGCTACATGACCTGGTAACATACCAGAATAAGGAGTGTGAGACGTATCACTAATTAAGGTTAAATATACCCCAGGAATAGGATTCATACCCCATCTTTTTAAGAGAATAGCATGACTATGGCCACCTCCAATTAAAACTAAATTATGAGTCAAAGGAATTGGTTTAGATAGCATTGACACTTTTTTGATTATTGATTAATGATGAATGTTATATATGATAAACTAATCAGGAATCAATTTTAAACCTAGATATCCCCAACTACAATTATATTTATGACTTCTGACTGGTTAAACTTGCTCTCTCTTAAGGTGAAACTGCTAAAACTCTTATTGATTCTTATTCTATCATTGATGATTATATGTCCAGCTAATGCAGCATTATGTCATCAGACAGATCATCATACTATTTGTATCTTAAAGATCAAACGGAGCGCCAAGAATTATTGGGAATATCGCGCTGCTGTTAAAATTGATCAAGAAGTTAGACCAATGGAGATCTATAATTGTCGAGAACAACACCGCATTACTAAAGAGGGAAATATTATACCCTTTGAGTCTGATGGTGCCGGAGCCTATCTTTGTCGTATATTAAAGAGGTAAGTAAGTATAAATTGGTTTACAGAATTGTTATTACTCCAACACAAGATCAAGGGGGAGTTATTCACCTCAACCCTGAGCAAAGACATTATTTGAAAAATGTTCTACGCTTAAAAGATAAGAATAATTTTATTGCTATAGACGGGACAGGAAAGACTTATTTAGCGAAATTAATTGGTGACAATGCCCAAATCATTGAAAACCTAAAAGAGTCAACAGAATTACCCATTCCTATCACTTTAATGATATCCCTCCCCAAAGGCAACGGTTTTGATGACATTATCCGCAGTTGCACAGAATTAGGGGTAAACACATTTATTCCAGTGATCAGTCAACGAACCCTTCTTAAACCTAGTAGTCATAAACTAGAACGCTGGCGAAAAATTGCTACAGAAGCCACTGAACAATCAGAACGCCAAATTGTTCCCCAAATTTTTGACCCCGTTTCTTTCTCCGAAGTGTTAATAAATGTAGACAAAACGAATAGTGATTGCTATATTTGTGTTACACGTAGAAAAGCTGCTCATTTGCTCACCTATTTGTCTAACTCATGCACTGCTCCCATTACTATTGCGACGGGATGTGAGGGCGGTTGGACAGAGCAAGAAGTAAACGAGGCGATCGCCGCAGGATTTGTTCCTGTTAGTCTTGGCTCTCGTATTCTTCGAGGGATAACGGCCCCTATTGTTGCCTTATCCTTAGTCACCTCTTTCGTTGAAAAAAAGTCTTTACCTTGAACCTGTTTTCTTTCTATGTTTGAGCCAATCATTGAGGCAATAAATACCCAAGACTACCCCACAGCATACCAACTTCTTGCACAGTGTAAACAGCAAGAGCCGGATAACCTTTGGGTACCCTTTTATGAAGCAAGCTTAGAAGAAGCACAAGGGAATTTAAGCACTGCGAATGAACATTATAGGCAATTATTACCTCAAGTGGTTAATGCCAAGCTCATGGCTCAAATTCGTCAGGGTATTCAACGTATAGCTAAACTGGAAGAAACTCAACGAAAAAATGCCCTCTCTCTAGTCATGGAAGAAGCAGGGAGTTTGGAGATGGGAATGTTAGTCTTAGAAGCTATTCCCAATGAATTAAAACAAATGGCGGCGCAAAATTTTGGCAAAATTATGGAGATTGATGCCTATACGGCACGCCTCCAATTACCCAGTCGCTCTTGGCGATTATATCGTACCGGAGCTATTGGTAAACTGCGATTTTATGAGCAGCAGTTGAATCAAGGGCAAATTCCCTGTTTTACAGCTTTAACACGGGATATTAGCGCGTTGAAGGTTCATCAAGTCTTGTATATTGAGTCCGTTGAGCCTAAAATAACTGTAGTCTATCAACCCAAAAAAGGACAGCGAGACATCTTTACTTTTGATTGCTCAGAAGTCGGACAACGGGTGGAAGGGTTATTGCCTTTGTTTGAGGAATGTGTTGATGTGGGTTTAAGAGGGAAATTAGAACGGAAAACCAAAACTTCTGACTACGCCAAATTCTGTGATCTACATCTACCCCAACACAAGATGATTATTCGTCTCTGTGATCAAACCTATCGTTTTCTAGAAGGTGTTGCCTTTTCTGAGGTGCAAAAAGCAACTGATGGGAGAGCCACAGCTAGGGATAGTTGGCATCATATTCTACAGTTTATCAAGGAAAAAACCCCAGATATCCCCGTTAGGGCTGAATTTACTCCTTTTGGAGAATCAGCTATTGATTTTCAAGAATTACTCAAATTAATTAATCCCCGCATTGACTTATTGCGTCGGGAAGATACCCCCTGGGATGCTGCGTTTCACCTTTACAGTGGGTTGGCCTTTTTGAAGACATTTTGAACTCCCGCCAAGACACTACAGGCAGACACAGATTTCCCAATCTATCATCCTATTACCCTTTCAGGATACAAAAAATACTACAGTTTGTCAATGCTTCGACTCCGCTCAGCATTGACCCTGAGAGAAGCCGAAGGGTCAACCCCCATTACTGCGTTAATTATTGAAAATTATTCTTGATAAATAAGTAACTTTTAATACATTTTTTCTAGATTTAGTAGCAAAAGATACAAGATTTTTCAAATTAGGCAAAATTTTGGAAGATAAAAAATACAAATATATTACAAAAAAGTCAATCAATTAATCGTCACCCTAATAGGCCAAAAATTTGTTAACTTTGTGGTACTTCTAGAGAGAGTGGAACTCGATATCTCCTGAAGTGGTCAAAAGAACTCGATCAGTGCGAGAATCTTTCGCTATTATTCAATAAACCCACAACGATAACCTTATACTTCAAGCCATGAAAATATCTACCCTACCTTTAAAATTAGCCACTCTAGCAACTGTCACCTTAAGCAGTCTCATCCCTTTTAATAGTGCTGTTAAAGCCTCTACCTTTAGCGAAACCGAGGTGGAGCAAACTCAAGTCATTGCCATTGCCAGACCTTATGGAGAAGGTAAATATGACCTTTTAGTCATTGAGCAAATCCCAGGAAAACAGGCTTGTTGGGCTGAAAATGGAGCTAGTCCGGTGTTAGTTGATCCCTTACTGCTCAAATTTGACTTTACGGGAATTTGCCGACGCTCAACAGACAGTAATGGCTATTCTATCCGTGTTGATGGTAACGACTTAGGTTTAGATTATTTATTGCGTTTAGTTCCCCGTGATGGAGAATTAGTCTTAGTGGGGACTCCCAGAAGTGGCAACTACAGCGAAATCGTCTTAGGTAGTACCCAAGGTCTGGCCTCTGGATTTATGAAAGTTCAACTCTATTCAGGCTGGAAATTTACCAAGCGGACATTTCAAGACAAGATACTGGGCCACTTCTATTTTAGCGGTTCTCAGGCGGCGATCGCAGGTGGGGGTGCAATGCCGGAAAATCCTCCCGCAACAGCAACCCCTGTCGCTACCAACAATACCAGTCGTGGTTTCGTTGATATGAGTGGCAACATCTATCAACCTCAGATAGAGAAAGCCGTACAAATGGGTTTAGTTGCTGGCTTTGACGATAACACCTTCCGTCCTGAACAAGCTATAACCCGTGAACAATTAATCTCCATGGCCGTTGATGCTATTGGGACGGTTTATAAAGTCGATTTAGAGGCCCCCCCTCAACGGGATGTGATTTCGTTCAAAGATGTGGATAGTTCCCGTTGGAGTGCCAAGAAGATAAAATGGGCCCAGTCGAATTTTCTGAACATTGGTAATCCTAACAATACCTTACAGCCAACAGAATCTATTACCCGCGCTGAGTTAATTGATACCATGCGTCGTATGGCCATTCATCTGAGAAATAAGCTTAATCTTCCCGAAGAACTGCCACAAACTCAAGAACCCGTGGCCTTTTCTGACATTTCCAATAATTGGGCCGAAGGTACCATTACTCAAATGTCAGGATACTGTGGCATTGCCTCACCGATAGGAGAAAAGGGAATGAAGTTTGCCCCTGATAGCAAAGCAACCCGCGACTATACTACCTCTGTTATGGTAAGGGTTTTAGAATGTGTGCAGTCAGAAGCACAACAAGCAAATCAGCAGAGTCAAAGGTAAGTTAAATTAGGGGCAATGTGTTGATATCGCAACTGCTAGGACGGTTAGGACAGAACTTTTTTCTTTAAACTCTTGTATACACAGAGTTTAACTTCTGACTTCTGACTTCTGCTATGTTTGCCCCGAAATAACTTGGTTGAAAGATAAATTTTGACTTGCCAGAATAGCTTCTACTGTTTCACCATTTAGGGGTTTATCGAAAAATCATGGGTCTAAAACCCCGCCCTTCAGGGCATAATTGTGCTACAATGGAATTGTAGCGTTAACGGCTACCTACTGGGGGTCCCCCAGGAAGTGACGACTAACCCTGAATTGGCAGGGTGTCTGGAAACAGATGGATGTATGACCTAGTAAGGTAAGTACCAGTCAGCCTAGTAAACCTCACAAGAGAGTAGGTTTCAACAAGTAATTGTTGAATCAGAATCCCCTCGCCTTTAGGCAGTGGAGTATGTCAAAGCCAAGGTTTTGCAGTTCTTCGAGTTGTTGATGAGTTTCAATGCCTTCAGCGATCGCAATTAATTCTAATTGATGACTGAGGGTCATAATTGTTTCGACAATCTGATAATTTTTTTTGTTATTTGACATTTCTCTGATTTTAGAGAAAAAACAAGTTCGCGTCATTTTATTGCCCTTAATTCTGGCATTAGGCAACCTCTTGAGTTACATTTAGGTCAACACCATCAAGAATGTTTCCTTCAATTTAACAAATAAGCAGTTTAAATGCACAACAGCTTAGGCCGGGATTTGTGGGAAAGTCACGAAGGTATTAAAAGTATTTTAGGATTTCTATTAGAAGTTTATTTAGTTGAAAAATTCCTGCCGTTACTTCATCAATATCTGTTAAAGTTTGAACTCGAATCAGCAGGGAAAGGCGATAATGTAGTTTTAGTATGTCAACCACTTATCTTAACAGTTGAAGAAAACCAAGGTTAACACAAATATGGACTTACTCATTGCTAGTATCACCCTCCCCTTTGTTTTCGCCTTCGGTGCTTGTATTGGTAGCTTTCTTAACGTCGTTATCTATCGCTTACCTGCGGGACTTTCCCTAATTCACCCCCCTTCCCGTTGTCCTAAATGTGAACATCGTCTCGGAAAAACCGAAAATGTCCCCGTATTGGGGTGGTTATGGTTGCGGGGCCGTTGTCGTTGGTGTCACGCCCCCATTTCTATACGCTATCCTTTAGTAGAAGCAGCAACGGGCCTTCTATTTTGTCAGGTATTTTGGCAATTCCAATTTAACCTAGTCACTCTCGGTTATTGGGTGTTAGTTAGTTGGTTAGTTGCCCTCTCCATGATTGATTTTGATACCATGACCTTACCTGGAAGTTTAACTAAATCTGGGTTAATTTTAGGGTTAATCTTTCAAGGGGCGATCGGTTGGCAAATGTCTCACACAGCAGATTACTTGATGACGGGTATTGGTAGCGCAGTTTTGGGAATTTGGTTATTTGATTTGATTGGATTTAGTGGCACGATTATTTTAGGACAAGACGCATTAGGGGGTGGTGACTCCAAATTAGCGGCCATGCTTGGGGCCTGGTTAGGCTGGAAATATTTATTAGTTACCAGTTTTTTGGCCTGTGGTATCGGGGCCCTATTTGGGGGTGGGGCAATGTTACTCAGAAGACTAGATCGCGGACATCCTTTTCCCTTTGGCCCATTTTTAGCTTTGGGGGCAATTTTAACCCTATTTTGGGGGCAAACCATTGTATCCACTTATATCAGAATTTTCTTCCCCCTGATCTAAGCAGATGCCTTAATCTTATGAATAACTTCTGAATGACTGATAAAATGAATGCTGTAGCTTGGATTACCGTAAAAACAACAAGGGCCCGTTGGGAAGCTGAATTAATGCAGCAACTCCTAGCCGCTTATGATATTCCTAGCCGTGTCATTGATATTGGTGTTGGGATTTATTGTGGTCAAGGATCTCAGGCAGCCCTGCAAGTTTGTTCGCCTGATCAGTGGACGGCATTGTTATTATTAAGTGCGCCGGAAGAAGATTAACAAAATCCTCCCTCAAAATTATCGTTAATATTGTTATCTATCTATGTCTATATTTGATTGGTTTGCTAAACAAGAAAAGTCAGAACCTCCCATTCAACAACAACAGCAGGAACGGGAAATTGCCGATGGCCTATGGACAAAGTGCGAAGCTTGTACTGCTTTAACTTATACCAAAGACCTCAAAATAAATCAATTGGTTTGTACGGAATGTGGCCATCATTTTCGGGTAGAAAGTGATGAACGCATTGCCCAGTTAATTGATGATAAGACCTGGAAACCTCTGAATACTCATCTAGAACCCACTGATCCCCTAAAATTCTATGATCGCAAATCCTACAGCGATCGCATTAAAGATACCCAAGAAAAAACAGGTCTAATTGATGCAGTAGAAACAGGAACGGGTTTAATTGATGGTTTACCCTTGGCCCTAGGGGTGATGGACTTCCGCTTTATGGGGGGCAGTATGGGGTCTGTAGTGGGGGAAAAACTCTGTCGTCTCATTGAACAGGCAACGGAGGAACGCATACCTGTGGTGATTATTTGTGCTTCTGGTGGGGCGCGAATGCAGGAAGGAATGTTAAGTTTGATGCAGATGGCGAAAATTTCAGGGGCCCTAGAACGTCATCGCAATAGAAAATTACTTTATATTCCGGTGTTAACCCACCCCACAACGGGCGGAGTAACGGCAAGTTTTGCCATGTTAGGAGATATTATTATTGCGGAACCAAATGCGACGATTGGATTTGCAGGACGACGGGTAATTGAACAAACCTTACGAGAAAAGTTACCTGAAGGGTTCCAAACCTCGGAATATTTATTAAAACATGGCTTCGTGGATGCAATCGTTCCTCGTACTCAGTTGAAGAAGACCTTAGCCTCTTTAATTAGTTTACATCAGCCCTTTTTCCCTGTGCTTCAACCCTTGAATGTTCATGTTAAACATCAAGAGGAGGAGGTTTTGTTGAAATTGGATGGTCAACAAGGCTAATTTTAATGTAAGAGTGTCAATGTGTGAAGGGAGAAGGAGTTTTCTGCTTCTTTTTAACTTTATATAGGCTTAACTTATGTTTTTGTGGTTTTTGTTTGAAAATATCAATCACTTAATCTTTCTTCATATTCTCAAAATATGAGAATTACTCTCAATAAGTAACGAGGTTACGCCTTTGTGGTATGATTGATAAATATTAAACATCTACAGTACGTCTGTCTTGTCCTAAAATAAGGTCTGTAAGTCTTATTCTTTCGTCCCATCAATCGAGTTTTTCTTGAGTCACGTGTTTATTTCCTGCTTTTTCGGAACTTATTTTGAGCGAATGTACTAAAATGAGACAGAGTATAATTACTCATGGGTTGACAAAAACATCAAAGTATGTATCAAGACTAAATAGTATTCTTTTTATTGAGTAAATAATAGCCCAATTCCTGCTAAAGCGACTAATACTCCTAAAAATGCTCTCAAACTAATTTTCTGGCCCATTGCTAAGGCAAATGGTAACACAAATAAAGGGCTAGTTGCTAATAGAGTTTGGGCAATTCCTGCGGGGGCAAATTTTAGGGAAGTTTGTTGTAACCAAATCCCTAAATAAGTGCTACCAAAGGCGGCAAGGCTAATAATTCCAATCAGTCGTAAAGATAATTTTAACGGCTGATTGGCTTTTTGGTTTCGGGGAATCAATAATAAAATACCAATAATTATCATCCCTCCAATTAACCGTAATAGGGTACTTTCTAAGGAAGATAAATTAGAATTAACCAGAGCAAAACGCGCTAAAACGACTCCAGTTGCTTGAGAAAATGCTGCTAAAATGCCCCACAATATCCCTCTGATGGGATGGGAATGATTAATGACTGATTCAGTTGTTCTTTCTGTAATTACCCAAGCCACTCCTAATAGGGTTAAAATAATTCCTAAACAGGACTGTAAACTAAGGGTTTCTGATAAAAAAATAAAGGCAAACATAGCAGACATCGGAGTAGCTAAGGTTTCCATTAATAGGGTACGTCTTGCCCCCAAATAGTTTAATGTAGTAAAATAAGCGGTATCCCCTAAACCAATGCCAATGGCTCCACTAATTAACAATATAATAACTGGTAAAGGGGTTAATGTCGGGAGAGAATTATGGGTTAACAATAAAGTTAAAATAATTAAGAAAGTGGCAACAATTCCTTTGAGTAAGTTAAGTTGTAAAGGAGGAATTTTTTGTCCAAGAAAAGCATAAACTATAGATGAAGCTGCCCATAAAAAGGCTGCCCCTAATGCAGCAAATTCTCCAATAAATTGATTATTTGTTGTCACAATAATGAAATATTATTACAGTTAATTTTTTCTATATTTTAGCATATAATTTATTAAATTGATTTTTTGTAACTGCATCAAACAAAGAATTAAGAATGGAGACAACACAGGGAACTGCCACCGAATTTCCTACTAATTTTCTGGCAGTAGAATAAGAACCCACAAGCTTAAAAGAATCAGGAAACCCCTGTAAACGTAACATCTCACGTTCGGTTAAGCGTCGCTTGCCATTGACTAATAAATAATTATAAGATGCACCTGCTCTCATTGCACAGGAATAAGGATAAGCACTAATATGGCCCCCTTTGTTTTCATGCCAAATTGTAATTTTATGTTGATTATTTCCCCTGTATTTAGCTAAACGGTTCATTTGTATTTGTTCAGAAGCATGATAAGATTTAGAAACAGATTTTTCAATAATTTCTGTTAAAGACTTCATGACTATATTAGGCTTTTTCCATGTAAAGTTAAGGGGTTCACGAAATCCAACAATAAAGATTCTTTCTCGTTTTTGAGGTAAACCAAACTCTAAAGCATTTAAAATTTTATACTCTAAATAATAACCTAAATCAGATAAAATACCTAAGATAGTGTTTAGGGTTTTACCTTGATTATGTCCTAATAATTGTTTGACATTTTCTAAAATAAAAGCATAGGGTTTATGATAATCAAGAATTCGAGCAATATCAAAAAATAAAGTTCCTCTGGTATCTTCAAAACCCTGTAGTTTACCACAAATACTAAAGGGTTGACAGGGAAAACCAGCAAATAAGATATCATGTTTAGGGATTAAGTCTGCTGATATTTTTGTAATATCACCTTGCGGTTTGTCTCCAAAATTAGCCTCATAATTTTTCTGAGCATCAGCATCAATATCCGAGGAGAAAACACAAACAGGAGTTAATTGTTTTTGATTTACCTTATATTGATTACAAACCATGTCTAAGGCAATGCGAAAGCCCCCAATTCCACAAAATAAGTCAATATAATTTATAGTAAACTCATGATTATCACCATGCAAATCATCTTCTAAAAACATATTTAAAAAGTTCTAATATTCAGAATCTTATTAATGAATGATAAATTAACGGTGCATAAATACCCCAACTCCAATGAGAATAATACCTAACAATTTTTGTTCCTGAATATTTTCTTTGAGGATGAATTTAGCCCCTGACATACTGATAACGTAAGTTAATGCTGTTGCGGGACGGACAAAACTAATATCAGCCCAACTTAACACAGAAATGAAGCTAAAAAAGGCAATTGACTGACAAATAATTCCACTAATAATCATCGGGTTGGTCACAATTTTAATCACCATCTTAACCAGGTTGCGCCAGTTCATATTCTCAGTTTGGCCAATCCTTTTCATCCCCAAAGCCAACAATAAATCTCCACTCGCATCAGAAATAGAACTAATAAAAATGGCTAACCAAGTCTTAGAAACAACCGCACTCAAAGGAAGAAGAAACAAAGGCACATTCCGAGACTTAATATTGCCTCGATATTGTCCCGAAAGCTGAGAAGTTTGGCTATCACTTAAGCCAACAGATAACACTCCAAAGGCAATAATAAACGTGCTAACCCATCGCATTCCTGAAATATGTTCCCCTAAAAACGCCCAAGCAAATAACCCATTAAGAACATAGCTTGAGGCATGAATGGGCAAAACATAACTTAAATCCAACTTAGAAATTGCCGTTAGATAAAGACTTAAAGAAATCACCAGGACACAGAGTCCCATCAAGATCCAATAATTCGTTAGAATGTAAGCAATTAAATACAAAATAATCGTTGGACTCGAAAAATCAAACCCCACAAAGTCTTTCATTCCCCGACTCAGCAGTATATCGCCTAATACCTGAGTGATTGCTAAAGATGCTAATAAAAGAAAATTTTTCACAGTACCTAATGATTACTCACTAATTGTTGCTACTATGCTCAATTGTCCCTGTTCTCCAAGTCATGTTTCTATTAATTATTTATTAAACCTTTAAATTAATCACAGACTATAGTACAGAGATTGAGCATTTTAGAAGTTTAGTCTATCATAATAGCGATCGATACCCCATCGCCAGAAAACAGTAGAATTGCGAACAGGCTATTAAGCTTTGACTGGTTCGTGGCGAATTTTGATTCATTGAGATCAGAAATTATAATAATGGAACCAAATACTTGAGGGAGAGTCAAGAAGATTCAATGACAAGACTTGTGCCGAAGGCGAAAAGGTTCCCCGATGACAAAAATTGGGGAGTTACGCTATCTTATAAAGTTACCCATTTTCGGGACAGATTATCCTGGTGGATGAGGGGACAACGGCCGTTGACCCCTCATAATTAATTAGGATTCGACGCTAATTGAGCAATTTCATCTTGAACAACCCGATAATCGTGCCGTAATGGTATTTGAAGACCATCAGGCAACTGATCAACCTTGATCATCGCTTTCTCAAAATAAGTATAAGCCTCTTTCAGTAATACCAGATCTTGCGGTTTGCCATCTTTAGTTCTCCCTTTTTTACGGAGGAGTTGCCCTTTGAGATACTGTATTTCAGGGTTATCAGGACTATCTTTCAACGCCTGATCAATATATTTCATAGCAGTATCATACTGTTTTAAATCTCGATAAGCAGCAGCTAAAGCGCGGTTAACCATATAATCTGGGGCTGCATATTTCTCAAACCGAGAAATAGCATCTTCTGGACTCGAAAAGGGTAAATTGACCGATAAAATTAAGTCTAAATAACCTTTGAGTAAATTTAGTTCTGGATCACTTGGCGAAACTTTTTCAGCTAATTCCAGATAATCAAAGACTTTTTGTAATTTATCAACTGCCCCTAGGGGCCCTTTAGTTTTAAAAGTATAAGCCCCCTCTAAAAAATGACCCACCGCTTGATAAAGATTACCGCGCAAGGGGTCTTTTGGGGTGAGTTTTTCCGCCGCTGATAGGGTTTTACCTGCATAGACTCTCATGGTTTCAAAATCGCCTTCAGCATAGGCCAAAGAAGCTTTCATCGCATGGGCCAAGGGTTCATCCCCTTCGGTTGCGATCGCTTGTTGTAAATACTTTTCTGCTTCTATATAGTTTCCCTTATGAAAAACTGCCTCAAAAGCAGCCTCTGTTTTATCCCCAATCGGACGAGGGTTACTGCTGCGGAAAGGATCGCCGGCCCATGAGGGACTTCCCCACATACTCAAGGCCACCGTACACACCACAGACAAAGAGAAGGAAGCTGTTTGAGATTTAATCAACCGGTCAATCATGGCTTTCTCCAAGCAATATTCAGATAAAACATTTATCTTCAAACAATAATGAAGATAAATGTTAGATTTTAGACGCTAGGAATAGGGTTTTAGGTTTCCCCAAACAGTCCCTCATCTTCCTAACTGACTATGTTGATCTTGATGTTAGCAAAAATCTCTTAAAATGAAAGAACATTTCTTAACTAATGATTAATGCTTTATCTCAAAGATGTGATGTACCATCCCCCCGCCACAGAAACCCCTATTTTAAGCGGGACAACCTTAGAATTGGGTTCCCAAGAGTTGGGTTTGGTGGTTGGCCCCAGTGGTTCAGGAAAAACCACCTTATTAGAAATTCTCGCAGGGTTAGCGGAACAAACTAAGGGCAAGATTTTTTGGCGAGATCAAGAACTAACTTCTTTGGAGTTACAACAATTGGGGGGTTTAGTGTTTCAGTTCCCTGAACGACATTTTTGTGGCAGTAATATTTTAGAGGAATTGCGCTTAGGCCATCCCGAAATTACTACAGAACGGATTAAAATGGCTTTAGAAGAAGTGGGGTTACAAGATATTCCTCTTAATGCTTCTCCCCACCGTTTAAGTGGGGGACAACAAAGACGGTTAGCGTTAGCAGTTCAATTAATTCGTCAACCAAATTTATTATTATTAGATGAACCTACGGCGGGTTTAGATTGGTCTATGCGTCTTCAGTTAGCTAAATTATTATCTAAATTGAAAGAACATTGGACTTTGTTAATTGTTTCTCATGATCCTGATGAATTATTAGCGATCGCTGATCGTTGTTGGAAAATTGATCACGGAAAATTAGAATTGGTTCGCTAATAATTAATTAATTAAACTTCTGGAGTTAAGAAGAAGCCTTTAAATATTTGGAATCAATTCAAAATAAAAATGTGGATATTAGAATTTTATAACTTCAATTTCACGGGAATTTTCTGTTAATTCAATCCATCCTACGTCTTTTAAGCGATGAATTAAGTTAGAAATTGTCACCCCTAATTCTGAGGCAATATGATAAAGTTCTCGCCATTGTTTTAAATTGCGCCCTTGACACACTTCTTTTAACTTAAATTGGGGCATTAATAAACAACTGGAAAAATACTGTGCCTGCCATTCAATACCACTTAAATTAAGTTCATTTCGACATAATAATGGTTCAACTTTAATATTTTTTTTGTGCTTACCTGGCAACATTAAATAGTTTTCTACCACCTTTTGATTAATATGTAATACCCAATGCCCCACTTCATGGGCAATAGTTGATTCTCCAAAACCTCCCCTTAATTTGGGAATCATTTCATTGATTTCAATTAACTTTTCTAGGGGTAAAATTCGCGCTGCTATCATCCCTTTTTCGTCATCAGGAATGCTATCCCAAACCACATCTAAACCCAAAAATTCTGCCACGCGACTCGCATCTAAGGGAAATTTTAATTGATAGTTAGGAGTCTTGGCCATCTGTTGCAAAATTGCTGTGGCTTGTTTTTCGATTCTTTTTTTGGGAATAAAGCAAAAAGATTTAAAAATCTGCATTTTGACCTCTTTTTTCTTCTTTAATTGCTTCTTGGAAGATTTTATGAGCAAATTTAGGGTTTTCTCTCATTCTCCGAAACAACGTCGGCATGGTTTTATAGTGTTGCTTAACAAAGTCTTCATCTCCCTCTGGTAGTCTCCCTGAGAGAAAAATTAACTCCTCTGCGTCTAATTCTAGATGGGAAGCTAATTGCCTAATTTTGTTTTCTTTAGGCGAATAATTAGCTCTATCGTTTTCTAGCTTCGATAAATAGGTAAAATCTATCCCTAACTCGTTTGCTAACTCTCTTTGACTATATCCCTTCTTCTTTCTCGCTTGACGAATCAATTGACCAAAACTTTGTGTCACGGTTTCTCCTTGGGTAAATTTTTTGTAACTAGGACTTGACGAAAAAATCAACATAGGATTATTATAGCAGTATTGACTAAAAAATCAACTCGCGGAGATCCTATCAAAAAGGTTCCCAAAATTTTCAGCATTTTATCACTTTACATCAAGGAAAAATTAAGATTATGACGGAAGGAACATTGGCAGAAAGTAAAGGGCAAATTATGTCTAACTTTGCTCAATTTTTAAATCAATATGATCGAGAAGAATCGAGAGTTTTGAGTAAAGAGGAAGAATTAGAGAAGGAAAAGAATAAGCAATTATTAGAGAAAGCTGCCGAATATACGGTGGATAATATTGTTAATAATATGGCTTCTCTCCAATTAGATTTTGGGCGCATTATTCAGGGTTTATCCCAGAATCTTACCACAGAATCAACTAAATTAGATGAACTGAAAAAAGCTATTACTGTTAAACAAGAGCAACTCAAAGAATTGCGTCAAGTGCGTTTAATTGCTGATGCGCTTTACATTTTAAGACAGGAACATCAAGAGAAACTAAGACAGTTAGAAGAAAAGACAAATCAACAAAGAGAAGCTTTAGAAAAAGAGCAGGAAAAAACTAGAGAAGCTTGGGAAAAAGAACAACAGGAATTTGACATTAGAATTGAGGAAGAAACTGAAATTATCACCAAACAAAGGGAACAAGAAACCGCTAATTATCAGTATGATAGAGAACGGTTAAGAACCATAGAGCAAGACGATTATCAAGAGAAAAAACGTCAACAGGAAAGAGAACTAACTTTGAGTAATTTGGAAAAAGAAAAAGCATGGAAAGAACGAGAAAACCTATTAACTCAACAAACAACAGAGTATCAAGAAAACCAGAAAAAAATAGATGAATTAGAGGAAAACATTAAGCAAGAATACAATAAGGCTAAAGGAGAAGCCATTAAAGATGCAGAAAGGGAAGCCAAAGTCAGAGTTGATTTAATTGAGAAAGAATGGGAGTTAACAAAACAAGGATATGAGTTAAAAATTCAATCCTTAGAATCAACAATAAACCGAAATAATGAACAAATTGCAGAATTGATGACACAATTACAGAACACAACGACTCAAGCTCAAAACTTAGCTTTAAGAGCTTTTCAAACCAATAATAATTAAGAAAAAATTACCAACAAAAGGAAAAAGTCATGACTCAAAATCTTAATTCTAAAAGTACAAAAGCTCAAATCATGGAAGCTTATGAAGAACTTTTGCAAGCAAAAACAGCCCTAGAAAATCAAGTCAAAAAACTGAATCAAAATCCACCCGTTAAACAAGAATCTCCAAAAACAATAAACCAACCTCAACCCCAACCCAGTCAACCCATGAAACCTACTGTTGAAATGACTAACAATAATATTATCCTTACCATTCAAAATCTTGAGAAACTGCAAAACAATTTTGGCAGTGCAGTCAGTCATTTATCAGAACATTTAATAACCGAAGCTTCCCTATTAGCTGACTTAAATAAAATTGCCACAGAAGAATTAGAACAACTTGAGGAATTACACGAAATAGAAACCATTGAAGATGAAACATTATCTAACTTAATTCAAAGTTATCAAGATAATGCCAAGACTTATCAAGAAGAATTAACCCAACAACAAGAAACTGTTGCCAAAGAACTCGAAGAACTGCAAAAAAATTGGCATAAAGAGAAACAAAATTATAACAGAGAAATTCGAGAAAGAGATCAAACATATTTAACTACTAAACAGCGAGATGAGGAACAATATGTCTATAATTTAGATTTAGAAAGGAAAATTGATGAAGAACAATATGAAGCACAAAAACAGGCTTTATATCAAGAATTAAAAGAGACAAAAGAAGTACAAGAAAAACAATGGAAAGAACGGGAAGAAACTATCGCTAAACAGGAAAAAGATCAGGCAGATGCTAAAGCAAAAGTTGAACAATTAGAACAAGAATTAGAACAGAAAATTAAGCAAGGGAAAGAAGAAGGTAAAGGAATTGGTCACTATCAAGCAAAAATCAAATCTGATTTACGCATTAAAGAAATAGAAGGAGAAAAACAGAACTATCAACTGAGAATTACTGCCTTAGAAGAAGCCATCAAAAATCAAGAAATTCGCCATCAAAGTTTGAGTCAACAACTAGAATCATCCCTCAAACAAGTACAAGATTTAGCCGTTAAAGCGATTGAGGGAAGCTCTAACCGCAATTCTTTTGAAGCGATGAAAGAAATTGCTTTAGAACAGGCAAAAAATCAACCTAAAAGTAAATAATTGTAAATTGTAAAGGGTGGTACTGTGTCATCCTTAATAATAGAGTTTAGCTGCGATCGTTTCCCGTAATGTACTCCAGAATGACATTAAATTTATTATTCATTTCCATCATCAACAGTTTCATCTGTAGAGGTAATTCATGAATTACCCCTACAAATTTTTAATAAAAATTGACTAATGATTTACGTTACTATAGAAAAAGCAGTTAGCATGAAAGAGAAACACCTAATTCCTCCCCAGTATGACCAACGAAATAGAAAGAGAAATTCAAGAAGCAGTCCAAAGACGACGTAATTTTGCCATTATTTCCCACCCCGACGCGGGAAAAACCACCCTCACCGAAAAACTGTTACTCTATGGAGGAGCGATCCACCAAGCAGGGGCAGTCAAAGCCAGAGGAGATCAGCGTAAAGCGACTTCTGACTGGATGGAAATGGAAAAACAGAGGGGCATTTCCATTACTTCCACCGTTCTACAATTTGAGTATAGAGACTTTCAAATTAACCTCTTAGATACCCCTGGACACCAAGACTTTAGTGAAGATACCTATCGAACCCTAGCTGCTGCTGATAATGCGGTAATGTTGATCGATGCTGCGAAAGGTTTAGAACCCCAAACTAGGAAACTTTTTGAAGTGTGTCGAATGCGGGGACTACCTATTTTTACCTTCATCAATAAAATGGATCGTCCGGGTCGGGAACCCTTAGAATTATTAGATCAAATTGAACAGGAATTAGGTCTGAAAACTTATGCTGTAAACTGGCCCATTGGTATGGGCGATCGCTTTAAAGGTGTTTATAGTCGTCGTCAAAAGTCTATACACCTGTTTAAACGTCGCGCCCACGGTAGTCAACAAGCGCAGGAACAGACGATTAAGCTAGGCGACCCCAAAATTGAGGAATATCTCGAAAAAGAGCTTTATTATCAATTTAAGGAAGACTTGGAAATTCTCGAAGAATTAGGGGGCGATCTCGACTTAGAAGCCATTCACGCCGGACAATTAACCCCTATTTTCTTTGGGTCTGCTATGACTAATTTTGGGGTGCAATTATTCTTAGAAGCGTTTCTCGACTACGCCTTAAAACCTGAGGGGCGTAATTCTTCTGTCGGGGTGGTTGAGCCAACCTATCCTGAATTTACGGGATTTGTCTTCAAATTACAAGCCAATATGGACCCTAAACACCGCGATCGCGTGGCCTTTGTGCGGGTGTGTACGGGCAAATTTGAAAAAGACATGACGGTTAATCATGCGAGAACAGGCAAAATTGTTCGTTTATCCCGTCCTCAGAAATTATTTGCCCAAGATCGGGCTTCCATTGAAGAAGCTTATGGGGGAGATGTGATCGGGTTAAATAATCCTGGGGTTTTTGCGATCGGCGATACCATTTATAATGGCAAAAAATTAGAATATGAAGGCATTCCCTGCTTTTCCCCTGAGATGTTTTCCTATTTAAAAAATCCCAATCCTTCTAAATTTAAGCAATTTCAAAAAGGAATTCAAGAATTAAGAGAAGAAGGGGCAATTCAAATTATGTATTCTACCGATGACTTTAAACGTGACCCGATTTTAGCCGCAGTAGGACAATTACAATTTGAAGTTGTACAGTTTCGGATGTTAAGTGAATATGGAGTAGAAACCACCTTAGAAGCTTTGCCTTATAGTTTAGCCCGTTGGGTGACAGGAGGATGGAAAGCTTTAGAAAAAGCGGGGCGAATTTTTAACACAATTACCGTTAAAGATAATTGGGGTCGTCCCGTTTTATTGTTAAAAAATGAGTGGAATTTACAACAAATTAAATCGGATCATCCCGATTTAGGATTAGATTCTATTGCCCCTGTCGGTGCAGGAATTCAACCCAATTAATCCTAGGGTGGGCAATGCCCACCTTACAAACTGGCGATAAACTTACTCTCCCCAGACTATTTTTATCAAAGCATTATCTGAAAGATATAGACAACGAAAGAATTATTAAGGTTTTTGATAACTAGCAACGCGCAAAATTAACTTGCCGTTCTGGGGATTGCGGCTAAACAAAAATACTCCCTCCTCTGCTTCTCCTCCGGACAAGAAATCAATCTGCTGTTCGCCGCTTTCTTCCACTTCTCCATTGATGCGTAGCTCAGCAGTTACTTGAACGGCATCGGCAGTTTCTCCACCCTTGTTAGTTAGGGTAAAGGGGACATAGAAATTTCCCTCTACTTGACGTATATTACCGCTACGCTCGATCACTAAAATAGGGGGATGCTCTCCCACTTTCAGCCAACTATAACACACTAGCCCAACAATACCAGCTAGAATGAGCGATGAGATGCTAAAGGTTATCCATTCAGCAGACGATCGCTTCCGTTTTGGCTCTGGTTGACTCATACTACTATCCGTCCTGCTGCACCCCCAATCGTGGCTGGCAGTCCGAGTACAATAGCATGGCTTAACCATACTGTCCAGGGATCTTCAGGACTGAGTTGATGAAAAAACCAGAGCATTAATGCCGCAGCCATTAATGAGACTAGATAGGCTATCACAGTTTCACTCATAGGTTGCTGAAATAGACCTTCATGCTGGTAACGCTTAGCTTGATTCGTTAAACCAGACACAAAAACAATCCCGTAGGAAATTAAGAGAGAAGCAGCTATCGTGGCTAAAAGCCAGGGGGGAGTCATCGCTGACACCAACATGGGAACTTCCTCCGTGGGTGCAATAGTAAACGCAATAAAAAGAGAACCAATCAGGGTTGCTCCAATGTCTGCTAGGGTTGCGTTAATTTCTGCCTTTGTAGACTGAGAAGATGAATGGTTTTGTCCGTTAGTTCCTTGGTTGCGATCGCCGCTTAACACTGAATTGGCAACAGCTACCCCTAGAGAAAATGGGGCGCTCTCAAAAACAATTTTGCCCACTGCTTCATTGATTGATGTCGTCAGAGTAATCTCGCGCAATAGAACTAAAACTAAGGCAGTACATACCGCTCCTATTGCCAAAGTTTTAACACTGTCCATCAAGGCATCGAGCAACTTAGCATTGACCGTTGTTCTAAAGCCTTCAGTCCGAATGAGTAAGAAGACAACGACAAAGTTAGTCAGTAACGATACAAGCATTTGTGACGGTTCTGCGAAAGAACCAATCCACCAAACTTCCATTGTGTATAGTAATGGAATCCCAAACAAAAAACCACCTGATGCCCCTCGGATCAAGTTACTAATTTCCTGTTTCCAAGCTTTTCGAGCCGAATGAGATGGCGTTCGCCTAGTATGGCTTCTCATAATAATACGCCAATGCTTTTTTCAATCATTTTTTATAGGCTTCAGTGTGAAATTTGGTGGGCATTGCCCACCCTACCAATTCTAGCAAAAGCCCATTAATTCCTCAGTTTGCCACTCTAAAGTGTCCCCAATGGTAGACCCATTATGATAAGCTGCCAGTAAGATTTCGCTGGTTTTGCCCCAACTAATCACCCCACTGTGATCAAGAGCGATCGCACCTAAATCTCGTTCCCGTTTGTGGCATTCTGCCATGGATTTTTGCATGGCATTAGGCAAAGATAACCCATCTCCCACCCGAATCACTACCCGCGCGGCAAAACATTCATTAACGATATCTTCCCCTATTCCTGTACAACTAACCCCTGCATCAGCGGTAGCATAGTTACCTGCGGGCATGACTGAATCACTGACCCGGCCGATTCTTTCTAACCCTTTCCCTCCCGTCGAGGTTCCAGCGGCAATTCTTCCCTGACTATCTAAGGCCACAACTCCAATGGTTCCCCGTCGTGCTTCAGAAGACTCTGTATGGGCAAATAAACGCCCCATTTTGCCCTGAAAATCATCTTTCCACTCTGCAATCCATTCTCGGGCCCGAAACTCGGTTAAGGGGTTATAAATGGGGATTTGTAGTTCTCTCGCTAATTCTATTGCACCCAAATCTGATAAGATGCGATCGCTTTCTGTTTGTAGGTATTTGGCCAAATCAATGGGGTTTTTGACACGGGAAACATTGATCACCCCGCTGAAGGTTTGGGTTAACCCTTCCATCAAAGATGCGCTCATGCGAATTTGTCCATCTGATTGTAAGACAGAACCTGTACCAGCATTGAAACTAGGGTCATTTTCCAGCAGTTGACACCCTTTTACCACTGCATCAATAGCAGTTTCCCCATCGATCAATAATTGATAAACTTCGGTGACGATGCTATGCAGGGATGTGCGAACTTTTTGCAAACCTCCTTTATCGTCTACTAGGGAACTGGCCCCTCCATGAATGATCAGTTTAGGTTGTCGGGTGGTCATCAATAATTATCCTTTATTCTTGTGTTTGGGAACGTCTTTTGCGGCAACGTTCGGAGCAATATTTTACATCATCCCAACATTTGGCCCACTTTTTTCGCCATGTAAAGGAAAGGCCACAAACAACACATATTTTTGTCGGTAAATCAGCTTTTGAAGGTTGACGGGCCATGGTTTGGGTGTGGGGGTAAATCTAGGTATGAACGGCTGTTTGCTCCGTCGGAAATAGTATACTATAAATAAATATATTACAATTTCATACTTATGGTAACAACGACTTCTACCAATTTATCTACTATTTTATCGGGGTTTCGGGCTTTATCTGATCCCATTCGTCTACAAGTTTTAGAATTATTACAAACGCAAGAATTATGTGTCTGTGAACTCTGTGAAAAACTCGATATTAGTCAGTCTAAATTATCTTTTCATCTGAAAACTCTTAAAGACGCTGAATTATTGCGATCGCGTCAAGAGGGGCGATGGATTTATTATCGTTTGAATTTGTCTCAATTTATTGTTTTAGAAGAATATTTATCTGAGTATCGACAATTTAGTGAGATTTTACCTGCTAAGTCTTGTAAATAAACGTAGGGGGTAATTCATGAATTACCCCTACTAATAAAAAATTATCAATTATCCATTGTTCATTTCTCAATTGTTGAAACGAACATAAAATAACTTTAAGTGTAAATTTAGGATACAGACAGGGGGCAACATACAATAGTAAAAAGTTAAGTGTAAACTTAGAAAACAGGTAGTGGGCAACATACAACAGCAAAAAGTTTTAGCTTTTTGGGGAATAATTCCTCTGTTTCTAGCTTTCAGACTTTGATAGTAAAGTGCTTTAAGCGCGTTTGCCTCTTGCAAAAACCAAGCCTAACAAACCAAGACCGACTAGACCTGCTGTGGTAGAGGGTTCAGGTACAGTCACAGCAGCTGGGTCAGCAGTTGAAGCTGGTGAAACACCTGCAGGAGCTGTCTCACCGACAAACCAACCCCCACTAAAAGCATAGCGATCAGAATTACCAGTACCAGTGAAGGAGAAGTCAATTTGCACATTTTTACAACCCAGGACTCCGCACTCTTGGTCAAAAAGATTGCTGTTGAAGGCCCCATAAGTATAAGTTCCGCCCGCACCATTCCCAGTACCAAAAAAGGTATCACCAAGGGCTATGCTTGCTATTTGTTCGTTATTATTATTGATGAGCTTAGCGACCATTGTTTTAGTCTGGTTCCCAGCATTAATACCTATACCATCAGATCCTCCATCAGTGAGACTCGCTCCTATACTAGCTGAAAAGTATACTGAGTCACCGAAGACAGATGGGTTGAAGGCAGGAAAATTCAATGTGCTACTAAAGGTGCTTGGGGTTCCAAAATCCCTAAAAGTAAAGCCAAAAGTACCCAATGGATCTAAAACAGTAGAGAACTCATCGAACTGTAAATAGTCAAATTGAGCGTCTTCGGGAGCAACTCCTAGAACCTGTTGGTTAGTCTGAAGGTTTATATAGAAGACCTGCCCTAGATTGTAAATATAATCAATTTTGCTGCCACTGCCGCCTTCGCCAGATGCGGTGCTAAGATCCTCTATCAGTATTTGATCGCCTTTCTTTAATTCAAATGATATCCCTTCTACATCGGCATGAACAATATCGGGCCGCTCTTCGTCTGTATATTGTTGCGCTTGTGCTGCGGTTCCAGAGAGCAAGATGGCGGCAATGGAGCTATAAACTATGGCTTTAGTGTTTATCATTAGTTTTGTTTGTGTAATAGGGTGACTATACTTAAATAATATGCAGTATGTTTTTATTTTTGGCAAGGTCATTTCAGTATTATTTCGTAAGTAAGTAGTCGGACATCATTTAAGTCAGATGTCAAAAGTCAGTGGTTCGGCTGAGTGGGGCAATTGAGCGAAGTCAAAATTCAACAATCAGTCATTCCTTTCTTTTTGTAACGGAGATTTAGTCCTCGCGCTCACAATATTTCGCCTTAAAAAGCGACGTATTAGAGCAAATTGTTCGATAAAGAACAAAAATTGACAATATCACTAGCATAGCTTGACATATCAAGTTTGGTTGATGTATGTTTAATATATCAACTAAACTTGATATATCCTATGAACAGTCGTATTAACCCCAAAGCTGTTAAAGCAGGGGGAAGCCTTAATGTTTTTGAAAAATACCTAACTATTTGGGTAATTTTGTGTATTTTGGTTGGTATTTTCCTAGGGAGAATCTTTCCTGTTCTAGCAGAAACCCTAGATTCAATGAGTATCTATAATGTTTCAATTCCTATTGCTATTTGCTTGTTTTTCATGATGTATCCAATCATGGTAAAAATAGATTTTTCTCAAGCAGTGCAAGCGGCAAAAGCCCCAAAACCAGTTATCTTAACTTTGGTGATTAATTGGTTAATTAAACCTTTTACTATGGTGGCATTTGCTCAATTTTTCTTAGGGTGGTTATTTCTGCCATTACTAAATTCAACTGAGGTTATTCGAGGGCAAGAAGTTACTCTAGCTAATTCCTATATTGCGGGTTGTATTTTATTGGGAATTGCTCCCTGTACCGCTATGGTGTTGATGTGGGGCTATCTTTCCTATAGTAATCAAGGACATACTTTAGTCATGGTTGCTGTTAATTCTTTGGCCATGTTATTTCTCTATGCCCCATTAGGAAAATGGCTACTTTCTGCTAATCATTTAGTAGTTCCTTGGCAAACCATTGTCTTATCAGTGTTCATTTATGTTGGTCTACCTTTAGCCGCAGGAATTTATAGCCGTTACTGGATATTTAAACATAAAGGTAAGGAGTGGTTTGAAAGGCAATTTTTACATTATCTATCACCAATTGCCATCTTTGCTTTATTGTTAACTTTGGTGTTATTGTTTGCCTTCAAAGGAGAATTAATTGTTAATAATCCTCTGCATATTATCCTAATTGCTGTTCCCCTGTTCATTCAAACTAACTTTATCTTTTTGATTACCTATTTTGCCGGATTAAAGCTAAACTTAACTTATGAAGATGCGGCCCCTGCTGCGTTAATTGGGGCCAGCAATCATTTTGAGGTTGCGATCGCCACATCTGTGATGTTATTCGGTTTAAATTCTGGGGCAGCATTAGCAACAGTGGTCGGAGTATTAATTGAAGTTCCGGTAATGTTAATGTTAGTAGAAGTCTGTAAAAAAACAGCTTTTTGGTTTCCCAGAAATCCCGAAAAAGCAACCTTATTAGATCCTCGTTGTGTTAATTCTTTGAAATAGGAATAAACGAATAATACTATGACCAATTTTGAACATCCTCCCCGTATTTTATTCCTTTATGGATCATTAAGAGAGCGTTCTTATAGTCGTTTATTAGCAGAAGAAGCGGCTATAATTATTGAAAAAATGGGGGCAGAAGTTAAATTTTTTCATCCCCATGAATTACCTTTACGGGGACAAGTGGACGAGTCCCATTCAAAAGTACAAGAACTGAGACAATTAAGTCAATGGTCAGAAGGACAAGTTTGGTCATCTCCTGAAATGCACGGCAATGTTACAGGTATTTTAAAGAACCAAATTGACTGGATACCATTAAACATTGGTTCGGTTCGTCCCACCCAAGGAAAAACCCTAGCAGTGATGCAAGTTAGTGGGGGTTCTCAATCTTTTAATGCGGTGAATACCCTGCGACTTTTAGGTCGATGGATGCGAATGTTTACTATCCCTAATCAATCTTCTGTGGCTAAAGCTTATCAAGAATTTCATGAAGATGGAACCATGAAAGACTCAGCTTATCGTGACAGAGTAGTTGATGTTATGGAAGAACTTTATAAGTTCACTTTGTTGCTACGGGATAAGGTTGATTATTTGACAGATAGACACAGCGAACGGAAAGAAAAACAACTAAAATTAGAGGAAAAATCATGAAAAAAGTGATGTTTGTTTGTAAGCGTAATTCCTGTCGTTCCCAAATGGCAGAAGGGTTCGCCAAAACATTAGGAAAAGGCAAAATTGAAGTAACAAGTTCTGGGTTAGAAGCAAGTCGGGTTCATCCCACAGCAATACAAGTAATGGAGGAAACTGGTATTAATATTACTGACCAAACATCTGATCCCTTAAGTGATTTTAAAGCAGAAGATTATGATG
The DNA here is from genome assembly GCF_034931425.1 of Crocosphaera sp. XPORK-15E. Lineage (NCBI taxonomy): Bacteria > Bacillati > Cyanobacteriota > Cyanophyceae > Chroococcales > Aphanothecaceae > Crocosphaera > Crocosphaera sp. XPORK-15E. The sequence continues at coordinate 80,907 of NZ_JAYGHQ010000005.1, forward strand.
CAGTAATTTCTTTATGTGGGTGTGGAGTTAACTTACCTCAAGAATGGGTATTAAGGGATATTTTTGAAGATTGGCAATTAGATGATCCCGACGGACAACCGTTAGAAACTTTTCATCGGGTAAGGGATGAAATCAAGGAAAGGGTGACATTATTGATTGAAAAATTAGGGGTTTAATGTTTAAGGTAGAGGTAATTCATGAATTACCCCTACAGAGAATTACAGCAGTTTGCAACTTTTTGAAATACACCGTTAATTTATAGGGGCATGGCAATAATAAGTTGATGGTCTAAGAGTAAGCTTACTAATGCCATGCCCCTACCTTTTATATATCATACTGACTCGCAATTTGATCTGATTAAAGATCCTTCATGTCTAAAACCGATAAAATATTAACATTGAAATCCTAACCATAACCACCCTTATGATCACCATTCCTCTCAGTTGGACAGAACTCGAAAAATTAACCGATTTTGACAAAGATACCATTAACGGCCCCACCAACGCCCAAGCCTGTTTACGCCTATTTGGGGCAAAAGAATCAGACATTCGCGTCACCCTCTACCGTGATAACCATGCTTGGTGTCCCTATTGCCAAAAAGTCTGGCTGTGGTTAGAAGAAAAACAAATTCCTTACCGCATCAAAAAAGTCACCATGTTCTGTTATGGACAAAAAGAGAATTGGTATAAGCGCATTGTACCATCAGGAATGCTGCCCGCCCTGGAATTAGATGGACGCATTATTACCGAAAGTGACGACATTTTAATCGCCTTAGAAAGCGTTTTTGGCCCCTTAACTCAAAGCATGAAAGACCCCGAAGTTATGCCCCTAAGACAGTTAGAAAGGTTATTATTTCGGGCCTGGTGTTCCTGGTTATGCTATCGTACCCGTTCCCCGCAACAAGAGCAACAAAACCGCGACAAATTTACCGCAGTCGTAGCTATGGTAGAAGATGCCTTAAGTCGTGAGTCTGGCCCTTACTTTTTAGCCGAATTTGGCACCGTTGATGTTATTTTTACCCCTTATGTCGAGCGCATGAATGCCAGCCTATACTATTACAAAGGGTATTCTCTACGGGAAGAAAATCCCCGTTTTGAGGCTTGGTTTGACGCAATGGAAAGCCGTCCAACCTATAGAGGGACACAAAGCGATTTTCACACCCATTCCCATGACTTACCCCCACAGATGGGCGGTTGCTATTCAAACGAAACAGACCAAGCTAAAATTAATCAAAATCGGGTAGATAATGGCCCTTGGTTTGGGTTGCCTGATGTCACTTATTCAGAACCCGAAACCTCCCGCGCAGAAGCCCTACAACGGGTGATTAAACACCATCAGAACATTATTCAGGTTAATCCAGCAGATGACCAGTTATTTGATGAAGCATTGCGTTGTGCGTTGACGTTGATGATGACAGGGGAAACCTGTAAGCCACCAGCAGGATCTGATGAGGCTTTACGCTATTTACGGGATAGAATTAATGTACCGAGGGATATGTCAATTTATGCCGCGAAACGGTTAAGAGAAGCCTTAGAGACAACTGCGAGTTTAATCGGCGATCGCCAGGGGCCAGCCATTCCCTTGAACCATCGACGGGATCAAGATCCGGTTAATTTTATCTAGAATGAATGAGTATGAAGCAATCAGCAATAATCTCCAATATTTTTGAGTTACCTTTTCAATTACCTCTTGAAGAATTATTTGAACCTTTGCTATCTACAAAAGATTTGTTGATAGAGCGAATTATTTCTACTGGACAAACTACACCATCAGGGGAATGGTATGACCAAGAGAGAGATGAATGGGTAATTTTGTTACAAGGAGAAGCCAAATTAACCTATGAAACAGGGGAAACCTATCAACTTATTGCTGGAGATTATCTGCTAATTCCTGCCCATCAAAGGCATCGGGTTAATTATACTTCTTCTGAGCCGCCCTGTATTTGGTTAGCAATTCATGGTGATTTAAGCTAAATTAATAATTAATAACGCCGCTAAAGCCTGATTCTACAAAAACGAGCGTCCGCCTTCCCAGACTAAACCCTAGGTTGGGTAGGCAACCTTTTTTTGTATAGCCTAACTCTTTAGAGTTAAAGTCTATTATTTGTGATAATTTAACATAACATATACCGAAGAACCTTAAAATACTGAATTAACCAAGCTCATGAGCGATCGCGATCCTAGTCTCATCCGTCAAATTGAACGATTATATGAATTTAATCTCTATCGTCGTTGGTTATTTGTGATGATCTGCTGGCTAACCCTTGGTCAGTTTGCTTTATGGCAATTACGGGGAGAATTCACCCTCTGGCGAGAAAATTTTACTTGGGTAGCAGTACGCTATGGACTAGCTTTTAATCTCATCCCTGCTTTTAGTTTATTTTTCTGTATTGGTGTCACAGGGGCGGTTTTAGTGTGGCAAAGTCTTCATATTCTCAATGGTTTATCCCCAAGGGAAAAAATGCGTCTCGAAAATCAAGTCAGACACATTCGCCAGTCTGGGCCGGGCCATCCTCTCTGGAAATGGGTTTGTGAGACTTCTCAACGTCATTCGAGTTAATTTATGAAAATTCTCCAAATTGTGCCGTCAATATCCCTGGTTTATGGGGGCCCTAGTCAAATGGTGTTGGGATTATCTGCTGCTTTGGCCCAACAGGGAATTGAAGTAACTATCCTCACAACAAATACCAATGGAGATGCGGGACAACCGCCTTTAGATGTTCCGTTAGGGGTTCCCATTCCCCAACAAGGCTATCACATTATTTATTTTGCTTGTTCGCCCTTTCGTCGTTATAAATTCTCTTTAAGCTTATTACAGTGGTTAGGATCTCACAGCCCTAATTATGATCTGGCCCATATTCATGCTCTATTTTCCCCTATTAGTACGGCTGCTGCAACGGTGGCCCGTTATCGAAATTTACCTTATATTCTCCGTCCATTAGGAACCCTAGATCCGGCAGATTTACAAAAAAAACGGGTTTTAAAACAACTTTATGGCAATTTATTAGAACGTCCCAATTTAGCAGGGGCCGCGGGGGTTCATTTTACAACAGATCAAGAGGCGAAAATTTCTCATCGTTATGGGGTAAAAACTCATGATTTGGTGATTCCTTTAGGGGTAAATTTACCGGATAAATTACCGCCTTTGGGACAAACAAGAAAAGCATTAGGTATTCCTGATAATTTGCCTTTGGTCTTATTTATGTCCCGAATTGATCCCAAAAAAGGTTTAAATTTTTTATTAGCAGCAGGAGAAAATTTAATCAATCAAGGGATAAAATTTCATTTAGTTATTGCAGGATCAAATCCTCAAGATCCAGTTTATGAAGCCCAAATTAAGCAACAAATTGCCGATTCTAGTTTAGCGTCTCAGACAACCATTACCGGATTTGTTCAAGGTCAGATCAAGTTAGGATTATTACAAGATGCAGATTTATTCCTGTTGCCTTCTTATTATGAAAATTTTGGTATAGCTGTGGCCGAAGCAATGGCCGTGGGAACTCCTGTGGTGATTTCTGAGGGGGTTTATATTTGGCCTGATGTTCAACAAGCTTCAGCAGGTTGGGTGACAGGGTTAGATGTGGAAGGGTTAACCCATGCTTTAGAGAAGGCGATCGCCGATCCCTCAGAACGACAAAAACGGGGAGAAAATGCCCGTAAATTGGTGTTAAATCAATATAGTTGGTCAGCCATTGCTCAACAAATGATTATGACTTATCAATCCTTAATCTAGGTTAAATGTAGGTTAATTTTGGCCAAATCTTATAAAAATACCATAAATTTTTATACAGTCTCAGATCCTCCGCTATCTTGAAAATTGATGGGATAAAAAAACTGCTGAGGTGATTATGGTATCAATTCGACTTGAACCCTTGAAGGTAGAACGAATTACCGTAGCGATCGCGGATTTACCTCCCGATTTAATGGGGACAAAATTGATCCAACTGTCCGATCTTCATTATGATGGTTTACGATTATCTGAAGAATTATTAACCCAGGCGATCGCAGTTAGTAATCGGGAAAATCCCGATTTAATTTTACTGACAGGGGACTATATTACCCATCAACCTGATCCCATTGACGAGTTAGTAATGCGGTTACAAGATTTAAAAAGTCGTCTGGGAATTTATGCGGTTTTGGGCAATCATGATTATGGTTATCATGATGCTAAAGTTAGAGTAATTAATGCCTTAAATAGCATTGGAATTAAGGTTTTATGGAATGAAATTGCGACCCCATTTGGCTCAGATTTTCCCATTGTTGGATTAGCAGATTTTTGGTCATCAGAATTTAATCCTGCTGCGGTAATGACTCAGCTTTCTCCTCATATTCCTCGTTTAGTTTTATCTCATAATCCTGATACGGCAGAGATTTTACAACAATGGCGTGTTGATCTACAATTATCAGGTCATACTCATGGGGGACAAGTTATTATTCCAGGGTTAGGGGCCGCAGCTTTGATTATTCAACAGATTCATCGCTATACCCCCAAAATATTACACCCTTGGATTCCTTTTGTTAATGAATGCTCTAGAGTGGTGAAACATTGGCAATGGGCCCAAGGATGGCATCAAGTTCATCATAACCAACTTTATGTCAATCGTGGCTTAGGAACCTATTTTCCGGGGCGGTTCTTTTGTCCTCCCGAAATAACTGTGATTACGTTAAACTAATGGATTATAATAAGCCAATGGTCTAATGTTTTTTTGTAGCAATTCTAACTGGAGATGAAATTCACTAACTTAATCAATCCTGGCTATATCTATCAACGAAGGGATCGTATTGTTCCCAAATTAAAGGAATTGCAAGAGGAATCTATTGAAAGTATCTGCAATAAACTAGCATTTTCTGGGTATCCTATTACTTCTAATGATCGGCATTTGGTGAGCCTGAAAAACATCCACCATCGCTTTGTTCTTTATGGTGTCGATCACGATTATAAATTTGTTTCCAATCAACAATCTGAAGATCGGGAGCGTGTCACTTTTGCGACTAAGTATATATACTCATAGCCAAAAGCCCTTGCTGGACTTGATTTGTAGAGCTATCTTTCCGTTGCAAAAATTGTGCATTCGCAAAAGTGACACGCTCCCTGAAGATCTTTGGCACAGCGCTCAAGGAGAAGGGAATCATTTTATTAAAAACTACCGTTCAGAAAAACCCTGGTGTCCACCACAAACGAAAATGATCGAAAAATCCTTTCAAGCTTGCGATCTCTTTTTGCGCTCTCAGGGAGGATGGCTGAAAAATGCCACGAGAGGAGGAAAATTAGAAGTTCTAGAAAGAATCGATTTTGATTTAGCTATTAACATTTAGATCTAGTAAAAATCCCTAAGTTTAAATTTATGGCTCAAACTTTGATATGAGAAGTTAATAATTAATTTAAGAAAAAATCGCTTTAATTGCTTGTTCTATGCGCTGATAATTTGCCTCCCATGAATATTTTTCTTGGACAATTTTATAGGCATTATCAGCTAATTTAGCAGCTAAAGAAGGCTGTGACCAAAGTTGTTCTATACCCTCAACAATTTCATCGATAGTATTTCTAATTAATAACGCTTCTCCATCTTTTGCTTGAATTCCTTCCACTCCTTTAGCGGTACTAATAACCGGACAACCAGCAGCAAAAGCTTCTAAAATTTTTAACCTTGTACCCCCACCATGTAATAAAGGAACCACCATCACACTTGCTAAGGACAAATAAGGTTCTACATTAGGAACAGTTCCAGTAACAATAATATCAGGATCTTGTTGCGCTGCTTCTAGCATTTTTTGATTGGGAACTCGTCCTACTAATAATAAGCGACAGTCTGGATACTTTTGTTTGATTTTAGGATAAATTTCATCAATCAGTAATTCAGCAGCAACAGTATTAGGATAATAGGATAATTGCCCTGAATAAAAAATAATATGTTCAGTTTTTTCTAAATCTTGAGGCGGAGGACATTGACCTGATCTGATAGTTTTATAATTATCTATATTAACGCCATTGGGAACAACATAAATAGGGGTATCTTTTCCATACATTTCTCCTAATAAATGAGCATCTTCTTGACTACAAACCCAAACTTGATCGCTTTGACGAGTTAATTCACCTTCTATTTGTTTGAGATGGGCTAATTGTAAATTAGCTTTTAATTTCGCTGTGAGAGGTTCTTTTGAACGATCAGGTTGAGCAAATAAATGGGCTTCAACATTATGATTGTCAAAAATAATATGACAAGGATAATTTTTAACGATTGGTAAATAACGAAATAACCAAACTTGTTCAAAGATAACAATATCTGGCTTAAATTTAGTCATTAACTCTGCTAATTTTTGAGCCGCTAATCGAGAATAGGGCCAGTCAGCATCAGGATGACCCGAAGGCCGTAACCACCAGAACCGTCTTTCCCCTTGTTCCCAAGGAGAGCGTTGTTCTTCCACATTATAATGTTCCCAAAGAGTAATTCCTGATAGGGAATTAGGGGTAAGACTCCAATTGGCGGCGGAAAAGATAGCAACTGGGCCAAAATTCATCATAATATTGATATTTTGCCAGTTACGAATACGAACCCCCCCAAAAATCGGATAGGGAGCTTCTCTGGTAATAAACAAGGTTTTAATGTTCATAGTTTAAATAATAAACTATTTAATCCCTCCAATAATTGGAGAAATTTCTATAATGATTTTACTAAGGCATCTTGAACCGCAGGAGGAAGTTGCCGCATAATTTTTCCTTTTTCGGGGTCAATGGCCACAATGGTAATTTTTGCCGTCACACAGAGTTCTTGTTTTTCTGATGATTCAATCCGACAGTCCCAATACATTTTTACCCCTGTCATTTCGTCCATGCGGGTTTTAATGATCGCCATTTCTCCAAGTCGGAGAGCGCGATGATAACGGATGGATAATTCGACAACGGGTAAATCACAGCCTAATTTCACTAATTCTGCAAAATCTATGCCAATTGACCGTAAATATTCAACCCTAGCGGTTTCCATCCAAGTCAGATAAGTTCCATGCCAAACTGCCCCTGCATAGTCAGTATGATGGGGTTGTACCCTGACGGAATACTCAAACCATTTTTCAGTGGTCGCTTTTAGTCCAGTTTTTGCTGCGATCGCTGTGGTTGGGGGAAGTTGGGGAGACTCTGATGATGAAGACAACTTTATTAACTCAGGTGATCAGTACAACTGTTAACAATTTTATCCTGTAGATGTTCAAAAATCATAGATTAATCTAGTTTCGTAATTGAGTTAGTTTTAGGATCAATAATTTTACGGCCTAACCCAGCAAATTGAATCGCTAAATTAGTTTTTTGACCTGATCCCAAAATATGGGTAATTTCTCCTTCACCAAAACTATGATGAATGATGCGATCGCCCACCGACCATTGATTATTATTGACCTTAGATGTTGAAGTTTTTTTGTGGGTTACTTTTCTCACAGTTGGCCGCACATTACTATTCATTAAATCTTGGGGAATTTCTTTTAAAAATTGTGAAGGGAGTTTAGATTCTTTGGAACCCCAAACAAATCTTTCTCTAGCATAGGTAATAAATAATTGTTCTTGGGCGCGGGTAATACCAACATAACATAATCTTCGTTCTTCTTCTAAGGATAAGGGATCGCTTAAACTGCGAACATGGGGCAAAATTCCTTGTTCTAATCCTACTAAAAAGACAATGGGGAATTCTAGTCCTTTCGAGGAATGGAGGGTCATTAATGAGACTTTTTCCTGTTCTTCTTGTAGGTTATCTAAATCAGAAGCAAGAGAGGCATTAGTTAAATAACCTTGTAAGCTTTTGTCTTCATTATCTTCTTGATATTGAGCGATCGCACTATATAATTCATAGATATTTTCCACTCGATTATCTGCTTCTTCGGTTCCTTTTTGTTTTAAATCATCAATATAACCAGATTGTTCCATTACTTGATCTAAAATTTCTGTGGCTGACAGTTGGGTTAATTGAGTTTGAAAAGATTGAATCATTTTAGCAAATTTATTAACTGCTTTTGCTGCCCTTCCTGCTAAGGTATTAACTGAGGTTTCATCACTAATAATTTCCCAGAAAGGAATCTCTAATTCTTGGGAAGCTTTTAAGAGGGCATCCATCGAAGTTTTACCAATACCACGACGGGGAGAATTAATAATTCTGAGCAAACTAACAGTATCAGCAGGATTAACAATTAACCGTAAATAGGCGAGAGAATCTTTGATTTCTTGGCGGTCATAAAATTTGAATCCACCGACAATTGTATAAGGAATATTACTCTGAATTAGAATATCTTCAAAAGGTCGAGATTGGGCATTGATGCGATAAAGTATGGCAAAATCTCCCCAATTTAATTCAGGGTTTGTGTTAATTAATTCTTGGATTGTCTGCATAACAAATTGAGCTTCTATTCGTTCATCATCAGCTTTATAACAATAGATTTGTTCCCCTTCGCCTCTAGTTGGTTTAAGAATTTTATCAATACGTTGGCTATTATTTTCAATTAAGTTATTAGCCGCCAGTAAAATATTTTCTCTAGAGCGATAATTTTGTTCCAATTTAACCATAGTTCGGGTATCTTCATCAGGTAAACCGTCCCCAAAGTCTGATTGAAAGTTAAGAAGAATAGTAAAATCTGCCATGCGAAAACTATAAATAGATTGATCCGCATCACCGACAACAAAGATAGAGCGATTTTGCCAATTCCATTCACTTTTTTTTGTTTCCCCATTGGTGGAAAGTAAGCGAATTAAATCATATTGAATGCGGTTAGTATCTTGGTATTCATCGACTAAAATATGTTTAAATTGATGATGCCAATAGCCTAAAACAGATTCATTTTGTTGAAAAAGCTGCACAGGGACTAAAATTAAATCATCAAAGTCTAAGGCATTATTAGCTGCCAATTGCGTTTGATATTCATTATAAACTTCGGCAATAACTCGACCTTTATAATCAGAATTTTCTTGCAAATAGTCTTCAGGGGAAAGCCCTAAATTTTTGGCATTACTAATTTCATAACGAACAGAACGAGGATTAAACTTCTTTTCATCTAAATTAAGTTGTTTAGTTGTAATGTTTTTGACTAAACTTTGAGCATCCGATTCATCAAAAATAGAAAAATTACGTTCCCATTGCCGATTTTTTTTGTCCTGGTATTTATTAATATCATACCGTAAAATTCTGGCACATAAACTATGAAAAGTCCCGATCCAAAGTCGTTTGGTCGTTTTTTTATAAACCTGGGAAAGTAACTTTTTTTGCTCGTATTCAGCCAAAGAATCAAAGGGTTTGTTATAATTTTTAAAGGCCATTTCTTGAGCAAAAAGTCGCTCAATTCTTTCCTTCATTTCCCTAGCAGCCTTATTGGTAAAGGTTACTGCTAAAATCGATTCAGGATCAACCTGATGATGACTAATAAGGTGAGCAATACGATAAGTGAGGGCCCTCGTTTTACCTGACCCCGCCCCCGCCACCACTAATAAAGGGCCACAAAAATGCTCAACGGCAATACGTTGGGAGGGATTGAGTTGAGAAAGAAAATCAGAGGAAATGGTCATGGAGATTCAAAATTAGGGTAACATATCGTCACCCTTGATTGTATCGTGAATCGCTAAACTCAATGGTGATCGCCGTTTCTCACTTCCGGCAAAGATACCTAGCCTAACATATTAAGGAAAAAAAAATTTTCTAATCATGACACAATAAGTTCATCAAAATGGGAATTGTCCCTTACAATAGAGATAGCGGAGGCGAAAGTCTCTGTTCACTCCTCACACCACACTCCGCCTGGGCATTTTCATGTTCGGGCGGTTTCTTTTTGCAGGTTAACAAAAGTTAAGCTTGCCTTAAGCTCAAAGCATTAGGGGGGTTATCAAGCCATAACTCAAATAATTCGTGAAGTTGTGAGGAAAATGGGTTAAAATCTAGAGACTTTTCCTTGTGGTAGAATTCTAGAGTATTCTAGAGAAACGTGAGCAATCAAAGGAATTCTCGGTATGTCAGCTACACCCCAAGTTACAGACGATAAATTTAAACAAGAGGTTTTAGAGAGCGACATTCCTGTTCTGGTTGATTTTTGGGCGCCTTGGTGTGGCCCCTGTCGTATGGTAGCTCCAGTTGTGGACGAAATTGCTGAACAATACGCAGGCCAAATCAAAGTGCTGAAACTGAATACGGATGAAAATCCGAATACAGCTAGCCAGTATGGAATTCGCAGTATCCCCACCCTCATGATTTTCAAGGGAGGCCAAAGAGTAGATATGGTTGTGGGAGCCGTTCCCAAAACAACCTTAGCTAACACTCTCGAAAAATATCTTTAGTTTCTAGCCCAAAGCTAGAATTGAGTTTAGGGGTAAGCCTTCATTGACTTACCCCTATTTTGTCTAAAAAAATCCACTCAGCCCAATGGCCTAACTCAAGTGGATCGGCCCAAACAGCCGAGAATATGTAACAATGTTAACCTAAATCCAATTGATGTAAACGACCCATCAGCTTAAATCTATGACTTCAGTAAACAAGGATATTAACCAGCAGGATAAAGTGCTAGAGGCAATGAAAAATTTTGCTGAACAGTACGCTAAACGAACAGATACTTATTTTTGTAGTGAACCCTCTGTCACCGCCGTAGTGATCGAAGGGTTAGCTAAACATAAAGAAGAATTAGGCTCTCCCCTGTGTCCCTGTCGTCATTACGAAGACAAAGAAGCGGAAGTCAAAAATACCTATTGGAACTGTCCTTGTGTCCCCATGAGAGAACGCAAAGATTGTCATTGTATGTTATTCATCACCCCAGACAATGAATTTGCGGGCAAGGAACAGGAAATTGACATAGAGTATATCAAAGAAATTAGAGAAACTATGTCTGCGTGAAAAAATCATGGCATCAGACGCATTTTTGCAGGGAATTAAACAGTTTAATCAGGGGGAATTCTACGCCTGTCATGACACCTTAGAAGCGATTTGGCTTGAAGCGGCAGAGTTGGATAAACGTTTTTATCAAGGTGTTTTACAGGTGGCTGTGGGTTGTTATCATCTCGAAAACCATAATTGGCGTGGGGCAGTGATTTTATTGGGAGAAGGGGTGAGAAGACTCGTTGACTATCAACCAGAATATGAAACTATTGATGTCACAAAGTTGTTAGAAGAAAGTCAGGCATTACTGCTTTATCTTCAACAAACTGACCCTGAAAAGATTGTTGAAGTTGCTAAAACCCTCAAAGAATCCTCTGAGAATGCCCCTTGTTCTTTGCCTCATATTGTCATTTTACAAACACTGTAGCGGCTATTTCAATCTACTCAAAAATCTGAGCGACAGGAGTGCTGAACCCAGGTAGCAAAGGTGAAGTGAGAGTATCAGCAACCAGGAGTGTGCTGACGAGTTGTAACTGAGCATCTTTTCTGCGGTAAATTTCTATGGTTTTCAGTTGCCAACTGACGATCCAATATTCTTGAACCCCTTTCAGAGAATAGAGTTTCAGTTTTACTTCTTTGTCTCGTTGTTCGTTGCGTTCACCAGGGGAGAGAATCTCAACGATCAGTTCAGGGGCGACAGTTAGATGTCCTGCTTCATCAATGCCGTTGTTTAGGCGATCGCGGCTAATCCAAATAACATCAGGAATGACCGCATCAATGGGACTAAAAATGATACCTGGTGTTTGAAACGGTTTACCGAGTTGGGTTTGTCTAGACCAAATGGCTAGTTCAACATGAATGTTGCCACCTGCATCTTGATGGCGAATGTGGGGAGCGCGAGTCACGTACAGTTCTCCATCAATTATCTCATAGCGTTTCCATCCGCCATCGTCGGGCATGACATCAAGATCTCGAATTGTCCAGAGGAGTGAGTTGGCCACCATTCGGATTTACAATTGAACTTATTTTTATTTTATAATAGCGATTAAAACAATGACAACTTATCCCAATCCAAATAATCCCTATCCTTTAGAGAATTATAAACGGTTATGTTTCCTCAAAAATATTATTACGAATCCTAATATTATTGTAGGGGATTTTACCTATTATGATGATTTTGAAAATCCCCAAAACTTTGAAAAAAATGTGCTTTATCACTTCGATTTTATTGGTGATAAGTTAATAATTGGGAAGTTTTGCGCGATCGCAAGTGATGTTAAATTTATGATGAATGGGGGAAACCACCCCGTTCATTATTTTACAACTTATCCCTTTACAATTTTTGGTCATGCTTGGGAAAATACTCTGTCGGTTACTGATATTTCCAAGAGGGATATGATCAAGGGAGATACAATTATCGGTAATGATGTTTGGTTTGGTTATAATGCTTTAATTATGCCAGGGGTTAAGGTAGGAAATGGAGCGATTATTGCGGCTAATTCAGTTGTGACAAAAGAGGTACAACCTTATACCATTGTGGGTGGCAATCCAGCTAAATTAATTAGAAAGCGGTTTGAAGATGAGGTAATTGAGTTATTGTTAAAACTCCAATGGTGGGATTGGCCAATTGAAAAAATAACTCAAAATATTGAGATACTTTGTAGTAATAATTTAGCTTCATTAAAACAATTATATTAATAAAATTTAACTTAAGTTCGGGGTAACAAAAAGCGAGAGAGACGCTATTCTTAACGTCTCTCCTAATATCAAGTATGGAAATATGAAAACGACGACTTAGAAGCCCATGCCGCCCATACCCATGCCGCCCATACCGCCCATGCCGCCCATACCGCCCATACCGCCCATGTCGGGGGCTGCGGGGGGTTCGGGTTCGGGTTTTTCTACCACTAATGCTTCTGTGGTTAAGACCATACCAGCGATCGACCCGGCATTTTGCAGAGCAGAGCGCACTACTTTCGCAGGGTCAATAATTCCTGCGGCGATCATGTCTTCAAACTTACCTGTAACGGCGTTGTAACCGATATTAAACTCGGTTTCTTTGACCCGTTCCACAATAACGTAACCTTCTGCCCCAGCATTATCGGCTAACTGACGCAAAGGAGCTTCTAAGGCTTTGGCAACAATATCAGCGGCCACCTGTTCTTCGGGGTTGGTGAGGGTATGTTTGAACTCAGCAACTTTACCCGCTAAGTAAATTAGGGTTGTTCCCCCACCAGGAACGATCCCTTCTTCTATGGCTGCTTTGGTGGCGTTAAGAGCATCTTCAATGCGAAGTTTGCGATCTTTTAATTCGGTTTCAGTCGCTGCCCCAACTTTAATGACAGCCACACCTCCGGCTAATTTAGCGATCCGTTCTTGCAATTTTTCAATGTCGTAGCTTAAGTCAGTTGCGGCCAGTTGTTTGCGGAGTTGTTCAATGCGTTTTTGTACGGCTGCCTTGGTTCTATCATCAGTGGTAGCGACAATAGTAGTGTTGTCTTTGACAATATTAACTTTGGTCGCTTGTCCCAACATATCGAGGGAAACTGAATCTAAGGTTAAGCCAACTTCTTCAGAAATGACACTGCCTCCGGTAAGAATAGCAATATCCTGTAAAACAGCTTTGCGTCTTTCCCCAAAACCAGGAGACTTGATCGCTGCTACATTTAACACCCCTCTGGCTTTGTTGACGACTAGGGTGGCTAAGGCTTCTCCGTCTACATCTTCTGCAATGATTAAGAGGGGTCTACCGGCCCGGGCCACGCTTTCGAGAATGGGGACTAAATCGGCGATCGTACTGACTTTTTTGTCGGTGATCAATAAGAAGGCATTATCAAATTCAACTTGTTGTCTTTCTTGATCTGTGATGAAGTAGGGAGAGAGATAACCCCGATCAATTTGCATCCCTTCTACCACTTCTAACTCAGTGGTGAGAGATTTAGACTCTTCAACGGTAATAACCCCGTCTGTGGTCACTTTATCCATGGCCAGGGCGATCATATCACCGACTTCTTGATCGTTCCCTGATGATACGGTGGCTACTTGGGCGATCGCATCTCCCTCAACAGGTTTCGCAATGGCTGCAATTTCTTCCACCAGGTAAGCGATGGTTTTTTCGATGCCACGACGCAAAGACACAGGGTTGGCCCCAGCGATCACATTTTTTAAGCCTTCCCGAATTAAGGCTTGACCAATGATGGTGGCGGTTGTAGTTCCGTCTCCGGCTATTTCCTTGGTTTTGGACGCAATTTCTTGCATCAGTCTGGCCCCAGTATTTTCCAAGGGATTTTCTAATTCAATTTCTTTAGCAACGGTGATCCCGTCGTTAACAATTTGGGGGGCCCCAAATTTCTTTTCTAATAATACATTCCGTCCTCTGGGGCCGAGGGTGATTTTTACAGCATCAGCAAGAGCATTCACCCCTTGTTCTAATGCCCGTCTTGATTTATCGCCGAATGATACAATTTTTGCCATATTTGTCTCGTTACTCCTGTGACTCTTTGCAATCAGACATTTTCCAATGATTAGGAAAAATGCTTGCGTTTCGGGCTGATGTCACCCTACTTATGTTAATTTAGCACTCTTGTGCTGTGAGTGCTAATCTTTGGGGTCAAAAAATGGGGTAATTTTTCTCAAGGGAAGGGGTGGGGTGTGGAAAGTTGGGCAAAAAAGGTGAGGATATCTCGAAAGTTTGAGGGTTCATCAATGAATGATGAATAATGAATAATTATTTCTTCTTGAAAGGAGAGGTTGGTTGGTGCATACTTCGACAAGACTTCGGCGTGAGGCTTCGACAGTGAGATCAGCCGAACCATCAACCAAATTAAACAATTATTAATTATCAATTATTAATTATTAATTATTCATTGATAAATTCGCCCTATCCTGTGTCATTATTAGTCTTAGAGAAGTTAGGGAGTTAAACTAATGATGACATGGCAAGATGTCTGTAATAACAAACAATTACAAGATTTACCTTTTAAAATTGAGTTGAATAAATGGGGACAAATCATCATGAGTCCAGCTAAGGTTAAACATTCTTTTTTTCAAGGTATTATTGCTGATTTATTAAACTCTTTTTTGACAACTGGTTTGGCTTTTCCTGAATGTGCGATCGAGACTTCTGATAATACTAAGATTGCGGATGTGGTTTGGGCTTCTGATCAAATATTAGCTATCATTGAAAATGAAACTTCTGCTTCTATTGCTCCAGAAATTTGTGTCGAAATTATTTCAGCTAGTAATACCCTTGAAGAAATGAAAACGAAACGAGATTTATATTTAGAAGCGAAAGCTGAGGAAGTCTGGTTATGTGATGAAGCTGGTAATCTTAGCTTTTATAATAAGCAAGGAAAGTTAGATAAATCATTATTGGTTCCTCAATTTCCTCAACAAGTTAAACGCCGAGAAAATCATTAAATTAGTTTTAGGTAGATTAAGGGATACTAATGAGTCTTAAAAAGTGGAAAATTCTTCAATCTGAGTTTGTTATTAATAACCAATGGTGTCAAGTTCGACAGGATAAGGTTGAGTTACCTAATGGGACGATTATTGATGATTATTTTGTTAATATTCGTCCTGAAATTGCTTTAGTTTTACCTATTACTCCTCAAAATGAAATTGTTTTTGTCCGTCAATATCGTCATGGAGTACAAGAGATTTTATTAGAACTTCCCGCCGGAGCATTTAATCCAGAAAAAGAGGCAAGTATAACGGCAGCTAAGCGAGAATTAGAGGAAGAAACAGGTTATATTGCCCAAGAATTAATCTTGATGAAAACCATTTATGATAATCCGGTAAAAGATGATAACAAGATTCATATTTTTCTGGGTTTAAATGTGCAAAGAACAGGACAAATTAATTTAGATGTTACTGAAGAAATCGAAGTATTTTTAGTGCCTATAAAAGATGTAATTGATAAAATTATGTCCGGTGAAATTTGTGTGGCAGGAACTATTGCTACAATTTTTATGGGATTAGAATTCATGAAACAATTTCAATCTAGATTTGTTTAGCTAATTCTACCCAATGGTTAATTCCTTTTTTGGTGGGTTGTCTGGTAGGGGTAAATGTCCAAATATCTCGTTTATGTTGTTCTCCATAACTAATATGAATTGGTCTATATTTACCATAAAAATAAAGGGAATCAAAGGGCAATTTTTGAGTTAAAATCCAGTCAACTAATTCATCACTATTAAGATTAATAATACAAAAATCACAAGCGGCTCCTAATCGATTACAATAATAGTTATCTTTGGCATTAATTTCATGGCCCATATGTTGATCTCTTGCTGGATCAATGCGACCATTTTTAATACCTGTAACGGGATCTTTTTGATTTAAGTAGCGTTTGAGATCGGGGGAACAAAAGCCATAAGTCAGTTTAAATCTATCAATACCAAAATTATCAATGATGGGGTCGATAATTATTTGATTTAACTGTTTAAATGCTGTAATTGTTTCTTCATTTTTAGGATAGGGAGCAATTTTTTCCGAGTATTTATGATAGGTTTGACTACAGGTACAAAAATCTTCTAAGGTCAAATATTTGCCCAAATATGTTATATTCATAAACTTAAAGCTTGAGGGAAACAATAGTAGGGGCAATTCATGAATTACCCCTACGGTATTCTACCAAAATCATGATAAAATGTCTCAAAAAAATTGGCTAGGAATTGATCCGGGACTCGCTATTATTGGATGGGCAATTTTACAAGAAACTGACGCACCACTTCCCTTAATCATTGACTATGGAATCATCAAAACCGAAAAAACCCTATCAACCCCCCAAAGATTGTTAGAAATTGAGCAAGACTTAGAAGAATTAGTCCAAGAATTTAAGCCTGATGGTATTGCCATTGAAATGCCCTTTTTTAGCCGAACTATTAAAGCAGCAGGAGGCGTTTTACAAGCATTAGGGGTAATCAATTTAGTCTGCTATCGCAACACCAAAATCGAGCCAATTTTTTTACATCAAGCTAGTTGGAAATGTCATTTAGGGGATGGTAGAGCAGATAAAAAAGAAGTAGCACAAATGGTCGGAAATCTCTTTGATTTAGACTCCTTACCCATTGATGATAGTGTAGATGCGATCGCCATTGCCTATGCGGGTTTATGTGGCCTAACAAATAATATTTGATAGGCCAAAAAATCCAACTTAAAAAAACACCCGATGTTGTAAAGACGGCATTTGTTGGCGCACCTGTTTAATACGAGTCGGGTTAATTTCTGCGATCGCCATGCCTGGTTGTTGGCCTGCGTCATCTAAAATCATCCCCCAAGGGTCAATAATCATCGCGTGACCATGGGTAAAACGCCTAGCATAGTGATTTCCCGTTTGAGCAGGAGCAATCACATAACAGGTATTTTCAATGGCCCTAGCTTGTAATAAAACCTGCCAGTGATCCTTACCCGTAAATGCTGTAAACGCTGCGGGAACAAACAAAATATCAACTCCTTGACGGGATAAATGGCGGTACAACTCAGGAAAGCGGACATCATAACAAATCGAGAGTCCCAAATTTCCCAAGTCCCCAGAGGCATAAATATCAGGCAAGCGTTGTCCGGCCATCACTGTGCTAGACTCCTGATAAGTATTACCGTCAGGCACATCCACATCGAACAGATGCACTTTTTGATAGCGAGCGACTTCTGTTCCGGTGGGATCGACCAAAATGGCGGTATTATAAGCTTTCGTCCCATCACCTTCAACGGGGACAGGAAAGCCACCCCCCAGAATGGTAATCTGGAAACGTTGCGCCATTGTTTTTAAGAACTTTTCCGCTTTTTGAGCAATTTCTTGGGCTTTCCCCAGTTTATCTTCTTCTTTACCGAGAAAAGCAAAGTTTTCTGGCAAGCCAATTAACTCAGCCCCACGACGGACAGCGAGTTCGATCAGTTCCTCAGCCTCAACCAAATTTTTTTCTAGGTTAGGCTTGCTTGTCATTTGAATGGCAGCAGCGAGATAAGGTTTCATCAGTTCCTTATTATAAAAAAATCTATTTCAATGATAAACCTCTATGGGATCATGGGGTTATGGGATAGGGTAAAATACCGTAATGGGACAAAATCAACCCGATTTCTTTACCTTTTTTCTTTAAAGTAGGGATCAATGATCGAATTATGCCGATCGCTGATTGTTAGAGGAAACCCCATGATTCGTCTTTTTCGCAAATATCATCGCTTTTTAGCGATCGCTGTATGTTTACCTTTAATTTTAACGGTGATTAGTGGTGTGGGTTATACAATTTTTGATGAGTGGTTTGAGCAAGATGAGATTGCCCATTTTTTGATAAAAATTCATACCATGAAACTCCTGGGATTAGAAGGTATTTATCCTTTACTTAATGGGTTAGGATTAATTGGGTTGTTAGTAACAGGATTGAGTATGACGAGTTTATTTAAAAAACGTCATTCTTCTCCCAGAAGTCCTAGTTAGAAAAGAGTTCCTAACTCCGGGATGTCTGATGCTGATTTCCAACCCTCCATTCCTGCACACCAAACATAAGTTTGAGGGGTTAAACCCTGATTTAAGAGTTGTTCTGCTGAAAATGGCCCCGTTTGTTGACCATCTTTATAAAGATACCATTTTCCTTGGCTTGGGGGTTGGGGTGGTGTTTCAACTGCTTGATTTTCGACTGTATTTTGTTGAACGGAAGCAGTTTTTAAGGGTTGATTTATATGATCAGAATTAGCCGCTTCATAGAGTTTATAATCATTAATCACCTGCTTAATAATTTCGGCTTCTCGTTTGTATTCTGGGCTATCTTTTCCTCCTTGTTTTTCTAAGTCTAGGGAGCGATTTTCTAGATAAGTTGTAAATTGTTGATAAAGTTGTTGTTTTTGTTGGGGGGTTTCTGCTTTGGTTAATTGTTGGGTAATTTGTCGTTGAATTTCTTCTCGATCAGAACGACAGGCCCGCACTTCTAAGATTTGTGATGCTTCTTCCCAACTTGAGGCAATGTCAACATTTTCTTTACCTATATTGGTTGGACGAGTATAACGAATTGTATTTTCTCTGGTTGCCTGATTTTCTGATAGATATAAAATGTTTAATGCTCTTGCTTGAATCACTAATTGAAAGATTTTAGGATCTTCGGGAAAGATATCCCAAAATGGGGGTTCTTTTTGAATGTGTACAGGAATGGGCAAGTCTCTGGGTTCTCCTCGTAATTGGGCGCGTTTTGCTTCAATACTGTCCCCTTTCCAGTCTTGATAGGATTGTCTTAATTCTTTCATACCATCAATACATCGTAGAGAAAATCCCCCTGTTTCTTGTACAAATACCAAGCGATGACGTTCCGGATCTCCTAAAGGTTTAATAGAATTTTCTCCAATATCATTGAATTGTTGTAGCAGAGGAATGATTTTTTGCGCCGCAGGATCGGCGGTATTTCGGCCACCTAAAAGGGCAACATTAATATTTGTAGCGGGAGTAAATCCTGCATCTTTTCCAGATAAAACAGCTTTATCCATCAAGATTAATGGTTTAGATTTATTGTAGGCAATGCGAATATTATTGACTATTTCACTCTCATCATTAAACATTTTGAAAAGGCGATCGCAAGCAGCCATCTCGGTATAAAGATGACTATTTTTTGGAGTTCTCTCCACAACAATTATTTTACTATCATGATAGATAAGTTCTTCTAAATCATCTTGGTTAACTTCAGGAATTTGGGTAACATCAAATAAGCGCATATATTCATCAGCGCGACGGTTTTTCTTCCATAAGGGACTCGCTTCTTTAAGAATATCTTCTGAGAGGGTACTACATACTCTATCTAACCCAATTTCAAACCGACTTTTGCTTCCTTGAGTATCGGCCCCTAATTGTTCAATTAAGTCTTGATATAGTTCGTTGAGTTTATCACGTTCATATAGTTTAATACCATTAATACTTAAGACATCCCCGCTTTCTGCTTGATGATCTGCTTCTTGTGAGAAATGATCT
Organism: Crocosphaera sp. XPORK-15E; assembly: GCF_034931425.1. Taxonomy (NCBI): domain Bacteria; kingdom Bacillati; phylum Cyanobacteriota; class Cyanophyceae; order Chroococcales; family Aphanothecaceae; genus Crocosphaera; species Crocosphaera sp. XPORK-15E. Next base: position 100,691 of record NZ_JAYGHQ010000005.1, read on the forward strand.
CTTGTCTGTATTAAACGCTGTTGAAAACGGTTTAAACGACGTTCTATTTTATCTAATTCTTCTTTTAAACGATCAATTACAATTAAAGAAGCAGCGCGAGTTTTGCGCTGAATAGTTGCGACTAAACTACCCTCAAGATTCGTTAAAATATTATCACAACAGACTTCCATTCTGTCTTGTTTAGTAATACCATACTTTGATTTAATTTCACTAAATTCTCTTAATGCTTGTTGATATTGTTCCTGTCTTTCTGTTTCTCTTTTACCCCAAACTTGATCTTGTTGTTGACTAAATCTTTGTCTAATATCATCAAAGATTTGTCGCACAATTGTGATAAATGTCTGGGCAAATTTAGTCCCATAATTACGATCTTCTAAAATTCGATAAAGTTCCGTTTCTAGGCTAGTTCTTCCTTGGCTAATGATGCGATCGCGGTTATCATAAATACGTTGAAAATAGTCCCCATGTAACCGTTCATCAGGACTCAATTCCCGAAAATGATCTTGGCGATAAGTATTAACTTCTTCTTGTATAAATTGCTCTAGTTCTTTAATTTTTCCTTGTTCTTTCCCAAATATATTAATTCCCTTGGCTGTACATTGTAGATAATTTTCTTGGTTAATAGTTTGCCGCAGTTTATTAATCCATTGTGACACCTCCTCTAAATAGGATTTATCTTGTGCCGCCCCTAAGTCAGTTAATAATTCAACATCATTTAAACGCATCCTTTTAAGAATATCATTTTTGATTAATTCCATCGAATCTGCTGGTAATTTTGCATCTTCATTTAACCACCAATTTACTAAATCTTTAGCAAGTCGATAACATAAGGAATTCCGAATCTGAGAAATTGGGATTTCTATGGTAGATAGACCAAAACTCATGAAATTCTTGGGATAACCTCTACCGCCAGGATCTGCCTGGGCCCAAGCAGATTTAATATTATCTCGAATAGATCGCTTATGGGGTGAAAAATCTGAGGTCAAATCTAAGAAAATATTTTGAGCAATCATTTCCCGAATTTGCTCAAGTTTAAAGTCACTTTCTCCGTTTTTTGTTCCTACTAAATATGTAAAATCAAAAGGGGCGCGATTGCTACGAACTTCATCAGCTAAATTCTTACTAAATTGACTATGATATTCTGTCCGATAGTCAGAAAAGTAACTTAATTCCATCATGGCCGCGTAGCCATTTGCTAAGACGCGATCGCCTACTTTTATTCCCGCAAAAGCTTGAGGCATAGGCACAATTGCTGTTACTAAAGGACTACCTTCCCCTTCTAACCATTTACGCACACAATAGCCCATATCAATGAGCATTCCGCTACCTGTTCCCCCAGAAAGTGACCCGGTAATAAACACATTAATTGCATTGGTACTTACTTTAATACCATAGTTATTTAACATGAAATTTTCCCTGCCTTTAACTCGGTTTGTCGCGGCTAAAAACTTATCTCGAATATCATGATAATTACAAAATAAGGCAAATCTTCCACAGGCGCGAATTTGTCCTGCTCCTGCTTCTAAGGAGGTGATATTTCTTTCTAATTCCCTGGGAAACCAACTATCAATCCAAGGATATTGTTCCATACTAGAAACCATTGAACTCACTTGTTTACCACTCACACTGGCCCAATGTTTTTCATGGTCTTTAAAAGGACTTCCCCCTGCTTCGGGGTTATTAATTTTATAATCTTTATCCGTATCAACGACCAAAAAACTTAGGATCGGAAAATTTTCTAAACTGCCGTATGTTTCTTCTACTAACCTTCTGATTCTAGATAAGATTTCTGCCCCGGTTCCTCCCACACCTACTAAGATAGTAGGAACCATGCTTTTTTCTTCAACTGCTGCCATTTTGTCCTCCTTATTCCAATTATTATTTTATGGTTTGTTTTTAATGATCAGGCAGGGCGGGTTTATGTAACATATTTGTGAGAAGCCTAGAATTTGAGCAAAACCCGCCCCTACAAATTGTGGGTCATTTATTATTAACAAGCAGAGATAAAAGGTAAACCTGCTGCTATGATCAAGGCTGTCATCACCATTGTACCAATAAAAGCTATTCCTAAAGAAATTTTACCTGATGCGTCCATAGACATTTTAAAAAGTCCTTGAAATACCCAACGATCTAGGGGTAAAACCAACAACCAAAGAAAAGCAATAACCGCACATCCTAGCCAAAAATTTATCCATTTCCAGTTACCATTAAAATGACTAAAAAAGTCTCTTAAAAATAATTGTTCAAGATAGGTTCCTCCTGTATTAGATAAGTTAATATTATCACGATAAATTCCTCCAGTTTGTCTAGCTGCGGCTTTTAAATTGTTAACATCACCCTCTCCAAAAACGAGAGAATTAATCTTAATCTTTTGGCCTGTTGCTTGAGTAACAGCAGATTGTGTTAAACTCACACCTGTATCAGTTACTATTAACAATTCACGACAATGATTTTCCTGTTCTCGTAAAACTTCTGTGGTTTCCTTAATAACAATATCTAGGTCATCTTGTGGCGGTTCAGGAATTAATTGATAGGGTAAATTAGGATCGCTTAACCTTCTACTTAATTCATCAGTAACAACTCCTTGTTGAGACTCCATTGTTGAGGTTAATTTTGGGGCTTTTCCGCCGCCAATGCCAAAAATTTGCACCTTATTAGGCACAGCTAATTTAGAATTTTCTTCGAGATAAGCATTCACCGCTTTAACCTCTTGATCCATAATAGAATTGGGAGAATTAAAGGTTTGGGGTTGATAAGTGCTACTACTTAAATCTAAGGCGATCGCTACAGCAACGGGGGGTTTTCCTAAACGAAGTAACCCAAATAATAAGGCCAATGCTAAAAAGATACCTACCAATATTAAAGGGGTATAAAATAGCGGGTTTTCTATCACTTTGCGTCGGTACTTTAACAATGAAGTTTCTCCAATTAATAATTAATAATGAATAATGAATAATGAATAATGAATAATTGATGATTAACAGCTTATTCATTGATAATTTTGGAACAAATTAGCAGAAAAAACAACTGAAAACGGCTATTTAAGGGGGTCAAATTGATAGTTTGACCCTTTTGGCCCTTGATTGCCTTTAACGGCTTTTACTAGGGGAACTTCATCAAATAGATTAAAATTTGTGGTACTATCTGTTAGGATAACACCTTGATTAAATGCTTGAGCAATTGCGGCTCGTTCTGGGGTTTTACTAACTGTATCTATCAAGGCTTTTGTGGCATCATAAGCGGTGGCAGTGCGCCAACTTACTCGACCTTTCCAACTATTAATGGCATCTTTTGCAAAGGGATCATTAGCACTAAAACTCCAAGGAACAGCTAATATTATCCCTGCGATCGCATCTCCTCCTTTAACTAAAATATCAGCATTATATAGTTCATCTCCCCCCATTAAAATTAAGGGAGAACCACTATTTTTATTAGCTTTAGCAATTTCTACAGCTTGGTTAACTTTATTTTTACTGAGGGCTAGAATAGCAATTTTTGCTCCCTTTTGTTGTGCATTAGCGATGGCATCGCTTGGGTTAAAATTAGGTGACGTAACATCAATTTGCTCCACAATTGTACCTTTGACTGCGGATAAACTATTAATAATTTCTTGTTGGAGTTGTTGACTGTAAGGACTATCAGGATTAGAAAAAAGAACAATGGCTGGTGAGGGTTGCTTTTTACTAGCATATTGGGTTAAGGTTTTCCCCACTGCTTGTAAATAATTCACCAATAACTCATCTCCTTTTTCTTCCACAGAAATTGTTTTTAGGGTTGATTCGCCCCCAGTCTGATTAAAGCTACTGGTAAGGGGAGATAAGACAGCAATTCCTGCGCTTTCATACTGTTTTAAAGCGGCTTGACTACCTGGATCAATACCATAACCCACAATGCCTAAAATATCAGGGCTATCAATAATTTCTTGGGCAATATTGGGGGCTTTCATGGGATCGCTACTATCAATAATTGCTACTTCTAAAAGCCTTCCAGAAGGGGGTGAGGACTGATTATATTCTGCCTGATATTTTGCTACTCCTCGCAAAATTTCCGCCGCAGAATCTGCACTAATGGTAGTAGGTACAGCAACCGCAATGGTGATAGGATTTTCGGCTTTTTGGGCCTTGGCATTATTGAGATAAATAAGTCCTTCAGGATCATTGGCATCTTGAGTAACAGCAGTTTGATATTTGGCGATCGCATCTGGCCAGTTTTTTTGTTCAAAGGCCTTGGCCCCTGCTTCTTTGGTGGGAGTTGTTTTGAGTAATAATTGTTCTCCTCGACTGACATTTTCTCCCTGAGTAGGGGTAATAGTTGTGTCTGTGGGAGAAGGGGAGGGAATGGGTTTAATCGCAGTTTCGTTGGGTTTGAATAACAGATATAAACCGATACCTCCTCCAATTAAGAGGACAGCAAGGGCAATAATAGTAGGTGCTAACCAGGAAGGAGTACCCTGACTAGATGATCCCACAACCACTGTTTTACCCGGTTTTTGTTGTTTTCCTAGCTGCATTGCTTCTTGAGGTAAGCCGCAAATAATACAGTCAGGGCTGGTATTTACTTGGGGAGTGTGGGAAGATGCCCCAGGATACTGCTTCCCGTCTTTGGGGACTCCATCACAAGTCCATGAACTCATCTGCTATTGTTCTCCTAATCACCATCTCAATTAGTAACGATTTTTTGGTAGAAAGATCTAACTTCCTGTAATTTTTTCGTTATAGGGTAAGCTTAACAATTTTTTGGCAAATTGTCTCAGTAGATGTTAAGAAATTTAACTGAATTTCCCCTAATTAAGATTTTACACAGATTTTTGAGGAATTGTTTTGAGGGTTGATGATGGGGATAGACTTTTGAAATATAATGTTCCCACACTGAAAAGGAAGATAAGATAAATAATAATTTGTCCGAGGTACAAGTTTTGTCGATAACCAAACAGAGATTTTAAGATAATTCCTGGGAATTTGCTATCAGGTAAAATTGCTGAACCGTCCCAAACTAATGGCCCTAAAATACAAGAATCTCCAGGAAAAATACACCAATTAGCAAAACTGGGATCAAGTTGAGAGAGTAAAAGAATGACCAGGTTAAGATGTTTTAATACTCCAATAACTAAACCTCCTACTACTAATAATAGGAAAATTCCCATCACTTTAAAAAAGAGACGAATATTAATTTTAACACCGAGTTGAAATAACAGAAATCCTAAAATTGCAGCCGTTGTTAATCCAGTTATTGCCCCAATAGTAGAAGCTTGCCATCCTGCTTGAAATTTGGCAACAATAAATAAAACTGTTTCAAATCCTTCTCTTAAAACCGCAATAAACACTAACAAAAATATTCCTTTTTCGGCTCCATTTTTTTGGATTAAGGCTGCTTCAATACCTTGTTCGACTTCTGCTTTTAAGAACTTACCTTGTTGAGTCATCCAAATCAACATCCAACTTAACATCAAGATAGCAACTAAGCCAAACATAGCAGCTAAACATTCTTTAATGACTGGGGTGTAGGGACTCTGATAGGTGTTAACACCTTGGAGAATTCCTCCTAATAAGAATCCCACCATTACACTAGCAACAATACCGCCGCCAATGCCTTGATATACCCAGCGATTAAGTTGAGTTTGTTGGACTTTCTTTAAACAAGCTAAGACAATTCCGACCACTAGAGAGGCTTCAAATCCCTCTCTTAAGGTAACAACAAAGGTAGGTAAAGCAGCACTTAAATCCATGATTTTATGGGCTTACTTGATTACTTCTCCATTATACATAATCTCGTAACATTTTCTTGAGTTCAATGTTATGAACTTCTTCTTGACCAATCATTCCCCGTGCAAATTCTTCGATGTAGATACTCGCATCTTGTACTGCTGTTAAAAGCACTTTATACAAGTCTAAAGCTTTCTTTTCATGATTAAGACTTTCGGTCAAAATTGTGTGTAAGCTATGCTCATGACTTTCTTCCATAGGAGCAATTTTTAAGCTAGGATGTCCTTCTAACCCTGTTAATATTTCTCCCACTTGTTGAGCATGAAGCAGGGATTCTGTGGCTTGTTGTTGGAAAAATTGTACAATAGGAATACGATTGGGGCCTGTTACCATTAAGGAATAATGAGTGTAGCGCACCACCCCGGCCAGTTCATACTCCATGATGGTGTTGAGAATTTCAATGGTTTTTTCGCGTTCGAGTTCTCTCATTTTTGTCCTTACTTAAAGAGAAAGATTCATGTTTAATGACAACATTTTTAACTTAATCCCTGTTAAGGATAATAGGTTAGCTGTCAAGAGCATACTATCCTATTCTAAAGCAAGTTGTATCTATATTTTCAGCAAACAATTTACTTAATTGAAGATAAATTGATCTGAAGCCGCTTAATCATTGGCTTTGAGTTTTTTCTAAAATAAATATTAAATTTTGCGTGGATTAATTGTTATTTTAATCACAGTTAATTCCTATTAGTTATGTTAGGTTTTCCTGTTGAAGATAATTTTACTTACTCCGATGACTGTCTGAGGTTAGTTTTTTCTTGAGTCGTTGTATTTCTGATGGGCGATCTTTCTTTATTAGTTAGAACCATTATTAATAAAAAGAAGACAATAAAACCAATAAACATCCATAAATATTGGTTGTTTTTTTGTTGGCGTTGCTGCTTTATTCTTCTTTGGGACTCTTGATATTCTCTTTCAGTTGTCATGATTTTTCTGTTTTTTCAGGTTTTTTGCTGGTTAAAAAACAGGAGAATTCCTGAATCACATTATAGCAACTAGTAGCCCAAATTATAAATGATTGGGCTAATCGTTCCTAGATGCTGGTAAAATAAATAAGAAATCATCAATAATATTAACGATTACTAACTGCAAATGCCCCCTGTACCTGTTTCTAAATCCCTAAATTGGTTATACCGAGGAACCAATGAAATTTTTCCTAATCAACCAGACTCGGAACACCCCGAAGAAAATCTAGTTAAACTGATAGAAAAATGCGATCGTCCCTTAAGAGTTAAACTAGGAATTGACCCCACAGGGACAGATATTCATTTAGGCCATAGTATCCCTTTTCGGAAGTTACGCGCTTTTCAAGATGCAGGCCATACAGCAGTGGTTATTATTGGAGATTTTACCGCACAAATTGGCGACCCCACAGGTAAATCAGAAGTCCGTAAACAATTAACCCCCCAACAAGTTAAAGATAACGCAAAAAGTTACTTAGATCAACTCCGTCCTATCTTAGATTTTGATACCCCAGGACGGTTAGAAATTCGCTATAATTCTGAATGGTTAACTGACTTGAATTTAGCTAAAATTCAAGAATTGTTAGCCACAATGACTGTGGGTCAAATGTTAGCTAAAGAAGGATTTTCCGAACGGTATAAACAAGAAAATCCGATCTTCCTTCATGAATTTTTATACCCTTTAATGCAAGGTTATGATTCAGTGATGATTGATGCTGATGTGGAGTTGGGAGGAACGGATCAAAAGTTTAATATTGCTGTTGGTCGAGACTTACAAAGACACTTTGGTAAAAAGCCTCAATTTGGTTTATTATTACCGATTTTAATTGGCACTGATGGCACACAAAAGATGTCAAAATCTCTCAATAATTATGTGGGTTTACGAGAAGATGCTTTATCCATGTATTCCAAATTAGAAAAGACTCCTGATGCTTTGATAAAGGATTATTTTGAACTATTGACTAATTTATCTTTAGAAATATTACCAGAAAATCCGAGGGAATGTCAAAAGCAATTAGCTATCGAAATTGTCTCTCAATTTCATGGGAAAGAAGCAGCATTAATGGCACAAAAAACGGCTGAAGATTTAGTTAAAAATAAAAGTACCACGTCAACAGATTCAGTTCCCGAATATGAATTATCAAACATTGAATTTCCTGCCAAATTATTCTACATTTTAAGTGCTAGTGGACTCTGTGGTAGTAGTGGAGAAGGGAGACGACAAATGCAAGGGGGTGCAGTGCGTTTAGATGGGGAAAAAGTGACAGAGGTTAATCTCAGTTTTGACAGTCCTGAACAACTTAAAAATCAAGTCTTACAAGTAGGTAAGAAAAAATTTATTAAGTTAGTTTGATTCAATGTTATATCCATCACCTCAGTTATTCTTCTGACTGAGGACTTGTTCTTCTAAATATAAGGTCAATCTGCTCAATCAGTGGAAAAACTTTATTCTCTATATAACTGAAGACTACGAGACATAAAGTGCTTCTTTCTCAACGGTTGGGCGAATTTGAGGTTTAAGCATTTTTAGGGTGACAAGATCAACTTTCATTGTGAGGCAATCTTCAAAATAGAATTTTAAGTCCATGTAGCGATCAAAAGTAACTTTTCCTTCAAATTCAACGAGCAAATCCACATCACTCTCTGATGTAGCTTCATCTCTGGCAACTGAACCGAAAACAGCCAAAGATATAACTCCAAAGTCTTGAATTTCTGCTCGATGTTGTCGCAGTATTGTTAGGATATCTTCCCTTTGCATAATTTACAGGATTTTATAACTGAGATTTAAGTTAGTTTGATTCAATTTTATCTCATTTATAGGATAGTTGAAGGTAGCTGCTTGAACTGGATTGATTGCCAAGGTACTGACAGCAAAGATAGAGGAAGCAAGAGCTATTTTAGATAAGTTACACTTCCCCCCCTCAAACTTCATTAGTTTTGCTAATCTCATAGGATAAAACCCTTAGAAAACTGTCTTTTGCTCCGATCCTAAAATATATTCAAAGAAACCGATAACTATGTTACAAAATTTTAATCTTCAGGTAGAAACTCAAAATCTAGAATTTGTTCTGATGTAAAAGGACATTCTTTAGGGAAAGTTGACGAAGGTAAACCCGTTTTCTGAATCGCCCTTAAACGAGCTTTTTGATAAATATTATCTAACTCTTGTTGATAATATTTATAGAGAATTTTTGAATCGAATAAATCTTCTAATTCATCTCGAAAATTTTCAATTTCATCTCGCCAACCTTTAGCACATCTTTCTTTTTCTGCAAGCCAGTAACGATAGAGGAGTAGATGAATAAAAAGTTGCTTAAGATAACTTCTTACTTTTCGTCTCTGCTCATTTCCCAATGATTCTATCTCCTCAATCAAATGTTCCCAGTCTAAATCTACTAAAGCTCGATCTTTAAGTTGTTTAACTGTCTCATCGATCCAAAAAACAAAATCTTCATTGTAAAGCTCTTTTAAGGATCTGTCTATATCAGTTTTCATAATTTTTATCTCCCTTAGTTTCTGAAAGGATACAGATATCTAGGCTATTATATCATCAATTGCTTATTCCTCACAAAATTCAAACAATAAAAGTAAGAGATTATTGTGAGCATTCCCTACAATACTCAAAACTTAACACAGTGCTATTTAATTATGTCCGACTACTTATATCTAAGGTTTTTGTGAGAGTCAAAAGACATATTGTCAAACTTTAAGATGTGTAAAATATTAAAATAATATAATTTTTTGCAGTTATATATTGACTAAACTTTTACAGCTTGTCTTTTGACTAACTTAAAAAGCAATGTTAGTTTTAAATCGTAATTTACTAATAGTTATCCTATGAACAATCGATTAACTAACTTTTCTGGTATGACTAAGAATCTTAGCAATATCAGTCTTAGCTGTTTGACTGTTTTCACTTTACTTCTGGGAATCAGTAAACAAGCAGATGCAGGTGTCATTAACTTTGATGCTAATACTTATGCTTTTGCTAATCCGAATACTTGTACACCACAACTGGCACCCGGTAATAAATGTTTTGTCGAAGATGGAATTAATGTAGAAGCATTTTCCAGCCGAAATACAGGAAGCACAGGAAGTGATCCGGGACATTTTCACGAGGGAGGACATTTTCACGCGAGTAATTCCTATGAAGCACAACATTTTAGTCAAGCTGATAGACTATTAGGAGTATATTTAACCCTTGTCAATGGCCGTAATTTTTCCCTGACACAATTGGCTTATCAACTTAGAGATATTACAAATGTTATTGATGGGTTTACAGCGGATGATACCAAAATTTTAATCTCCACAGAATTCGAGCCAACCCAACCCGTTGCTGGACAATTTACTGAGATTTCTCTTGGTAATGATATTAACTTACCTTTTCAAACTTTAGAACTTTCAGGGTTTGAAAACATTAGTCAAGTCTATATTGCCAGTTCTGCGGGGGTAAACTTTGATAATATTAACGTAGTGCCTATTCCAGAAGGAAATTCTGTGTTAGGGTTATTAGCCTTGGGAACTGTCGGTTTTCTGTCTAAGATGAAATTCAAAGATAGTTGATGAAAGCATGACATTTTGAGGAAAATAAAAAGCTTTGCTACACAAGGCTTTTTATTTTTTTAAAATTAATTTTATTAGATGTTAACAATAAGTTAAGCTATAATGTAAATATAAGCTGAATTTTCTATCTTTACGCTTTATGACTCAACCCATTAACCTGTTTGAATACGAATCCTTAGCCAAAGAAAAGCTTTCAGGAATGGCATGGGATTATTATCGTAGTGGTGCATTAGATGAAATTACTCTCAGAAAAAATAGAACGGTTTTTGAACAATATGAACTCTATCCTAAAATGTTAGTTGATGTTAGCAATATTGACTTATCAACTAACATTTTAGGGCAAACTTTATCAATGCCTCTTGGGGTTGCTCCTATGGCTTTTCAATGTTTAGCTCATCCTGACGGAGAAAAAGCCACAGCAAAAGTGCTTTCTGATTTAAAAACTTTATTGATTTTAAGCACTTTATCAACTACCAGTTTAGAAGATGTTGCCGCTTGTCAATCTCATAATTTAAGATGGTTTCAATTGTATATTCATCGAGATAAAGGATTAACTAAAGCTTTAGTTGAAAGGGCAGAAAAAGCTGGTTATACTGCCTTATGTGTGACGGTAGATGCTCCCATGATGGGCCGTAGAGAAGCGGATGTTAGGAATCAATTTACTCTACCTTCTCATTTACAATTAGCCAATTTAGTTAGTCTGACAGATTTAGCCATTCCCTCAACCATTGGTGAGTCAGGATTATTTGCTTATTTTCAACAACAAATTGATCCAAGTATCACCTGGAAAGATTTAGAATGGTTACAATCTATCACTAATCTTCCAATTGTTTTAAAAGGAATTTTAAGAGCAGATGATGCCATTTTAGCGGTTAAAAATGGAGTCAAAGGAATTATTATTTCTAATCATGGAGGACGACAATTAGATGGTGTGATCGCTTCTTTAGATGCCTTACCAAACATTGTTAACGCAGTGGGTGATAAAATTGATATCCTAATGGATGGAGGAATTCGGCGAGGCACTGATATTTTTAAAGCCTTAGCATTAGGAGCAAAAGCCGTATTAATTGGTCGTCCGATTTTATGGGGTTTAGCTGTTAATGGAGAAGCAGGAGTCAACCATATTTTACAACTCTTAAAAGATGAGTTGATTTTAGCAATGGCTTTAAGTGGTTGCCCGAATATTCGGAAAATTAATGATAGTTTTTTGATTAAATAATGAAGTAGGATATAACATTTATGATCAATATTTATGAAACGGATTACACCTTATGGAAACAAAGGCAAATTGATGCTTTATCCCGTAAAAATTGGGATGAAGTAGATGTTAAACATTTAATTGAAGATTTAGAAATGGGAGATCCCAGAAAAGAATTAAGAAGCAATTTAATTATTTTAATTGCTCATTTAATTAAACGGTATCCCGCAACAGAAACAATTGATGATTAAAGTTGTTTTTCATTTTTTCTATGAACATTTCAGATTATTTCTACTTCTTGACTCACTTCAAGAATAACTTTATCATTTTTTGTAAGTTGATATTTACCTCGCCAAATTCCTGATATTATAGGATTATCTGGGGTATTTTTTTTGCCAACATAAGTTACCCAATTACGATAAGATCTTTTCACGGGTTTATTTTGTTCTATAATTACTTTTCCCTTGGGATCAATCAGAGTAAATGATTCGATATCACCTTGAATAATGCCATAGAGATGTACCCAAAACACTAAAGCGGATGAGTTTTTAGAAAGTTTTTGATCTAAGAATTTCCCTTCCCATAACTCAACAGATTTAGGGGGTTGTGGCGCAAATCCTGCATTAATTAAGCCTGTAGGTTGATAATCAATTTTCGCTTCCCAGAGAGGTTTTTTATCAGTTTTACAGCCGGAAATAGCTTCTTTTCCCATAAAGGGATCAATCACTTTATTTTCATGGCGAACCGTTAAATGTACATGAGGAAATGAAGCAAGTCCTGATGCTCCAACTAATCCTAAAGGGGTTCCTTTTTCTACTTGGGTATCAGGTTTTACTAAAACACTTCCCTGTTTTAAATGACAGTATTGTGTTTCCCAACCTCCCCCATGATCAATGACAATACCATTACCACATTCTCGATCTGTGACTTCATCTTTATCTGTTTGATCCACAATTAATTTATCAATTATGCCATCCCGAACACGCTTAACTTTTCCTGGGGCAACCGCAACAACCTTAACCCCTTTTTCCATAGCTTTGAGGTTAGTAATGCCGAAATCTGTTCCCGTATGATCATTATAAGTTTGTCGCCCACAATTAAAATCTATCGCTTCAGAACTTGGTTCAGTATCTACATAGTGGAATATAAAACAATCTTTTCCTAACTTACAGTCAATGGGCAAAGAAATTAAAAAATCCGACTGAGATCTCCCAAAACTGACACAGCCTAAAAAAGTTAAGATACTCAGAGTTAAACAGAGAATTAAACAATGCTTACGAATGCTCATGGCTTGGCTTAAATATGGATATAAATTAAGGAATTAGAAGACTACTAGGATGTTCGTTGATAACGCATTCCTGGTAACTGAGTAATTAACCCTTCTAATTCTAATTGTAACAATCCTCCAGAAACTTGTGGGGTATTTAAACCAGTTTCTTGAACAATTGTATCAAAGGATTTCCCTTCATTAGTAATTGCTTGAAATATCTTTAACAAATCAGGTTCTAACTTTGGTAAAGATTGAGGAGTTGGTGATTCAAATAGAGATAATTGTTGAGGTTCATTGAGGTTAGGAATTGCGCCTAACATCTCTAATAATTCTTCTTCTGTGAGAATCATTTCTGCCCCATGATGAATCAATCTTAAACAACCTTGTGCCTGGATAACATCAGGAGAATTGGGCAAAGTATAAACATCTCGACAAAATTCATTAGCATAACGAGCAGTAATTAAGGCCCCAGATTTTTCTGGTGCTTCCATTACTAAAACTGCCCGACTTAACCCCGCAATAATGCGATTTCTGGCCGGAAAATGACGGCGATCGCCTGGGGTTCCTGCGGGATATTCACTGATAATTAACCCTTTTTGTTGAATAGTTTTATGTAATTGTTGATGACTACTTGGATAAACCACATCTACCCCTGTTCCTAACACAGCAATGGTTCTTCCTCCTGCGTCTAAACAACTTTTATGGGCCACTCCGTCAATTCCTGCGGCCATCCCTGAAACCACCGTAAACCCATGTTTAACCAAGGCCAGAGTAATTTTATGAGTCCACCGACGACCATGTTCTGTGGGGTAACGAGTGCCAACAATGCCAATTAGAGGCGTATTTCCTTGATTTTCAGCTAAATCTACCTGTCCCTGATAATATAATAGGGGTGGTGGACTAGGCGTTTCTAACAAAAGACGGGGATAATTTGGGTCAGCAGGTGTCCAAAATTGCGGATTTTTTTGTTGATGTTGTTGTAATAATTGTGCGGGGTTTAATTGCGATCGCTGTTGTTTAATAGTATTAATTAATTTACCTCCCAAACCTTCAACTTTTCCTAAGCTTTCAGGAGAAGTTTCCCAGGCATTTTTTAAGGTTCCAAACTGTTGCCAGATTCGTTTAATTAATACTGGCCCCACTCCAGAAACTTGTGACCAAGCTAACCAGTAAGCATTGTCTTCTTGCAATTTTATCTCCTGCTAATTAATTATATTTTGCTGATGCGTAATTTCTGATTTTTTCTTGCCTGTTTCTAAGTCTTGAATCAAGTCTAAAGCTTGCTGATAAGAAAGAGAGTCTCCTTGTTCTTGGGATAGGGTTGCCCCTTGACGAAAATCAGCAATTGCTGCTGCTTTATCACCTAATTCTAAGTAAACATAAGCTCGATTATAATAGGCGATCGCTAAGGTTTGATCAAGGGTGATCGCTTGTTGATAATCTTCTAATGCGTTTTGATACTGTTGCAACCAAAAATAAGCCGTCCCTCGATAATTATAAACCTCTGCGTTAGGTTTTAGAGCAATAACATGGGTAAAATCTGCAATTGCTCCTGGAAAATCTTCTTGAGAGTGACTACGAATTAAACCCCGTTTTAAATAAGCATCTGCATTATTTGGATCAGTTTGAATTGCTTTGTCAACTGCTTCTAATTCATCGAGATCATAATGAGCGATAATTAAGGAATTAATCGGCTCTTGTTTAACATGAATTTGGGCGTTTGCTGATAATATTCCCAAACCAAAGCAGTTAACCAAGATGATTAAACCTTGTCCGATGATTCTAAGTTTCATAAGATTGATAGGAGTCAATAGGAATGATAAACTAATATTAACAAAAATAAGTAATCTCCAATACATCAATGATTCAATTATATAATATTTGAGTTACTCTAGAAGGGTTAGATTTAACATTACCCAGGAACTCTCGATGAAAGTAGCCGTATTTAGTACCGAACCCCATGATCGTCATTTTCTTGACCTAGCAAATCAGTCTATGAATACTAATCACGAATTAGTTTATTTTGATACTCGCTTAGAACCCAAAACGGCCTCTTTAGCTGAGGGTTTTCCTGCTATTTGCGCTTTTGTTAATGATGATCTTGGTCAAGAAACTTTGAACAATTTGGCATCTCATGGGATAAAATTAATTGCCTTACGGTGTACAGGATTTAATAATGTAGACTTAAAAACGGCTGCTGCATTAGGAATAAAAGTAGTTCGGGTTACGGCTTATTCTCCTTATTCTGTGGCAGAATTGGCTATAGGATTAATTTTAATGTTAAATCGTAAGCTTTATAAAGCTTATAATCGAGTTCGTGATGATAATTTCTCCTTAAATGGGTTATTAGGATTTGATCTTCATGGTCGAACAGTGGGTATTATTGGAACGGGTAAAATTGGCGTGATTTTTGCAAAAATTATGCAAGGATTTGGTTGTCATTTACTAGGATATGATCCCTATCCTAATCCTCAATTTAAAGCCATTGAAAATGCTCATTATGTTGATTTACCTGAATTATTGGCCAATTCAGATATTATTTCCTTACACTGTCCTTTAACCCCTGAAAACCATCATTTAATTAATGAAACAACTATCAATCAGATGAGAGATGGCATGATGTTAATTAATACCAGTCGTGGTCAATTAATTGACACAAAAGCTGTGATAACTGGCATTAAATCAGGAAAAATTGGTTACTTAGGAATTGACGTTTATGAGCAAGAAGATGACATTTTTTTTAAAGATTTATCTGATACTATTATTCAGGATGATACATTTCAATTACTCCAATCTTTCCCCAATGTAGTAATTACTTCTCATCAGGGTTATTTTACTGAAAATGCCCTTAATGACATTACAACAACTACCATTACCAGTTTAACAGAATTTGAGGAAGGAAAACCCCTGAGCAATGAAGTCAAGAATAATTAAATATAAAACTATCTCAAATGTATGACAATACCTGTAAATTTATTGCAGAAACCTTTCCTGATGCGATCGCAACTTGGTTACTGGGTTCCCCTATTCAACTAACCCAATTAAGTCCCACTGAATTATCGAATGAACCCATTAGAGCAGATGCTTTAATCTTAAAACAGTCTGATAACTTGGTACTTCATGCAGAATTTCAAACCTCACCAAAGGACGATATTCCGTTTCGTATGGCAGATTATCGGTTGCGGGTTTATCGTCGTTTTCCTGGTAAAAAGATGGTGCAGGTTGTGATTTATTTACGTCCCACAGATTCCGCCTTAGTGTATCAGGATAGTTTTAATTTAGAGGAAACTAATCATAGATTTCGGATTATTCGTTTATGGGAACAAACAACAGAAACATTCTTAACTTTACCAGGATTATTGCCTTTTGCTGTTTTGAGTAAAACTGATAACCCTAAACAAGTGTTAAACCAAGTTGCACAAATTGTTAACAATATTAGTGAAAAACGAACACAAAGTAATTTAGCCGCAGCCAGTGGGATTCTCGCTGGGTTAGTATTAAAGCAGGAGACAATTCATCAAATTCTGAGGAGGGATATTATGAGAGAATCAGTGATTTATCAGGAAATTTTACAAGAAGGAGAACAAAGAGGGGAACAAAGAGGGAGAGAAGAAGCAAAAGCTGAAATTGCTTTAAATTTACTCAGAGAAGGGATGACTATTGAACAAATAGTTAAAGTAACCGGTTTATCTCTAGAATTTGTTCAAAATCTTGCTAGGGATGTTAATAATAATTAATTCCATAGTCTGGTGAAGCCCTTTAACAGTAAAAACTAGATCAAAAGAACTCTAAGTTAAAAAGGGATATTTGTAAGGGCATGGCACCAATACGCTTTGTCTATATTCCCGAAATTTGATCTATGCCATGCCCCTACGTCATGTCTTAGGATTATTCGGTGCGATCGCAGCTATGATAGATATGGCTTTAACCGTTGCCATTGTGAAAATGCTGCCCTTACCTTTCCCTTAATTATTAACGGGTTTCTTAGCAATATTTGGGGCTATAAGGGCTTTAAGCTTGTAGAGGCTTTGTGTGTCGCGTCTTGACTATTTTTAACCTTTTAAATTGATTATTTGTGTAAAAAAATGCAACTATTTCCCTCATTTGTTCTTGCTTCTGCTTCCCCGGCCCGTCTGAAACTACTACAAACAGTTGGCATTAATCCTATTGTCTGTCATAGTAATTTTGATGAATCCCAAATTCAAGAAAATAACCCTCAAGAATTAGTCCAAACCTTAGCTAATTGTAAAGCAAAAGTTGTCGCTCAAAAGTACCCAGACTCTCTCATTTTAGGATGTGATTCTTTGTTAGTTGTAGATGGAGAAGTTTATGGTAAACCAAACTCTCCTGATGAAGCGATCGCCCGTTGGCAAAAAATGCGAGGTAGTCACGGAATACTATATACTGGTCATGCTATTATTGATAGAAAACAACAAAAAAACTTAATTGATTGTGGGATAACAAAAGTCCATTTTGCTAATATTAATGATAGAACCATTGAAGCCTATGTTAATACGGGAGAACCCCTAAAATGTGCGGGATGTTTTGCCTTAGAAGGAAAGGGAGGGTTATTTGTGGAAAAGATAGAAGGCTGTCACAGTAATATAATTGGTTTGAGTCTGCCTTTGTTAAGAAAAATGTTACAAGAATTGGGCTATAATGTCCAAGATGTTTGGGAGTCTGGTAAAATAAATCCTGTATAGTCATTAATGCCACTCATACCTATAGTTGACATGACAACAGCAGACTCTCCCCCACTAAATCAAGAATTTGAGGAACCTAGTTCCACTCTTGAACTTCGTCGCTTTTTAAAAGTCTTAGAATACCTCTGCTTAGACGGTTTTTGTGCAACGATTATTCTCACCTTGTTCTTTCGAGATAATCAGGTTTTGCTGGTCTTAGATGCAGCTTTTTTATCTGGTTTTGTGTTTCTATTTCTCTTTAATTGGCAATATTTTTCCTACCGTGATCAAGTTGAGCGAGAGCAGAAATATGAACAGTTAATTCAGCCATTACCAGCCTCAGAAAACCGCATTCAATTAGAAAAAGAGAATGCCTTACGTTACTGTCAAGAATTAGTTGAAGATTACACAAAAACGAGAGAAAATGCCAGAAATGGTTATTATTTCTTTCAAATCTCAACCATTATTTTCTCTGGGGTTACTCCAGTTTTAGTCTTAGTTGATAAGTTAGATACCGGCCCCAGTTGGTTAACTTGGCTTCCTGTTATTTTTCCTGCTATTGCTTCTATTGTTGCCAGTATCTCCACATCTTTTCCTTTAGAAACTATCTGGAAAGATGCTAATAGTATTGTTGAAAATTTAGAAGCCGAACAAGAAAAATTCATCTTGGGTATAACCAGTGAGGCAATGTTAGATATAGTTGCCACGGATGTCTCAGAAGGGGAACAAACGGAAGAAGAAAAACAAAAAATTGCTCAACAAGTCCAACAACAAGAAAGACGGGCGAAACTAGCCATTATCGACTTTATTAATAAGGTGAATGATATTCATCTTAATCAAGTAAAAACTCAAGTTCAAACAGTGCAAAACTTCTCAGAAATACCCCCAGAAAAAGTCGAGGAGGAAGCTGCATAATTTTTAAAATTAACCGCAATTGGAGTCAATGAGTTATAATCATCTTACTCTAACAAATTATTGACTCCATTCAATTCCCAAAAAATCAGTTTTTTTGAGATAAATTTAGGCAAAATTTAAGTAATGACAATGAATAATAATACAAGTTTATCCACCGAAGACTATCAACAAAAAATGCAGCGACGTAAAGAAATTCAGGAAAAACGAGTCGCTGAAGCATCCACAGAAAAAGGCTTAATTATTATTAATACGGGAAATGGCAAAGGCAAAACCACCGCAGCATTAGGCATGGTAATGCGATCGCTGGGCCACGGTTTCCGAGTTGCTATTATTCAGTTTATCAAAGGAGCTTGGGAACCTGCTGAAAAAGCTGTCCTCAGTCATTGGGATAAACAATTAGAATTTTATGCCATGGGTGAGGGGTTTACCTGGGAAACCCAAGATAGAGAGAGGGATATGCAAAAAGCTGGTGAAGGTTGGGAAAAAGGACTTTCTTTTATTCGTAACCCAGACTATCAATTAGTCTTACTCGACGAAATTAATGTCGCCCTCAAACTAGGGTATCTCGATGTCCAAACCGTATTAAATGGACTGTCAGAAAAACCCGAATATACCCATGTTATTTTAACCGGACGTGGTGCGCCCTCAGAATTAATTGAAGTCGCTGACTTAGTGACTGAAATGAAATTAATCAAACATCCTTTTAAAGAACAAGGAGTGAAAGCTCAAGCAGGGATCGAATTCTAACCCTTATTGTTGTAAACAAGTGCTGAGAATGCGATGATCATTGTCACTAATACTGTTAAGACGATGATAGCCTTCTAAATTAATTTCTGAGAGTTGAGCATTGCTGGCCATAGGGGAAGAACCTTCCAAAGCAATAGAATAAGCATACTTACTGCCGTCATAAGGATCAATAATTGACAAATTCATCTGACCGCCTTTAACTGTCCCCGAAAAACAGCTAAACTCAGATTGTGGCAGATAAACCGCCCCTTTAATTTCCCCTTTTTCTATGCGAAAGACCATGTATTCTTGTCCAATTTCTTCCGGTTGAGGAGAACGGCCATAAAGATAGACCTGATTGGCCGGCAAATGAGAGGAAGATGTTTGTGCTAATAAGGGTTGAGTTACCCTATTCTGTGGGTTAGAAACCTCTTTCTGTGCGGCTACCGCAGGCAAACTGTTGAGGGTTCCTAAACCGAGAATAAGACTAATAGATAAGAACGAAAGATGTGTGAGTGAAGGTAAAAACGATTTGCGAAATAACATTGTGTGTGTGTCTCTTATGAAGATTTTGACCGAAAGTCTCTATATGTCAACCATACCCAGACAAAAAGGAGGTTAACTCACCCAACAAGGTGACTCTTTTCCATACAAGAGAATGATTTGATTTCCAGAAATACTGGAATTATGTCAGTGGTTACTTAATTGACCACTTTTGTCCTGGTTTAAAACTTAGACAGGAGCAATTTGTATCACATACCCAGTACAGGTATTTGTGTTTAACACAGGCTCCGAAAACTTCCCACAAAAATTAAATGTGGTATGGACTTAGCCCGCGCGAAAATGTTCCTCACAACCAACTTTATTGTGCAATCACTTCCCGTCATGGGTCAATTTTTTTCTTAAGTTTTAATAAGTTGCCCCTCTGTGTGGGGTAATGGGGTAATGGGCAAATTTTCTGATAAGGGCAGGTTTAGCGAGTATACTTGTTATAAAGAGAGAATTTTGCTCAAAAACCAGCCCCTACATCTTCACTCCCTGACTCCCTCAGTCTCCATTATTTCCTCTAATAATCCAGCACAGGCATCTAACAATAAATCGATCACCCGCTCAAATCCTTCTTGCCCTCCATAATAAGGATCAGGGACTTCCTTTTCGGGAGATTGAGTCGCAAAATCACAGATCAAACGCACCTTGTCCCGATAGCGATTTTGTCCATCTAAAGCTAAGATATCCTGATAATTTTGTCGATCCATTGCTAAAATCAAGTCAAACTTTTCAAAGTCAGATACATCAAGTTGTCTGGCACTGCCCAAAAGTTCAATTCCTCGACGGGCCGCCGTTGCCCGCATTCGCCGATCAGGAGAAGCCCCAACATGATAACTTGATGTCCCTGCCGAATCGCAGACGATCAAATGTTCTAACCCTTGCTGTTTGAGCAAATAGTTCATAATATTCTCGGCTGAGGGAGAACGGCAAATGTTACCAAGACAGACAAACAACAATTTATAAGCCATAAATCTTCGCCAAAGACGCTCAAATCAGAGATGATAGGAAAATTATGGGGTTAGATCTCCAAGTCAATACCTAGATCCCTAACCCAATTCAATGCTAAGGTTCAATCATTAATTTTGTAAACCTATTTTTACAGAGGCAACCACTTAATGCTGAAATTACCAAAAAAAACCCGATCTTATGGCTCTTATTACAATAGTTCTTACTATAACAAAGGGAAAAATCGCCCCAAAATCTCCTTGTTATGGCTAATTATCTCTATTCCGGTCTTAATTATCCTATCAGAACTCTTAGCACAAGCTTATCTAGGCATTACGGGTCAAGGTAACAATATTAATGGGAAGTCTCCCCTAGTTCAAGCCTATAAACTGAAATTTTTAACGGCAACGGAAAAACCCATCGAAGGTTTGATCGATCAAGGTAAATTAGTGGTCAAACGTAGTTCCAGCACTGGTTATGAATTAGTCAGTAAACAAAAGAGTGAATTCTTGAAAATTAATGACCAAGGGTTACGGGATAATGATCCCCTCCCTTTAGCTAAACCAAAGAACGAAATTCGCATTTTTGTGTTAGGGGGTTCCACTGCTTTTGGACAATTAAACCCTAATAATGATGCCACCATTAGTCATCGATTAGAAACCCGTCTTAAACAGCGGGTGAGTCAACAAAAAAATTCTCCGGCGAAATATCGTCCTGATGTTTTTCCCTTTTTTGTGCCAACTAGACAACAATTAATGAAACTGCCACCGAAAATTAGAGAAGGGAATTATCGGGTGATTAATGCTGCAGTTCCTGGTTATACTTCTGGCAATGAATTAGCACAATTAGCCCTAAAAATTCTACCTTATCAACCCGATTTAATTGTGGTTTTAGATGGTTATGGGGATGTCATGTTATCCAGTAATTCCCCTCAAACTGATATTCCCCATATTGATGAATTTTTAGCTGATGCTAAGGGACATTTTCAGAATTCTTTGAATTTTTCCTTTGATCAATGGTTACAAAATACTGGGTTAGTTAAACTGATTAATTCCTGGACAGGTTCTACTAAAACTACCTTACCCGTGGCCCAAACAAGTCTAGTGGTGAATAATGATGGCAAACCTTTAAAACATTTTTTACCGAATAATAAAGAAGAATTAAAACAACGGGTTGATCGTTATCGAGAAAACCATCAACGATTAATTCAGATGTCTTCTCGCTTAGGTATTCCAGTGGTTTTGGCAATTCAACCGGAAATTACAGGTCGTCCTGTTGAGAAACTTTCTGCTGATGAAAAAGCTATCCGCGATCGCATTGGTAATGAATATGTTGAAAAATTCCCCAAAGCTTATGGAGAGTTTGCTAAGACAACACAACAGTTAGCGAAAGCTTATCCTAAAAATGTGAAAGTTGTGAATTTCTATAACAGTAATTCTAATTTTCCGACTCCGATGTTTGCTGATACGGTTCACCTTACAGATAAAGCAAATACTGTGTTAGCTGAAAACCTTTATCATGCCATCACTGCTTGGGAAAAAATTCAAATTATTCCCCAGAATTATTATCTCAAGAACAATTAATTAGTAATAGGGAATTAGTAATAGGGAATAGGGAATAGGTTTTAGTGTTAAAATCCCCCTATTCTTCGGACTTCTTTTAGTTATTACTTATATTTTCAAGAAAGGGATTGTACATTTAATATATGCAAAAAAAATCATCCGTCATTGGTCTTGATCTCGGTGGAACTGCGATTAAATTAGGACGTTTTCTTGAAGATGGCACTTGTTTAAACTCCCTAACAGTTGCCACTCCTCAACCTGCCACCCCAAAAGCAGTTTTAGGGACAATGATAACGGCAATTCGGGAACTTAATCAAGATCAAGATTGTCTCGCATTAGGAGTGGGAACCCCAGGGCCAGTCGATGGAACGGGGAGAATTGCTAAAGTAGCCATTAACCTCTCAGGATGGCAAGATGTCCCCCTAGCTGACTGGTTAGAGGAAGCAACCGGACTACCCACCACTATCGCTAATGATGCTAACTGTGCGGGTTTAGGAGAAGCTTGGTTAGGGGCGGGAAAATCCTTTAAAAACCTGATTTTATTAACCCTCGGTACGGGAGTCGGTGGGGCAATTATTCTTAATGGTCATCTGTTTACCGGACATTTGGGGGCAGCCGGGGAATTAGGGTTAATTACCTTAAATTTTGATGGCCCCCCCTGTAATAGTGGCAACCAAGGGTCATTGGAACAGTATGCCTCTATTCAAGCGATTCGTCGCATGACAGGTAAAGAACCAGCAGAATTGGGTCAATTAGCTCAAAAAGGCAACCGAGAAGCCTTAGAATTTTGGGAAGGTTATGGTCGCTTATTAGGGGCCGGTTTAGCCAGTTTAATCTATGTTTTAACCCCAGAAGCCGTTATTATTGGGGGTGGAGTCAGTGGCAGTACAACCTTCTTCTTTCCGGCTACCCTGGAGGAAATAGAAAGACGGGTTTTACTTAGTTCTCGACAAGATTTACAGTTATTGACGGCAAAATTAGGTAATCAAGCAGGAATGATTGGTGCAGCTAAATTAGCCTGGGAATTAGTGGTTAGTCAAAGGCTAAATTTTTCAAGTAATTAGGGGAATAAAACCATAATTCGAGGAGGAAACCTCAAACCTTAAAATTAAATTACTTATTGCTTTGAAAATATTGTCGAAAATATTCCTGATATAAACGACAACTGGGCATAACTTCATTACCCTTAAGATTGACTAATCCAAAACTCTGTAACTTGATAGCATTTAATAAATCTAGCTCAATTGCTTCTGGAGCAAATACCACTTTTTCTAAGGTTTCTAGTAACTCAGAATCTTGTCTTTGTATGTTGTATAATTGCCGTTGGAGATGGTCACTATAAATATGATTAGGTGACTGAACATCCGTCTTTAAAATACATTCTAATTTGACATCTTTGCGCCAAATATGATATAATGCCAAACGTATTAAATAAGGATGTCCCCCTACCAAATCCGTCAATTGTTTAACTTTTTCTAATGACAAAGTTACCTCGTAACGTTTAGCTAAATCCTGTACTTGTTTCGGCGTTAACATCGGTAATTCAATAGAAATTCCTACATTAAAGGGGGAGTGATTCACATTGAGAGGAATATAAACCTCAGAAGAATGTGCAACAACTAACCGTAGTTTTTTCCAAATATCTCGGTTTTTTCCTTCTTCATGCCAAGCTCTTAATAAAGCAAAAAAATCATCCGCTAGATCGGGATATTGAAAGAGACGATCAACATCATCTAAAGCTAAAACTAAGGGAGTTTTAAGATTGGCTAAAATATACTGTTCAAAATAAATTTTACAACTAATTTTACTACCAAATAAATCATCCCAATAATCAGCAATCTTGTTAGGAAGCTGTAAACTAAGACTGATATTTGCACAAAACCATTGAAGAAACTTATCTAAATCTTGAAATAAATTTTTATCTGCCAACTGTAAACTTAAAGAAACAGCAGAACAATCATTATTTATCCCATAATCAGCAATTCTCGCTAACAGAGAACTTTTTCCCATGCGTCTTGCTGCTTTCAACCGAATTAAGGCCCCAGGCTGTAAAATAGCCTTATAACAATCTGATTCGACTGGCGATCGCTCAACATAAAATTGTGAATTTAGGGGAACTTGGCCTTCGGGTAATTCTGGTTCAAGGGAAATGGGTTGCTCTACCTCTGTGCTGGATAATTCAGGACGATAAAAGTCTTCAGAGGTTAAAGTGAGATTAAAGGCTTTAAAACAGGTTTTCAGAGTTTGTTTATCAACCCCTGATTCACAGGCAAACACTTTCATGAGGGTATCAACCGCCAACTCCGTTTTAGCACTTAACGCTTCTAAAGTGTAGCGATTTCCGTGATTGTCTAGATATTCAGCATCAGATTTAGCATTTTGGAGTTTTTCTAATCCTTGTTGAGTCAGAATTACTCCCCGTCTACGTCTGCCTTTAGTTGACTTTGACTGCGCCATAACTGCCATATAGATTCCTCGGACGCTCTCTCAAAGATGGTATTACAGGATGTTAAATTTATTCAAGGGTTTTGAGCAAAATTCCCGAAAAAAACCGTCTTTTGTTAAGATTAATTTCCTCATTTTAGCTAATAAGTAGCTTAAATGCACAACAGTTCACCAGATTTCTGTCTAATTTCCTAAGTTAAGCAGACCAAGATCCGATCTTAAGACTTTAAATAATTTAACTGAGTTGGAAAATGAAGGCTTCAACCCCTTGAAACGACAAGCATTTGGCCTTTATGGAATTAAATGCCTTAAGTTATTACTTAAATGCCAAAACTTTGGTTGTCTTTTGGGACTGGTAGAGGCAAACTGATGGTTAGATAACAAAGCGTGTTGAGTAATCTCAAAGCTTAGCCGCCCTACTTTTCAAATCAATTTAAACTCAGGGGGTTACACTGATGGCAAAACAAACACAACAGTTAAAATCAGCTTGGGGTAAGCGTTTAGTTAAAGAATTGCCTCAGTACAACAGAAACCAACGTCACAGTATTGTTAACTGGTTAATTAATTATAACCAATCCTTCACAACAACCCAAGAATTAAGTGTTGATGAATTAACCACACTTAACAAAAAAGTAGAATATCGCTATAGTCTTTTACGGAAACGCTATTTAACGGTTAATTATACGGAAGGATATCGGACTTTAATCAGTCGTTTAAGTTCAGTTACAGCAAAATACTGCTCAGTTTGGCGGATGAAATACTGTCAACAATCTCAACGGGAAATTGTTAACTTAATTCAACAAGTGATTCAAACATTGATGAATAATGATCCTTATTTAAAAGGACAGTTTGAGCAAATTTCTCAAGAGATTTCAGATCGTCAGTTGCGTGAAGCCTTAGTTTTAGCTACGGTGGAAGAATATTGTTTACATTCTGTTAAAAATAAACCTTTCTTCCTTCATTATTTACGTCAGCATCTCAGTCAAAAATCTTTAACATTATCTGAGAAATCAATGAATTTACGCTGTCTTAATGAAGCGAATAATTTCTCTTACTTGACGGAGAAAGTTACTGTCTTCGGTTAATTGAGAGATTCCGTTTTTTGCCTCTTGTGCAATTGCTTCATGTTCAATTTTATTTTTCGCTTCAAATTTGTCTAACTTAACGGTAATTAGGGCAACCTCTTGTGAGGTTGCTTTCCATTTATTTTGTTGTTGATTAAGCCAAGATTCTTCCTTACTTAAATCTAATTTGTCCTCAATTTGTTTGATACTATTTACTAATTGATTAACCTGATTTCGTAACTCTAGGATATCTTCGCGGGGATATTTTATTTGTTCTCGAATGGCAGAAAGACGATAAGCTAAGTATTGATATGCTCTGATAGCAGGACGTAAAGCAGTTAATAATAAGGTCGCAATAGAACTAATATAACCCACTGGACTAATGCCTAGGACAGCAAGTTCATAGAGTCCTAATGCTGAGAAAAGATGTAGGGCGATCGCAGTTAATAAAGCCCCTCGACTTACTGTTTTAACATAATTCAATTGTTTGTTGTCAACAGGAATGCTTTTATCTTGAGATGTTGCTGCTTCTGAAATGACTTCTTTTGCATCAAAATAAACATTCCAAGGAATGGTAATAATGACCATTAACCACCAAAAACTTCCTACCCCAATTACCCAATCAATTAAATTTCCGGCGGGAATTTGTAACCATTGTAAAACAAAAAAAGCCACTAAAATCAAGAAGCCAAACCCCGCACTAAAACTAAAATATCCATAGTAACGATAGGAATTAGCCATAATTTTACTTCCCGCCTCTTTTGTAATCCTATTCCTAGTTTGACAGCTTTCTTTTTAGATTAGGCTTGGTTTGTGACGCTTTTTTAACTGTTCTAGATCAAAGGCAAAACAAAGGTATTAATAGGTAAAACCGAACTTATATTTATGGTTTTCCGCAATCTTTTTTTTACCTAAATTTAAGGGTGTAAATCACGCCATTCTCAGGGGAAAAACCGTATTGTCTGATAAATTTATTGAAGTTAAGATAAAGTCAACAAGCAAAAACAAGGTAACAACGCAGATCACAAAGGAGATAACTATTATGGCACTGGTTCGTTATAACCCTTGGAAAGAAATGAACTCCTTACAACGTCAAATCAATCAACTATTTGATGATGGTGTATTAACTAATTTAGGACGAGAATTAAAAGAGTTAAGTTTTTCACCTTCTGCGGAACTTTCTGAGACTGATGAGGCAATTTTCCTTAAATTAGAACTCCCTGGAATTAAAGCAGAAGATGTGGATATTCAGGTAACAAAAGAAGCGGTTTATATTACCGGAGAACGCAAAGAAACCGCAAAATCTGAGGAAAATGGTGTAACTCGTAGTGAGTTCCGTTATGGTAAGTTTTCCCGTGCGATCGCTTTACCTACCCTCATTAATAATACCAATGTTACCGCAGAATATAAGGATGGAATTCTACATCTAACTTTACCTAAAGCTGAAGATGAAAAGAACAAAGTGGTTAAAGTTAGTTTAGGTTAGGTACTTGTAGGGGTCAACGGCCGTTGACCCCTACTTAAATAAAAACATCTCCTAAACTTTGAGATATATTCCCTAATTCTGATGCTGATAAATTAAATAATATTTGACAAGCGATCGCCTGACTTTCTGCCATCTGTCCATAAGCAAATACCCAAGATAATTCATCATTAATCTGGGTTTTAAACCAGTCTAAAATATAAGGACTTCCATAAATAATTAAGCCATGAACTGTTGACTTTTTAAGCAAATTATGGTAAAACTTCTTTGAGTTTTCATTAAATCCTGCACTGCCCCGAAATGGATTACCCCGCAGGAAAATTTGTAATAATGTTGAACGATTATCTTCTAAAACATTATCTAATGTATTCTGATCAACTAATTGCAAATCATAGCCTAAATATTTAGGAATTATTACCCCTGGCATTTGTCTATCTAAAAAGTCAGCATTGAGTAAATCATCAACAACAATTAAATTACGTTTTGGGGTATTATATGCAGCTTTTTCAATTGTTTTATTATTGGTTTTTAGAGAATATTTGAGGATATTTTTAACTGTTTGTCTTGCTGTTGGTTGAGATAATTGATAAATAGATAAATCTGGTTTTTCCTGATTAAAAATCTTTTGTTTGGCTTGCCAAATACGATTAACAGAAGCTTCAATTCTTTCTCTTGTTAATCTTCCTGACTCCACAGCATCATAAACAGCATTAATCGCTTTTTCTGGATTATCTGGCATCAATAAAACATCTGCTCCTGCTTCCACTGCCTTAACTGCTACTTCTTCAGCATCAGCAAAATTTGCCACACCTCCCATGACTAAAGCATCAGTAACAATTAATCCCTCAAAGCCTAACTTTTCTCTTAATTTACCTGTTAAAATTGCCTTAGATAAAGTAGCAGGATTTTCATTATCCCAAGCATTAATTAATAAATGAGCCGTCATCACACTATCAACATTTGCTTCAATTGCTGCTTTAAACGGCATTAATTCTAAGCTTTCTAATCGCTCATTATCATGATTAATTATCGGTAAATTAAGATGAGAATCACTAACGGTATCTCCATGGCCAGGAAAATGTTTAGCAGTAGTTAAAGCAGGATAACTTTTTGCCCCTTCAATAAATGCCGTTACTAACGGACTAACAATATTTGGACTATCCCCAAAAGAGCGAATATTAATCACAGGGTTATCAGGATTATTATTAACATCAACTACCGGAGTTAAGATCCAATTAATGCCAATAGATAAAGCTTCTTGGGCGGTAACTTTCCCCATTTCATAAGCATAACTAATACCTAAGTCTAAATCATTTTTAGCAATTTCTCCTAAGGCCATAGGTGGAGGAAACCAAGTAGCCCCAGAAAACCTTTGTCCGACCCCTTCTTCAATATCCGCAGCGATGAATAAGGGTGTTTGTGACCATTCTTGTAACTGTTGAGTTCTTAATAATAATTCCCCGGCACTTCCCCCTAATAAAATTACCCCGCCTAGGTTTAAAGTGTCTAACCAATGATGTAAAATTGGGTTAGACACTTCCCAGACAGGGTAACGAATTTGATGATCAAACAAATAACCAGACGCACGAACGACGATCATTTGTCCGATCTGTTCTTTTAGGGTAAATTGAGTCCAATCAGGTAATAAATTAGCCACAGATATTAATGAAATTATTCTTCTTCTGAATAATAGGACTCATCATCTAAGGGAGTAGTTTCCTTAATTTTGTTAAGGAGGTTCAGCATTTTATCACCCCTTTCAATGGCAAGATCTTCGAGAAATACCACTTCTGGGGCGCGTCTGAGTCGCATTCGTTGCGCTAACTCTCGCCGCACATAACCTTCTGATGATTTTAACCCCTGCATGGTTTCTTTTTTAGCTTCTTCCGTGCCATAGATGCTGACAAAGATTTGAGCGTGTTGCAAGTCCCCAGAGACATTTACATCGGTTACGCTGACCATACCAGCCCCTACACGGTCATCTTTGATATCAAAGAGAAGCATTTGAGAGACTTCGCGTTTTATTAATGAGGAAACGCGAGAAACCCGACGACTGTTAGCCATATTCGCCCCCTTTATTCTTCTACTGTGGGCAATGTTTAGGGGTAAAATCCCCCTTTGAAGTTTAACGCTGATAGTAGTCGATTATCAACTTTTTATCATTATTTTTCCAGAGATTTCTGTTGTTTCACTAAATCTACCCCGCGAGACGTACCTAAACGGTTGGCCCCTGCTTCAATGAGGGCGATCGCTTGATCATAGGTACGAATGCCTCCAGAGGCTTTAATTCGTACTTGCCCTTTAGACACTTGTTTAAGATAAAGCACATCCGCAATAGTTGCCCCGCCAAACCATCCGGTGCTAGTTTTCAGATAATCTGCCCCGGCATCCATACAAATTTCAGCAGCGAGACGTTTTTCCGTTTCTGTTAATAAAGATGTTTCTAAAATAACTTTGATGATTTGTCCTGTGGCTTCACAAATGGCAGAAATTTCGTGATAAATTGCCTCTGATTGTCCGGCTTTGACATATCCCAAGTTAATCATAACATCGAGTTCTGTCGCCCCATTTTCGGTCGCTTCTTGGGCCTCATAAAGTTTAACGGCGGAAGTAGTTGCCCCTGTGGGAAAACCAATGACGGTACACACAGCAATTTTTTTCCCATGAAGTAATTTAGCCGCTTGATTTACCGCACTCGGATAAACACAAACCGTCGGAAACCCATATCGTTGCGCTTCTTCACAACATTGTTCAACTTCTTGGGGGGTAGCTGTTGGGTTAAGTAGAGAATGATCAATATAGGTAGCAATGTCAATATTTGAACCTTTTACTGTCATAATTTGCCTCTCCAAAGGATTTCCGTTTTCATTGTGACAGATTTTACTCAACCCACCCTAAATCAAATACTCTCACGGGGTGACAACAAGGTTTACATGGAGGCAGGGGTTGGGGGATAGGGGTTAGGGTTGGGAAAATTTTCCCCCCGAAATTTAAGTTGATGACCATCTCTATTACAAACAGAGTCGGTTTTACCGTTATCAAACCTCAACATCATCTTCAATTTATCCCCAACCCCTAACCCCTAAAACCTAACCCCCATCTTCACTTTGGCCGAATTGTCACCCCGTCAGTCAAATACTACTAAGGCGCAATAGTTAGAACTCAAACGATAACATTAGGACGCAATGAGGGAACTCTATAAATAGATAAGTAGAGTGAAATTCTGGGGAGTGATCAGAATTGTTGCATTATTGCAACAAACTGTTACATTAGAGAACAGTTTACCTTAGCCGTTACGAACAAATTTGATGGTTGATAGTTCTATGAGTAACACACCCCCATCTCCCCCAGCAGAAAACGTCCCAGAAACCCCATCAACGGAACCCCAACCCAGTTACGTAAAACTCGCCATGCGTAACATGGTGCGTAAGCGGGGAATCTCTCTCAAACATTTTTTCTTAACCACTGCAGGGCTACTCGGTTTTTTCATTGTAATTTCCTATTTAACCCGCTAGGATAGCAGCGTGATGATATTTACTGAAGCCTCTAGTATGGTTATTGAAGTCAATCTTCAGAATCTCTGTGACACCGAGTCAGGGGATAAACACAGTGATCTCAATATCACCCCTGAAACTTGGCAACAGTGGTTTCAAGCCTGGGGAGAAGCCCTAATCTCATTTTTGCCTCCCTCATCTAATTATGAACTCAGTCTCAGATTAACGGGGGATGGGGAGATTGAAAGTCTTAACGCTCAATATCGTCAAAAGGCTCAACCGACAGACGTTTTAGCTTTTGCCGCCCTAGAAGTAGACTTTCCGATCCCTAATGATGAAATTTCTGGGCAAGAACCGCTATATTTAGGAGATATTGTCATCTCAATCGAAACTGCTAACCGACAAGCTCAACAACAAAATCATTCTTTAAACCTAGAAGTCGCTTGGTTAGCAGCTCACGGCTTCCTACACCTCTTGGGGTGGGATCATCCTGATGACCAAACCCTTGAAGAAATGCTACAACAGCAGGAAACTTTGTTAAAAATTGTCGGTCTTGATGCACAACAGGACTACGCTGTATGTTCTAATTGAACAGAATCTGTAAAAATAATTAACTATTCTGTACCAAACTTACCAAAACTTTAGATTATGAAAGCCGATTTTAAGATGAGCCAACCCACATCCCCCCATTTCTCTCCCGTTACCCTCCTGTCGGCGACTTCCGCCTTGAGAAACAGTCGCGTACCTCAAACCGCCCCAAACTCACCGGAAATCAATTTCAGCCTCAAAAGAGAGTCCGCTTGGCAAATTGCCCCTAACCTCTTTCTCAGCTTTAAATATGCTTGGGCGGGCATAAGTTACGCCTTTATGACTCAACGAAATTTCCGAATTCATACCACAATGACAGCAACGGCCATTAGTTTGGGAATTTTCTTACACATTAATGGTGTCGGAATGGCCATTGTTTCCCTAACCTGTGCCTTAGTCATGGTTTTGGAATTATTAAATACTGCTTTAGAATCTGTGGTTGATTTAACCGTCGGCCAGTCCTATCATGAATTAGCTAAAATTGCCAAAGATTGTGCGGCCGGGGCGGTTATGATTTCTGCGATCGCAGCTTTATTAGTGGCCGGATTTATCATCGCCCCTCCCTTGGCCGCAATGGTTCTTCCCTTATAATATTCAAGTTGATCGTCATTCTGACCATCAGTGAGGAGATAAGCATTGATTCTTGTTATCGATAACTACGATAGTTTTACCTATAATTTGGTGCAGTATTTGGGAGAATTAGGGGCCAAATTGCCCGTTGCTTCTGAAATCCAAGTTTACCGCAATGATCAAATCGATCTCCCCACAATTCGTCACTTAAACCCTGATGGGGTAGTAATTTCACCTGGCCCGGGCCGCCCCGAAGATGCGGGCATCTCCTTAGATTTAATTAAAGAATTAGGCCCCACCCTTCCCATTTTAGGGGTTTGTTTAGGGCATCAGAGTATGGGACAAGTTTTTGGGGGCAACGTCATTTCTGCCCCCGTTTTAATGCACGGAAAAACCTCTCCTATTTACCATCAAGGGGTGGGAGTATTTGCTGGATTAGAGAATCCTTTTAATGCGACGCGTTATCATAGTTTAGTAGTTGAGCGAGACAGTCTTCCTGATGTGCTAGAAATTACCGCTTGGGTAGAAGATGGCACAATCATGGGTCTTCAACATAAAGACTATCCGCACCTTCAAGGGGTACAATTTCATCCAGAAAGTATCCTAACTGATTCAGGAAAAGACCTATTGCGGAACTTTCTGACTTCATTAAAATCTCCTTAATTAAACCCAATTTTTGATATATGAAACGGCGACAATTAATCCGTTATGCAGGGGCCGGTGCGATCGCAGCGACTGGACTCTCTTTCACCTCTCGTTGGCCATCAATGGCGGCCCCAGGAAAAGATTCTTTATTGATTCAATATCTGGGCCATACTGCCTTTTTGTTTACGGGAGGGGGGTTGCGGATTTTGGCTAATCCTTTTCGGGCGATCGGCTGTACTGCTGGTTATCGTCTCCCCAAAATTCCCGCCGATCTGGTGATTATTAGTAGTCAAATGTGGGATGAGGGGGCCGCGGAAAATTTGCCAGGAAATCCTAAAGTTTTATATGAACCAGGGGTCTACGAAATTAATGGCCTGAGAATTCAAGGGGTGGGCATTGCCCATGATCGATATGGGGGTAAACGTTTTGGCACAAATGTGGCTTGGCGTTGGTCACAAGGCGGTATTCGTGTCGTTCATTTAGGGGGAGCCGCGGGCCCAATTGATATTGATCAAAAAATTCTCTTAGGCAGTCCTGATGTGGCTTTAATTCCTGTTGGTGGTGGGCCAAAAGCCTATAACCCCGCAGAGGCAAAAAAAGCGATGGAAATTTTGCGGCCAAAAGTCATGATTCCTACTCATTATCTCACTTCGGCGGCCGATCAAAAATCTTGTGATATTGCTCCATTAACGGACTTTTTAGAGCTAGTAAAAGGCATGAATATTAAAGAAGTTAATCATGATCAACTTCGCTTGAAATTTGAAGATTTGCCCAAGGAAGGTACTTTAATCCGTATTTTAAATTATAAACCTGCCTTGAAGAAATAAAATCAATAACTCTATCGGAAATGATGGACTAACAGGGAACTTTTGAGGATTCCCTAAAATCCCTCTAGGGGGAATCTTCTGTTATAATACAATTAGTAATTCAATTCTCAATTATTTGGAGGATAAATCAGTCATTTCACTTGTCTGGGTTTATGTTGATACTAATGAAAAATAAACAAAAATCAGCTAATTTTCTGAAACAGCTTATTCGTCAAAAATGGATCAACATAATTTTCATTTTTCTGGCTACTTATTCAACTGCATTACCTGTTAAAGCTCAATCGCAAATCATTCCTTTTTTACCTGATTTAAGTGATAAGAATAGTTGGTTATTAAATAAGTCGGGAGATATTAATATCACGGCCTGTGTTCGACTTGATGGTCGTTGTCTATTTAATATTACTTATCCAAAAACCAAAATCAATGAAAGAATAGAGATAATTGAAAAACGTTTAAAGCGCATCAGTGAGCTTTATTTTTCTCAAGAAAACTCAGAATTAAAAATTGAACAAAGGGGAGAAACTAATCCTAAAATTTATGTCATAATTGATGAGCAAACCACCCAATTAATGACAGTTGGTAATTTAGATATTGAGAATGAGGGAATTGATGCTGATACGAAAGCATCTCTTATTGTTGAACAATTAGAAGGCGGATTAAAACAAGCCAAACAAGAAAGACAACTCGAATATTTAATGATTCAGGGTTTAATTTCTTTGGGTATTATGGGCGGATCTCTAATAATTAATACTCTCATTCGTCATCAAATCAATCGCTTAAAGTTTTCTCAAGAAAAAGTAGCAGAAGTAAGAACTGATCAGCCCATTTCTATGTTGTTAACTCATCGACAACAGTGGAATATTAAAGAGGTTCAGTATCGTCTTTTACAGTTAGCCCAGACAGTAACTTGGTTAGGAGGAAGCCTACTAATTTTAGGGCTATTTCCCTATACAAGAATTGCTCAATTTTGGTTGATTACACTGTTTAAAATTCCCGCAAGATTAGTAACTGTTGGAGTGGGAACTTATGTAATTATTCGCCTAAGTTATGCGTTAATTGCTCAAACAACTTCTGCTTTAATGATGCGTGAATTGATTGATTTTCGTGAAAATCAACGATTAGAATTAAGGGTAACAACTATTTCTCTAGTCGCTCGTAGCATCATTACTGTTATTTGGACAGGAACGGGAATTATTATCGGATTATCTGTTATTGGGATTAATGTAACCCCTTTATTAACAGGTTTAGGGATTTTAGGAGTTGGGGTTTCTTTAGCTTCTCAAAATTTGATTCGAGATGGAATTAATGGCTTTTTTATTATCCTTGAAGATCAATATGCTGTGGGAGATGTCATTCAAGTAGGTAGCTTTGGGGGACTTGTTGAAAACATCAATTTACGCATTACACAATTGCGAGATTCAGAAGGAAGATTGATTACAATTCCTAATAGTGAAGTCAAAATTGTTGCTAATCTTTCCAGTAAATGGTCAAGGGCCGATTTGAATATTCCTATTTCCTATGATACGGATCTTGAGCAAGCCTTAAGCATCATTAAAAATGTAGCAGAAACGATGGGTAAAGATAGAATTTGGCGGCAAGATATTCTAGAAAATCCTGAAATTTTAGGAGTAGATAATTTTGAGGAAAGGGGATTAATGATTCGGGTTTGGATTAAAACTAAACCCCTCAAACAATGGGATGTCTCCAGAGAATTTCGTCGTCGCTTAAAAGTTGAATTTGATCATCAAGGTTTACCTTTACCCGTTCCCCAACAAAAAGTTTGGTTCACGGATGATAAGATAAATGGTAATGGTCAAGAACAACCCATAAATTAAGGAGGAAATATTACTCATGCGTCTTTTACATACCATGTTACGAGTTAATAATCTTGAAGAATCCCTACAATTTTATTGTGATATCTTAGGAATGAAATTAATTCGTCAAAAAGACTATCCAGGAGGCAAATTTACCCTTGCTTTTGTGGGATATGGCGATGAATCTGACACCGCAGTTATTGAATTAACCTATAATTGGGGTGTGGATTCCTACGAATTAGGAAACGCCTATGGACATATCGCCATTGGGGTTGATGATATCTATGGAACCTGTGAAAAAATTCGGGAGCAAGGTGGTAATATTAGCAGAGAGCCTGGCCCAATGAAACATGGTTCAACAGTCATTGCTTTTGTTGAAGATCCTAATGGGTATAAAGTAGAATTAATTCAGTTAAAAACCCAAGGATTGCCCGAAAAAGAAACAGCAGCCGCAGGGGCTAATTCCTGATTCTTTAATGAGCAAAAGCCGAATTATGTTGGTAGAGACATTATCTAAAATGTCTCTACTACTCAGTTAAACTGATTCTCCGGCTAATTTTAACGCCATCTCCATAAAGATTTTTTGGGAACTTTGTTCTTGTTTATCATTCTCCGGTTTGCGTTGAATGTAACTGCCATTCGGTTGTAAATCCCAAGCTTGACGGTTATCAGCTAACATAATTCCTAGGATTTCTTGTAACTCTTTGGCAATCTCAGGATCATCAACGGGGGTAATAGCTTCTACCCGACGAGAAAGATTACGAGTCATCCAATCTGCACTACCGATATAAATCTCTTCATCTCCACCATTATGGAAGTAAAATATCCGTGAATGTTCTAAGAAACGGCCTACAATACTAATAACATGAATCTTATCACTTACCCCGTCAATGCCTGGCCGTAAACAACAAATTCCCCGCACAATTAAATCAATTTTCACTCCCGCTTGAGAAGCTTCATAAAGACTCGTAATCATTTGAGGATCAACTAAAGCGTTCATTTTTGCCACAATACGACCACTTCCTCCATTGCGACAATGTTCCGCTTCCCGACGAATCATTCCTATCATGCGATCGCGCATATTCACGGGAGCAACTAACAGTTTACGATAGGATTTTTGGCGAGAATATCCTGTTAAGAAATTAAATAAATCCGTCAAATCTGCGCCTAATTCTTCTCGACAACTTAATAACCCTAAATCTGTATATAATTTAGCAGTTTTTGGATTATAATTTCCCGTTCCAATATGCACATAACGACGAATTTTATTGCCTTCTCGACGTACAACTAAAATAACTTTTGTGTGGGTTTTTAGTCCCACTAAACCATAAACTACATGAACCCCTGATTGTTCTAAACGACGGGCCCAAATAATATTATTTTCCTCATCAAACCTCGCTTTTAATTCAACTAATGCAGCCACTTGTTTACCATTTTCTGCCGCCGTAATTAAAGCATTAACAATAGGTGAATCACCCGAAGTCCGATATAAAGTCATTTTAATTGCTAAAACATCAGGATCATAGGCCGCTTGAGTAATAAATTGTTGAACCGATGCACTAAAAGATTGATAAGGATGATGCACTAATAAATCTCCTTGACGAATCAAAGAAAAAATATCCTCTCCCTCTTGAGAAATTTTGCTCTCATCGTTACTATCCATCACATCTTTAATGCGTTGTAAAGCGGGGGAAATAACTGCACTCCAAGGTTCATCTTTTAGATCGGGACGAGGAATAGATAAGAAGTAAAATAAATCTTTTAGACCTAATAATCCATCGATATTATAAACATCAATTTCTTCTAAGCCTAAATCTTCCATCAATTGTTGTCTAATGGGTTCAGGAGTAGCAGCATGAATTTCTAAACGCACCGCAGATTTACCAATATGACGCTTTCTTAACTCTTGTTCAATGGCCAAAAGTAGATCATCTGCTTCGTCTTCTTCTACGGATAAATCGGCATTTCTAGTCACACGAAAAGGATGACATTCTTGAACAATCATTCCAGGAAATAAGGCCTCAAGATTATGGGCGATTACTTGTTCTAAGGGAACCCCTGTCCAAATCGCAGTTTGATCGTCTTCTTGGTGTCGTAATTCTTTGGGTAGTGCCACAAAACGAGGCAACACTCCTGGCACTTTTACCCTGGCAAAATGTTCTTCCTCCGTATCAGGATCACGCACCACAACCCCTAAATTTAAACTAAGGTTAGAAATGTAGGGAAAAGGATGAGACGGATCAACCGCTAAAGGTGTTAAAACAGGAAAGATATGATCGTCAAAATATTGATGAAGATAGGCCCGTTGTTCTTGATCGAGATCAACATAATTAATCAAATAAATTCCTTGAGCAATTAAGAGGTTTCTTAGGGTATATTCAAAGAGATGATCTTGCTCTTTTACTAAACCCCGAAGACGCTCACTTAATACCGTTAATTGTTCAGAAGGAGCCAACCCATCAGGGGTCAATTTCGTTACTCCTGCCTCAACTTGTTGCTTTAACCCCGCAACCCTTACCATAAAAAATTCATCTAGGTTAGAGCTAAAAATAGCGGCAAATTTAAGCCTTTCTAAGAGGGGAGTACGTTCGTCTAAAGCTTCATTTAAGACACGAGAATTAAATTCTAACCAACTTAATTCTCGGTTTAAGTAATATTTAGGATCTTGAAGATTAATTGTCGTGTTTGCGGTTTTTGCCTGTGTCATAATCTGAACGCTTAATAAGTTAGGGTTATCTATAAAAGTAATTGCTCTCGATTTTAGCGTGATTTGCGATCGAGAGCGTTATTATTGGGTTAAGAAAAGGATTTAGGTTACTTTTTCAGATTTTCTAAGCCTGCAGTCACTTTGGCCGACTCAATGCGATCGCCTTGTTTAATGCTATCAACCACCTCCATGCCTTTCGTCACTTTGCCAAATACAGCATAGTCACCATCGAGAAATTCTAAATCTGATAGGGCAAAATAGAATTGAGAGGAAGCAGAATCAGGCATTCCCGAACGGGCCATGGCCAACGCACCCCGTTCATGTTTCAAGGCAACGGGTTGAGACACCGCTGAACCTTGTCTTCCCAAAGCTTGACTATAGGTAGGTTTTTCATCACCTTCTAGCTTAATTTCTAGGGGAATGCGGCGTTCTTGTTTGGTTTTGGGATCAATAAACCCTCCGGTGCCATTGCCTTTAGGATCTCCCCCTTGAGCGACAAAGGGTTGAGGATCTTTGACTACACGATGGAAGACCAACCCATTATAAACACCACGTTCCACCAAATCCACAAAATTTCCGGCGGTAATGGGCGCATCTTTTCCTTCTACTTCAATAGTGACAGGAGAACCCTTGATGATCATTTCCACCGTTGCGTTTCCATCTAATCTTGGTACATAATTATCCATGTTTACTTGGCTCTCTTGTTTAGTTTCCGTAATGCCGACTTGAGTATTTGATTCATTCGAGGCGTTAGAACAACCAGTGAGGAGTAACCCACAGATTAATACAACACAGAGGACATTTTTTAACCAATGCGGTCTAAAGTTTCCCATATCTACTCTTGAATGCTAATGTGTGTAAGGATTACAACCCTTCTAAGGGAACCCCTAAAAAACTGGCTAATTCGGCCCCTTGGTTTTCTAAGTCTGAGAGGGAAATGGGTTGTCCAACGCGGGTTAAAGGAACATCTCGTCTTTGTTTAACTTTGATGTAGAGTTTCCGTTTTGTGTTTAACCCTTCTTGAATTTCGGCCCGCACTGCTTGAACATCTTCTAAAGGACAGGTAAATTCGATCTGGCGATTTTTACCAGGAAACCCCCAACGAAAAATACTGACATGATTTGTCTCTTTATTAAATTCGTTGTAGCCTCCCCCAATATTCAAAGCAATCATAAACCATTGATATAGTGCCACAAGGGAACCTGCTACCCCATAAAACAGTAGGGCAACCCCTTGGGGAATAAAAATGAGATCTGACGTATCGCTGACAATGAGTAGATTCGTGTGTAAATAGCTCGAAAGTCCGGCTAAAAGGAAGCCAACGCCTCCCATTGAGGCAATAATCGCCCACCAGTAGTTACTGAAGCGACGAGAGCCGAGAACGTCTTGACGAAAAATGAGGTGATCGCTTGTCATGGCCGCTGCATTCATTGGAAATTTGGGTAGAAACCCCGTCCCTTCGGCAAGCTCCCTTCGGCTTGGCTCCCTTCGGCTTGGCTCAGGGCAAGCAGGGCAAGCCTTTTAGGACGGCTTTATATTTGTACCATTACCGCCTTGGAGTTGCTTGATTCGGTGTACTTTTGTATTGCACTTTCAACGGGACAGTTACCATTTCAAATTTCACAACTCTGTACGCATAATGTTTGGATTTGCATCCCTCCCTTGCGGGGTTAAGTTAGCTTCGCCAAAGTTTTAAGAGCTTTTTCGACTTGCAGCACTGTTTTAGTGACCTTAAAACTGTTTAACTGCAAATGACAGGGCAGGGAACTAGCTTCGCATTCCGGGGTGTCGTGACTCAAAAAACGTAGTCAGTTAAGACTTAGGCTGGTCAGAATGGCTTGTTAGATTTCTCTTTCAAGCCTCACCCCTTTAGGGCTGAGGTTCCTGACTCCATTCTACTTGAAGATGACTTCTAGCATTTTACCGAAAAGGGGAACCTCTGCCTATCTAAAATGAATCACCCAAGAACAAACTATCAAGGGCAAAGTAGGGGTGATTGTATTCTATCCGACACACTGAGGCACAAAAAAATTTCCCCTATGTGTTAATTGAAACTATTTTTATGGGAATCATAAAAATAGTTTCGCTTTTTAAGGCTTAAAACAAGATGCTCAACTCCCACAGCCAAGAAAGTAACATAACGATGGCTATTATAGTCAATCGCCAATAAACAACAATGTATTAAGAAATATTAACAAGGACAAAACTCTTGTCCGCCCACTTAGTTACCGTTAAACTTAAACAGAAAATGAAAACTTTGATCAGATTTGTCCAATTGTTTGTTTTAACCGCTAAATTGTAAACAGTTTAGACCCAGAATTTTTGTGTAAGGCCTAATACAAATGAAAAACTTTCTATCTTCTTCGATAATAATGGCAACCGCCAGTGCCAGTTTAGGGCTTACAATTTTGCCTCTGAAACCAGCACAAGCTGTGACCGTATCTTATGCAGCAACGGCTGATACTTTTATCGACTCCAACAACCCTAATACCAGCTATGGTACGTCTAGCAGCTTGGTTCTGGGGGAAGTCCTTCAAGCTCCCATGGAGCAGAATATACTATTGCGGTTTGATAATCTTATTCCAACAGCCCCTGGACAATATGCTATCAATGTCAAAGCCACTTTAACCATGCAAGCGATCCATAATCAGATCGATGTGGCCTTAGCGGGAGGCTTTGCTGTTCGTAATTCGATTCCGAATCCTACCCCTACTTACCTACAACCAATAATACCCTGGCAAGATACAACCAGTCCCACCTATAATATGGCTAATGACTGGATTGATACGGAAACACCACTATTTACCGGCCCGATCACACGCCTCAATAATGGATTAACGACTTTTCAGGGAGATGGGTTAAATAATTTAGTGCAACAGTGGTTAAATGGCAACATCAATAATGGATTAGCAATTGAAGCTTTAATCACTAGAATACCAGGTACTTTAGGTAATTTTGACGAATTTGCCAGTCGCAACCAGTTAACCCGTACCGTTCCTACCCTTAATATTACCTACGATCTCGTGCAAGTAATGCCTTTCCAGGTTGAAATACGAACTGGTGGCGGTGGCCAAGGCAAGCCCCCTGGTGACTGGGAAGTTGCCCTGCAAACTCCAGGCAGTAATACACCCCTACCAGGAACACAGATTTCTAATTTAGTCTGGCAGAATGGGGTCAATAAAAACTGGGAATTAGTTTGGGATCGTGTTAATAACGACTTAACATTCACCATTGGTGGCATCACAAAAAAATACACAGAATTCTCTGAACCCTTGGATGACTTTCTGCGAGGGTTACGGGTTTTAATCAAATCTGAAACGGATGAAACCGATAGCCGTTGTATCGTGGCACCAGGAACGGGTATAAATTTTCAAGTTAATCAATACAGACAACAAAACTCAGCTAATTTCACTACTCTGTCCACTCCCTGGACTGCCTCAGCTATTTCTCCCGATCCCAACACCTTTGACTTTTTGTTGGATAGAAGACTCAACGATCGTAACTTTGCTCTCAATAACTTACTCCGACCCATTGAAGCTTTTAAAGGCACTGTAGGCCTGTCCTGGGAGGATGAAAATTGTAATCCTCAGTTGGCCAATGGCAGAAGCCGTACAGAGGTAATTATTCAAGGGTTAGGTCGTCTCCGGTCTACTTCCGCAACCTTACCCACCAATGATGCTCAGTCCATTCCCGAACCAACATCGGCGATCGGGTTGTTAGGGTTAGGCATTTTGGGGCTACTCCGTCTCCGTCGATCGACTTCTAAGTAGTCGGACATAAACAAACGCGGCAACTTCAAATAATTAGTTGATTAAAAGACCTAAATTCTTTGTATTGAGGGGCGCTGCGGCCGCAGCGCCCGTACTACTTCTGACTTCATTAAGCGGCACCATGGTGACTGGCAATAATACCGGAATAAACCAATCCTTTTTGAGCATCTAGGGTAATAATTGCCCCTTCTCGCATCATTTTCGTGGCATCTTTAAAGCCAACAATCACGGGAACCCCTAAGCGTAACCCAATGACGGCCGCATGGCTGGTTAAACTGGCTTCTTCCGTAATAATGCCGGAAGCTTTCCGCATCATCTCCACAAACTCCGCATTGGTTCCAGGAACCACTAAAATGTCTCCGGGGTCAAAATCTCCTAATTCCCTGGCGTGATGGGCAACTCTCGCCCGTCCACTGGCTGAACCCTGACCAACCCCAACCCCTTTCCCTAAGATGGCTTTGACCATTTCTACCTTAATCAGATCTGTTGATCCTGCAATCCCTTGTAAGGTTCCGGCCGTCATGACAACTAAATCCCCATCTTTGAGTAAATCATTCTCTTGGGCTACATTAATCGCTGATTGAAAGGTTTGGGTTGCTGAGGGTAAATCAAGGACTAACAAGGGTTTAACCCCCCAAACTAATTGTAATTGTCGG
The DNA here is from genome assembly GCF_034931425.1 of Crocosphaera sp. XPORK-15E. Classification (NCBI taxonomy): domain Bacteria; kingdom Bacillati; phylum Cyanobacteriota; class Cyanophyceae; order Chroococcales; family Aphanothecaceae; genus Crocosphaera; species Crocosphaera sp. XPORK-15E. The sequence goes on from NZ_JAYGHQ010000005.1 coordinate 142,889, forward strand.
GCTACATCTACATGGGGTGTCACGGCTAAAATCGGGATTTGGGGACGGAATTTTGAGACATTACGGGCCGTTGATCCGGTTTTGGTTAAGGACATGATCGCTGCTGCGTTGAGTTGTTCAGCAATTTGACTCACGGCCGCTGAAATGGCATTAGTGACAGACTGTTTACCTTGAGAGGAAATTTTTAAGGCCGTGGGTTCCCTTTCTATCCTTTCTGCAATAGTGGCCATGGTGGCCACCGATTCAATGGGATATTTACCCACGGCGGTTTCGTTGGATAACATCACCGCATCGGTTCCATCTAAAATGGCATTGGCCACATCAGAAACCTCTGCGCGGGTGGGCCGAGGATTACTGGCCATACTATCTAACATTTGTGTGGCCGTAATGACGGGAATGCCTAATTTATTCGCTGTGGCAATTAAACGTTTTTGTAAAATGGGGACATCTTCAGCCGGTAATTCTACCCCTAAATCTCCCCGTGCCACCATTACGCCATTACACAAAGAAAGAATTTCTTCCATTTCTTCGATCGCCTCATGTTTTTCAATCTTGGCGATGACGGGAACATTTTTCCCTGCACTAGCGATTAATTCTTTAATTTCTAAGATATCTTGGGGATTACGGACAAAACTCAAGGCAACCCAGTCTACTCCTTGATCTAAGCCAAACATCAAATCTTCTTTATCTTTGTCTGTTAGGGCTTTAACAGATAAATAAACTCCTGGAAAATTCACCCCTTTGCTATTAGATAGCACCCCACCGACAACCACCCGACAATGTAAGTCTTTTTTGTCATAATCAATGCGTTCGACAAGCATTTCTACTTTGCCATCATCCATGAGAATTCTCGCATTTTCTGGCACTTCATCGGCGAGATATTCATAAGTGACATAGCTAATATCTTGATTACATTCCACTACCCGACTGGTAAGAATGAAGGGATCACCAGGTTTAAGGGTAATTGCTCCGTTAACAAATTTTCCTAGACGAATTTTGGGCCCCTGTAAATCTTGAAGAATGCCCACGGGTTGATTTAATTCAAAGGCCGTTTGACGAATGAGACGAATACTATGTTGATGATACTCATGATCGCCATGGGAAAAATTAAGCCGAAGGGTAGTGGCCCCCGCTAGAATTAATTGACGTAGAACCTCTTTATTTTGGGTGGCAGGGCCAATGGTGGCAACAATTTTGGTTCGACGAAACATAGTACGGGGTTCCATGGCGATATTTAAAGATTAGGGGAATATCTATAATATAAGGTTATAAGGGGCGATCTATTTCCCTAGCCTCTCATGAATGCTTTCCCTCTGTCTCAAATCTCCGTATTTTTTTAGGGATCACTGTGCCTTAATCTTAAATTAATCTTTTTGGGGTGTAATAGAAACAAGAGAAACCCATTGAGGATTAAGCTATGCGAACCTTAGCAGTGGGGGATATTCACGGATGTTCTACGGCGTTTGATTGTCTTTTGGACGCGGTGCAGTTGCAACCGGAAGATAAATTGATTACTTTGGGCGACTATGTAGATAAAGGTCCCAACAGTAATGAAGTTTTAAACCGTTTACTAGAGCTTTATCAAAACCATCAATTAATTCCCCTCAAAGGTAATCATGAAATGGCCATGTTAGCGGCCCGTCAGGAAGGGAGATCACAGGATTTTTGGTTGGCGATCGGAGGAAAAGAAACGTTAGAATCCTATCATAAACAGGGTAATCTTCCTAGCCTAGCTCATATTCCTGATGAGCATTGGGATTTTATTGATCGCCATTGTTTAGACTGGTATGAAACGGATGATCATATCTTTGTTCATGCTAATCTTGATCCTGATCTTCCCCTAAAAAAACAGTCTGAACATGACTTATTTTGGCAGAAACTTTATCCCCGTGATCCTCATTATTCAGGGAAAACTGTTATTTGTGGTCATACCAGTCAAAAAGATGGGCAACCTGTTAATTTAGGGCATCAAATTTGTCTTGATACTTGGGCCTGTGGTGATGGGTGGTTAAGTTGTTTAGATGTAGATACAGGAAAGCTTTGGCAAACAAATCAAAAAGGGCAAGTTCGGACTACTTCTATTGATAAATTTTGCAATGTCCCTTCAATTATCAATTAACCCTGACTAATTTCTCTCATTTGTCTCAATAATTGATCTTTGGTTTTAGCAGGTTCTAAACATGATAATCCTTGACATACTAAACCAATCACATTATGGGGTAATTTCTCATCTAACCGATAAACTGTAGTTGGAAAATATTGAGGAATTACCTTTGCTAATATCTCCTGATTTGTCCTAACTAAACTACCAAAATAATACCAATCTAAAGCACTAAATAAACTCGGACAAGCGCGGGGAGATTGTGTTAGAATCTGAGCAAAGGCTTGTAATACTTGTTCAGCTTGATGGAGATAATCTAAATTATCAGTTAAGCGGGCCAAACGGACTAAATTACCTAAAGCAATGCCATTCGCTGAAGGAGTTGCATTATCAATATAACTCCTTTCTCTTACTAATAAATCTCCACTATTATCCGCCGCATTATTATAATAACCCCCCATTTCTACACTCCAAAATAATTCATCAAATTCCTCTTGTACTGCCATCGCTTTTTCTAACCATTTGGTTTCTTGAGGTATTGCTGATTGTAAATCTAACAAAGCTTTAATCAAAAAAGCATAGTCTTCTGACTGGGCCAATACTGATACTTTCCCCTCATAATTAAGCCGATATAATCGCCCATTTATCCACTGTTTATTAACAATAAATTCAGCCGCATTGGTCGCTAATTCCCAATATAAAGGTTCTTGAAAAACCCCATAGGCCCTGGCCAACCCAGAAATCATTAAACTATTCCAAGCCACAATCATTTTAGTATCTGTTACCGGAGGAATACGCCCTGGCCAATTATTTGTTTTTGCCGCTTGATTATTTCTCGCAGGTTCAAAGGTTTCTAAACTGTCTCTAGAACTTCCATACCGCTTCATAAATAACTTATCTAAAATACTTTCTATACTATCTGAAAGCTGTCCCCCCTGACGACGTTGTAAAACATTTTTACCTTCAAAATTTCCCTCTGGAGTAAAAGTAAATACTTCCGTTAATTCCTGTAATTCTGCGGGGGTTAATTCCTGTTCCAGTTGTTGATATTCCCAGACATAAAACGCCCCTTCTTCGGGTTCTTTTTCCTCAGCAGACGTAAAATTATCCGCATCTTGGGACGCATAAAAATAACCTTGAGGGGCCGTCATTTCCCGTTTTAACCATTCTACGGTACGATTAATCCCTCTTTGAAAGGCTGCTTCTTCTTGGCCACAACTCCACAAATTAGCCAAATATTCGACAATTTGCCCATTATCATAGAGCATTTTTTCAAAGTGAGGCACTGTCCAGGTACAGTCTACAGTATAACGATGAAATCCCCCACCCACATGATCAAAAATGCCCCCTAACGCCAAATCTTGCCCCCTTTGACTGCTTAATTCAATCCTTTGATTTTGATCGCCAAAAGGTAAACGGGTTCCTTGTAAGACCAAATTACTATAAGGAATCATCGGAAAACAAGGACGACCAAAATCATCCGAACTAACCTGAATTACCTGGGTATTGATATCAATGCCATGATAAAGCAGTTGGGGATCATTTAATTCTGTATTATTAATGGGAACAATAGCAGAGTTTTGTAAACCCTTGAGGATTTCTCTTTTAAACCCCTGAAGTTTTTCTTTTTCCGTATCATAAAAACGGCGAATTGATTGTAAAACTTGTAAAAAACCAGGCCGGCCATAACGGGGTTCAATGGGGAAATAAGTTCCCCCATAAAATGGCACTAAATCTTCTGGAGTTAGGAAAACATTGAGGGGCCAACCTCCTTGTATCCCCATCATTTGTACCGAACTCATGTAAATACTATCAAGATCTGGTCTTTCTTCCCGATCAACTTTGATGGGGAGAAAATTTTCATTAAGATAAGTGGCGATCGCCAAATCAGAAAAAGCTTCCCCTTCCATCACCGTACACCAGTGACAACTAGAATAACCAATAGAGAGAAAAATGGGCTTATTTTGGGCTTTTGCGCTTTCTAAGGCTTCTTTGTCCCAATACCACCAATCAATGGGGTTATCAGCGTGTTTCCGTAGGTAGAGACTTTGGGTATTGGCCAGACGATTCGGCATAATATAATGTTTGATGGGGTAAATTTAACAGTTTTTTGACTTTAATTCGGGGTCGGATAACAAAATATTGTGATAACCAGGAAGATAGAAGCCCTGACAATTTAGCGATCTTAGCAGATCCTTATCAAACTAATCCCTAATTGATCGAAATTTTTTTGACTCAAACCAGTATAATTTTTGATTGAATCAGCAAGTCATGGGGTAGATTATGGAATTGCAAAGAGAATTTTTTCCCAGTGTCCGCAAAACGATTATGCCTCGGCCCTATTTTGTCCAGGAAACGGATATTCTGGGGCAAAGTGGCACTGCTTGGGCGGTGGATGCCTCGGTTTATGGAGATAACTACTATATTAATCGAGAACAGGGTTTAGTGGAAATCTATGAAGGGGGCCCGGCCCTCAGTTTTTATCATCTCATTCCTCGTAGAAATAAATACGAAAAAGAAGGGCTTTATCTGCGGTTAAAATTAGCTTACCGAACCACTGAAAATGCTAACGTCAATATTCGTAATTTTTCAGGTAATCATGTTACTTTACCCAATAGTTTTTATGGGGATATGTATGATGATCCCAATACTTATTGGTGGGTAACAGATGATTTAACCATCAATATTAACTCGATTTTTTCTGGAGAAAAATTCTGGATTCAACGAGTTGATTGGGAATGGATGAGCAAAGAAGTCGTTTATGAAGATGAAATCCAGGACAAAAACACCCTATTAAATCGATCTTTTGAAGAAATAGAAAAGTTATATGCAGCTAAAGCCATTACTAACGATTCTGTGAAAAACTTCTTAATGGAACATATCAAAAAAGATGATAACTTTGCCAAACGTTGTCTATTGCTTTTACGTCAAGATCAGTTAATGGGTGAAGATCTCAATAAACTGTTTGAAGATAGTGGCATCGAATTATAAAGCATTCTGTGTAGAGGCAATTCATGAATTGTCTCTAACTTCGCCACTTAATGTGATCCTATCCTGCTCTTTAGGCTTTCTTTACACAGCCCTGGTATAGTGAAGGGGCAAGTGCGATCGCTTAGGGAGCAAAAAATCCATGGCCCGACATTTTTCTATCAATAGCACCGATATCGTATATCGGGCTGATAAATTGATGAGTGCTGCCTCAAATCGCTACCGAATTGTGGTACAAGTCTCGAAAAGAGCTAAACGCTGTCGTTATGAAGACAGAGATATGATGGATACTCCTATGATGAAACCCGTTCTCCGTGCTATTTTAGAGATGTCTGACGAATTTACAGAACCCGAAATTTTAGGGGGTGAGCTTAATTAATCAAGGTTTTCACTCCTGATCATGCCGCTTTTTGGGATAATATAAATAACGGAGAGTGGGGCATCATTCCCCTTAAGCGTCAACGGATGGTTTTATGACTGACCAGCAATCCGCTATACTCAATAATACAAACGATCAGCTTTCGTCATTGACGAATCAATGGGTTAATGGGTCAGTAAAAGACCAACTTCCGCTAATTCCCCAATTAATTGCTCTGGGTGAACCAGGTTTAGATTTTTTAATCACCTTTTTGCAATCTTCCGAGTTAAACAGACTCAATGTGGTTCGCGGGAAGATTTATCAAGGCCTTTATGAAGTTAAATCCCCTAAAACGCAAGAATTTATTCAAACCTATGGTTCCGAAGGCATTATACCTCTAAAATCTGAACGAAATGTTGATTATAGACCCCTCAATCAGTTATTAATAGAACAAAATTTTCAAGAAGCAGATACTTTGACCAGATATCTCCTTTGTGAGTTAGGGGGAGAAGGGGCCGTCCAACGTAAATGGGTTTATTTTACGGAAGTTGAACAGTTTCCCGTCACGGACTTATATACCATCAATTCTTTATGGTGGGTTTATTCAGAAGGCAAATTTGGCTTTTCTGTACAACGAAAATTATGGTTATCTGTGGGGAAAGATTTTAATAAATTGTGGCCAAAAATTGGCTGGAAAAAAGATAATAACTGGACTCAATTCCCAAATCAGTTTACCTGGGATTTAAGTGCGCCTGTGGGCCATTTGCCTCTCTTAAATCAACTGCGAGGCGTTAGAGTCGCAGCGGCCTTATTTGCTCATCCTGTTTGGACTGAAAATAATTGGGAATAATTTAACAAAAATTTGCCTAGGGGTCAACGGCCATAAAACCCTATTGACTTAAGCCTTGATTGTTAGTGGTTTGGGAATTATGCTGCAAATCAGGCTCTTTTTGTAAATTGGATGTCGAAATTGCTTGAGTCAGCAGATAATTGAGAATAGTTCGTACAGCAATAATAACAATAAGTCGGGCAATATCATCCCAACGACTAGAGATCATTGTTTTTAAAATACTGGCCCCGACTAAAAAACTTAACCCCAAAGAAAAAGAATAACCCATTGCTAAACGGCCACGTTGAAACCCTTCCGTTGTTTGGGGTTTAAATAGAAAATCTTTGAGGACAATAATTAATGCCCTCATTACACCAGAAAAAATGACAAATATTGCCAATAATTGACAAAAACTGGTTAAAATTTCATTGCCAACTCTGACAAATAAAGCAAGCTCTGAACTAATTAATTGGATGCTCATCTCTCTATAGTTTAGGGGAATAATTAAAGTTGTAGGGGTCAACGGCCGTTGACCCCTACTTTTATCTTTCACCTAGCAGTATTTCTTCTCAGAATTACGCTTTACTTTCTCGCATTAACTTAACAAACTTCTCAAATAAATAATCAGCATCATGAGGGCCAGGACTTGCTTCAGGATGATATTGAACTGAGAAGAAAGGTAGAGTTTTATGGGATAAACCAGCCACAGTTCCGTCATTCAAATTGAGATGAGTAATTTCTACATCAGCCTCTAAAGACTTTTCTGTGACAGCAAAACCGTGATTTTGACTGGTAATTTCTACCTGTTGACGTAACCCACAAGGTTGATTTAAGCCCCGATGACCAAACTTTAACTTAAAGGTTTCAGCCCCTAAAGATAGCCCTAAAATTTGGTGTCCCATACAGATTCCAAAAGTTGGTTTGCCCTCTTTAATTAAGGCTTTAGCCGTGCTAATTCCTTCCGTAACTGCCGCCGGATCACCAGGGCCATTTGATAAGAAAATCCCATCAGGATTATACTTTAAAATATCTTCAGGCGGTGTATTAGCAGGTACCACAATTACCCGACAACCATAACTCGTTAACCGTCGTAAAATATTGCGTTTAATGCCAAAATCAACGGCAACAACGGTTAAAGGAACTTCTGTCGAATCAAGATTTTTCGAGTTAAATTCCCAATGAGAATCTGTGGGAGTTGACCACTCATAAATCTCTTTGGTGGTAACTTCTTTAACCAAATTTAATCCAGCCATAGAAGGGGCTAATTGAACTTGACGCAACAATTCACCTGGATCTAAGATCTCTGTAGAAATCATGCCATTCATTGCCCCAGATGAGCGAATTTTGCGGGTTAAGGCCCTCGTATCTAAGCCATAAATTCCCACAATATTATGACGCACTAAATAATCAGGGAGAGATTCCGTAGACCGCCAATTACTGGGACGATAAGTAATATTGCGAGCAATTACCCCTTTCACCTGGGGCCCTGCTGACTCCTCATCTTCGGGGTTGACTCCCGTATTACCCAATTCAGGATAGGTAAATGTCACCATTTGACCACAATAACTGGGATCAGTTAAAACTTCCTGATATCCCGTCATTCCCGTATTAAATACTACTTCTCCTACGGTCGTTCCTTTTGCGCCAAAAGATAAACCCTCAAAAGATGTCCCGTCAGCTAACACTAATAAAGCGGGTGTTGCCTTTGCCATTACCATAATCGTTAAGTTTTTGATACTGAAAAGAGATAAAACCTCACGGGGAGCGATAGACTAGATCAGGCAACTAATTAATCCTGATGCTCTAGCCATCTGTTGAGACAGATCTACCCCTAGGTTACTGGGGATTATCTTATCAGATGCTTCTAGGGGTGTTAAGGTAGAGTCGAACTGCCAAAAAGGTAGGTATAACTATGAGTCCCAAGAAATTAACCGACGACGACAAGCAAGAAATTCTTAAGCTTTATCGTCAAACGCCAGAAACTACCTCTACCTTAGCTGACCGTTATGGGGTCAGTAGTTCTACTATTAGCCGCTTTCTCAAAAATACTCTCTCGGATATGGAGTATGAGGAATTAATTCAGAAAAAACGTTTGGCCCGTACCCATAAATCAGTATCGGTAGCAGAATTAGTATTAGAACTAGACCTAAAACCAGTACCAGTATTAGAACTAGACCTAAAACCAGAACCAGAACCAGAACCAGAACCAGAACCAGAACCAGTAAAAGTAACAGTAACAGTAACAGAAGACATCCCTCAACCAAAAGAAAAAGTAATAGAAGTCAAAGAGGCTAAAAAGTCCCCAATTCTCATTAAAAAAGAGTCTCCGGTAGCTGTAGCAGAAACCCCTCCCATTACCTCCCAGAAAGCCTCCTTTACTATCGAGAAACCTTCTATGAAGTTTTCAGTCGAAGAAGATGAGGATGAGGATGAGGATGACTTAGAAAACGTGGATGTTATCGCCCTCGGAGAAATGTTAGGGGAAGACATTGAGGATGAAGATGACGACTGGGATGAGGAAGATGACGATGACGATGATGATGAGTCTGACTATAATCAATCTTTCTCTGCAGATGGAGATGTTCAAGTCTTACCCTTATCAGAAGCCACTTTTCCGAGAACTTGCTATTTAGTGATCGATCGCATGGCGGAATTAATTGTGCGGCCGTTGAAAGAATTTGCTCATTTAGGCCAAATTCCTGCTGATGAACTGCAACAAAAAACCTTACCCGTGTTTGATAATCATCGGGTTGCTCGTCGGTTTTCTAACCGTTCTCAGCGCGTGATTAAGGTGCCTGATGGCAGTCTATTGTATAAAACTTGTTCTTATCTGCAAGCTAAAGGAATTACCCGTCTTCTGATGGATGGTCAGATTTACTCCCTAGCTAACCACTCAGAAAATTAACTGTCAGGATTTAATGATGATATTTTTTAACTCTAAAAAAATGAGACTTGCGTAATTTCTAGGAAATAAAATAGAGATTTTTTAAGAATCAGACTCCGATCCTCAAGATCGGATAAAATTTTTCATGGAATAATCTGAATGAAGTTAAAGAACAAATAAGTTTTTTAACAAAAGTCTGTGAATGGTATCATAATTATTCGCTTGTGGGTAATATGATAATAATCAAAAGATTTTGCTTATCTCAAGCAACCTTTAGCGGTAGGTCTTCAGCCCTAACACCTGGACATAATTTTGTCTAGATTGGCTTAAATATAATCTGGTTTGCCGCGATTAGTTCAGCCACTATTTTTGGGAGTATCTAACCCTAAGATGAATACTAGCCAACTACTTAGACTCTACGAACAAGGCATTCGAGACTTCCCTCAAATTGATCTCAGAGGAGTCGATTTGTCAAGAGTAATGCTGATCTCCGTAGATTTAACCGCAGCAAACTTGATGGGAATTAATCTAAGTCGCGGGTTTTTAACTAAATCGAATTTAAGCCATGCTAGTTTAAACTGGGCTGATTTAACTTATGCCAAAATGAGTCAAGCACAACTGATTGAAACCGATCTCACTAAAGCCAATTTGAGTGGGGCATTTATGGTTAAATCATCTTTAGTAAGGGCCAAAATGAGTGGGGCTAATTTATCCCATACTAATCTCCGCTCTGCTGATTTATCCTATGCTAATTGTTGTGGAGCAAATCTCGAACGCATTAACCTCCGAGAAGCCAATTTAAGAGGGGTTAATTTTACTTGGGCTAATCTGAAAGAAGCTCGTTTAAGTGGGGCTAATTTACAAGAAGTTTCCTTTTTTGGAGCTAATTTAAGTCGTAGTTTTCTCAAAGATGTAGATTTAAGTCATGCTGATTTAGAATGGGTAAATTTGAGTGAAGCGCGAATAGGATATAGTAATTTAGAAGCAGCAAATTTAAAAGGGGCCAATCTTCAAGGGGCCCGGTTACGTTATGCTAATTTACGGAATGCCAACCTATTAGGCGCAAATTTAGCTGATGCGGATTTAGAAGGGACAGATTTAACGGGCGCAATCTTAGAAAAAGCTAATTTACAGAACACGAATTTTGGTCAAACCAATGGAATCACAACTTATTTAGAAACCAAGGCCGAAAAATCCGCTTTAGCTACCTCAAATCTTGAAAATTCTCAGAATTATGAGACTTCTTTTTCTTTTTTCCAGCGAGAATTTGCTGTTTAAAATAATAAACTTTGGTAAGCTAGAGGGCGCAAGCATTGCGCCCCTACAAGTGGACAAATTGGGACGTAGGGGCCTATGGCATACGCCCTCCCTCTCTTTGATAACTAATGGTTTCGCATAATATGTCCTGAAGAACCAGATTTATTGGTTTTCCCGTTAGCTTCAAAAATCTTGCCCAAATCAATTAACTTGTGCTATGATTATAAACTGGACATAAGCGGACGTGGCGGAATTGGTAGACGCGCTAGATTTAGGTTCTAGTGTCTTTGGCGTGAGAGTTCGAGTCTCTCCGTCCGCATTAATCAGCAGAGGGGGCAGAGGAGGCAGAGGGGGCAGAGGAGGCAGAGGAGGCAGAGGAGGCAGAGGGGGCAGAGGGGGCAGAGGGGGCAGAGGGGGCAGAGGGGGCAGAGGGGGCAGAGGGGGCAGAGGAAGATTAACGTTAAAATTCACTCTTAATAGGAGTTTAAATCATGAGTCAAACCCCCATAACAATCACTTACTCGTTAGAAGAAATTTTAAAACAGATTAACGGTAAGTTAGAAAAGATTGATGATAGGTTTGATGAACTTCAAAAAGATGTTAATAAATTTAGAACCGAGACTAAAACCGACATTGAATCCTTAAAAGGAGAAATAAAAACCCTTGAGGTTGAAGTTAAAGGATTTAAAGAAGATATTAAAGAATTAAAGGGTTCAACCAAGGCACAAATTTGGACACTAATCGGTATTTTGGTAACAGTAATTGGGGGATTTTTAGTGGCTGTAGCTCGATTTGTTGTCTCAGGAAACCCTTAAAGCTTTACTATACATTTTTTCAAAGAACTATTTACTTTGGAACATCCTGTTCATTAACTCGGTCAATAAGTAATATATAGCGACTTAGTATAGATTTATAATAAAAATATAGACAATCTTTATGCCGCAACTTAAACAAATTGGAATTAATTTACTTGTTGGATTAGGTGGGATTATTTTTGCTTTGGGAATTGGGGAAATTGGGTTAAGAATTGTCGGTATTTCTTATCCAAGTTTTTATCAAGCGGATGCAAATCGAGGTCATGCTTTAATTCCAGGAATATCAGGATGGTGGACTCATGAAGGGAAAGGATGGGTTTCTGTTAGTAAACAGGGATTAAGAGACAAAGATTATACTTTAGAAAAACCACAAAATACTTTTAGAATTGCTGTTTTAGGAGATTCTTTTGCGGAAGCAATTCAAGTTAATGCTGAGGATACTTTTTGGTCATTTATTGAAAATAAATTGCCTCAATGTCAAGCATTTAAGGGAGAAAAAATTGAGGTTATTAATTTTGGAGTGGGTGATTATGGAACAGCACAAGAATTAATGACACTCAAAAATAATGTGGTTAAATATTCCCCTGATTTAGTAATTTTAGCTGTGTTTACGGGTAATGATATTATTAATAATTCAAAAGTTTTAAGTCCACCGGATCGCTTTAGTCCATTTTTAATTAAAAAAGACGGAAAATATGTTCTTGATACATCTTTTAAGGAAACAGAAACCTATCAATGGCGTAATAGTTGGCCGAGACGATTGATTTTTTCTATCGTTAATAATTCTCGTATTCTTCAGGTGATTAATGAAGCAAGAGTTGCCATGAAAAATCAGCGTACTATGTTAGGAAATGAGGGAAAAATTGAGAATAAGTATATTGTGAACTATCTTGATTTTACTCCTGAACTTTATCTTAACTCTGACAAAAATTGGCAAGATGCTTGGGACATTACAGAGGAACTAATTACCTTAATTAGAGATGAAACAAAAGCCCTTAATTCTGATTTTTTAGTGGTAACATTAAGTAACCCTGCTCAAGTTTATCCTGATCCATCTTTACGAGAAAAATATTTTAATCAAGCACAGATTAAGAATGAATTTTATCCTGATCAACGCATTGCTAAGTTAGGAGAAAAAGAACAATTTAATGTGTTAACATTAGCTCCTTTATTGCAAGATTATGCTGACAAAAATAAACAATTTTTACATGGTTTTGATAATACGGTTATGGGTAGCGGACATTGGAACAAATTAGGACATCAATTAGCAGGTAAATTGATTACCGAAAAGGTTTGTTCTCAACAAGAAATCAACAAAAATTGAAGTATTTCTCAGAGCTTGAAGCAACACCAAAAAGCTAAAAAAATCCGATTTTCAAGCAGTTAAACCCTAATTATTTCGTTGAAATTTAGGCAAAAAATCGGATTTTTGGTTCAGGTGAAAGATCTGAGTATTTTAGGAAGTAGAGGCAATTCATGAATTGCCTCTACAAAAAATTAATTATATAATTCTATAATTGTCTAATAATAATCCATTCTTCTTGAACTTCAGCGATGATATTACCAGGTAGAGAAGAAGTCCGCGATCGCCTAGGTGCATCAATTAAATTAACCATAGCTTCTATTTGTTCAAAATCGGGTTTTCTGCTGCTAATTTGTTGCAAAAATTGACGAATTACTCGCCGTTGTAAAGCTAAGGGAATTGTGCGTAGAATTAGACGATTTAATTGAGTTTTATCAGGAGAAATTACCCGATCTAAAACTGTCTTTGCTTCCCTTTCTAAATAATCAGATTCTGCTTTTAATATCTCGGCTGTTTGGGATAAATTTCTTTCAATATTAGGGTTAAAATAATTTTTTAGATAAGGCAATAATTGCTGACGAATACGGTTACGGGCATAGTCAATATTAGCATTAACAGCATCTTCCCAAATTGGAATTTTAAACTGTTGACAAAATGCCAAAGTTTCAGCGCGGGAAACATTTAATAAAGGACGAACTAAATTAATATTAGAAGTTAGAGGACGTTTCCAAGTTAAGGCACCAAGTCCCGTCGTTCCCGAACCTCTTATTAAATTATAGAGTAAAGTTTCAGCGCGATCGCTTAAAGTATGACCTGTAACAATTTCTGTAAACTCATTTTCTTGAGCAATTTCTATTAATGATTGATATCGCCATTCTCTTGCTGCTGCTTCCGTTTCTTCCATCATTATGGCAACTTTTAAATAAAAAGGAACGCCCCAATTTTTTGCTAATTCTTCTACATGATCAGCCATTCCAATATCAGAGGACCAACCGTGATCGCAGTGAGCAATGGCTATTTGCCAAGACCATTTTGATTGTAAATCATTTAAAAGTTTAAGTAAACAAAGAGAATCTTGTCCCCCCGATACGGCAATTAAGAGATGCTTCTTTTTGGGCAATAAGTCACTGTCTTTTAGGGTTTGATGGAGTCTAGCATGAAGTTGTGTCCACATAAAAAACCTGCTTAAGATGAATAAATTAGGGATCTGGCATTTTCAAGAAAATGAGGCAGTATATGATATAGTAGATATTGTATTATGAAAAAACGTATATCACTAAAATGATGAAACCTAATCAAAAATACATATTGCTGATCAGCATTCATGGTCTAATTAGAGGAAACAATCTTGAATTAGGGAGAGATGCTGATACAGGGGGACAAACTAAATATGTATTAGAGTTAGCCGAAGTATTATCAAAACATGAGGAGATTAAACGAGTTGATTTGATGACAAAACTGTTAATTGATCCTCAAGTGAGTGAAGATTATAGTCAACCCCTTGAACCGATCAACGAAAAAGCCAATATTATTCGCATTTCTTCAGGTGTAGATGAATATATCCCCAAGGAACAATTATGGGATTATTTAGATAATTTTGCTGATAATGCGCTCGCTTATCTCAAAAGTCAACCTAAAATGCCTGATGTAATTCATACCCATTATGCTGATGCGGGATATGTGGGAGCAAGGTTATCTCATCAATTAGAAATACCATTAATACATACAGGACATTCTTTAGGCCGTAGTAAGCGAAAAAGACTCTTAGCAAGTGGTGTTAAAAGAGAAGTTATTGAAGAACAATATAACATGACTCGCCGTATCAATGGGGAAGAAGAAACCCTAAGTTCAGCAGAAAGAGTGATCACCAGTACGAATCAAGAAATTAATGAACAGTATGCCCAATATGATTATTATGAACCGCAACAAATGCGGGTTATACCGCCAGGTACTGATTTAGAAATATTTTATCCCCCACAGGGTAATGAATGGGACAGTGATGTATTTACAACAATCGCCCGATTTTTAAAAGAGCCTCGTAAACCCATCGTTTTAGCCGTTTCTCGCTTAGATCAACGTAAAAATATACAGGCACTCATTGAAGCCTTTGGACAGTGCCAGGAACTGCAAAAAAAAGCAAATCTGGTGATCTTTGCAGGAATGAGAGATGATGTTAAAGACTTAGATGACAGTTTGCAAGATATATTTACCGACTTATTATTAACAATTGATCGCTATGATTTATATGGTAAAGTAGCCTATCCTAAGACATTATCATCGGAAGATATTGGGGTTATTTATCGTTTAGCAGCCCTTTCTGGGGGAGTATTTGTTAACCCCGCATTAACTGAACCCTTTGGCTTAACTTTAATTGAGGGGGCAGCTAGTGGTTTACCTGTTGTGGCGACTCAAGACGGTGGGCCAGTTGACATCATCAAAAACTGTCAAAATGGTTATTTAATTGATCCCCTAGATCCAGAAAACATTGCCGATACAATCTTAAAAGTCCTTACAGATAAAGAAGATTGGCAGAGGTTAGCGGAAAATGGCATCAAAAAAGTTAAACAATATTATACATGGGAATCTCATGTAGAAACCTATTTAAAAATGCTACAGCCAATAATTGATAAAACAGAACCCCTGCAAAGATTTGTCGGACAGCGTAGGCCGATGATGTTTCATAACGGGGCAATTATAACCAGTATTGAGCAAAACTTACTCGGTGATTCTGAATCCTTACAAGAATTAGTTAAGCTCTTAACTGAAAAACGGAAAAATATTAGTTTTTGTCTGGCCACAGGTAGACGTTTAGACTCCGCCTTAAAAATCTTACGTCAAAACAATATTCCGCAACCTGATGTTTTAATTACCAGTATGGGTACAGAAATTTATTATTATCCAGATCTGACTAAAGATGATGCTTGGACAACTCACATTAATCACTTATGGAATCGACAAAGGATTATACAGCTTTTAAATGGATTACCTGGATTAACATTGCAACCAAAAGAGCAACAAAGCAGTTATAAGATTAGTTATTTCTATGATGCGGCCCTTGCGCCAACACTAGAAGGAATCAAGAGTATCTTGCATCAAAATGAACAAACAGTTAACGTGATCTTTTCCTTTGGTCAATTCATAGATATTGTCCCAATCAGAGCATCAAAAGGCTATGCTGTACGGTGGTTTGCTCAACAATGGGATATACCTTTAACCCGTATTTTAACGGTGGGAGGTTCAGGGGGTGATGAAGATATGATGCGCGGCAATACTTTATCGGTAGTTGTTGCTAATCGTCATCAGGAAGAACTTTCTGACTTAGCAGATATTGAACCGATTTTCTTCTCTGAAAAACAATATGCTGCGGGTATTATTGACGGAATCAATCATTATGATTTTATTTCCTTGTGTGAAAATGCTTAACTTTAGAAAATAATTTTGGTGTAATTTATGATTGACCAACTATTAATTTGTACGGATTTAGATCGAACCCTAATTCCTAATGGAAACCATCCTGAATCAAGCCATGCTAGACCTTGTTTTACTCAATTAGTATCCCATGAGAAAGTGACATTAGCCTATGTTACAGGTAGGGATCAAAAATTAGTTAAACAAGCAATCATAGATTATCAACTCCCCTTACCTAATTTCGTAATTGCTGATGTAGGTGCCAGTATTTATCAGATTAGTCATCAACAATGGTTAAGAATTGAAGCTTGGGATCAGAAAATATCTGGAGATTGGCAAGACAAAAGTTATGATGATTTAATCCCCATCTTTGCCGACTTAAAACAATGTCATTTACAGGAAAAAGAAAAGCAGAGTTTACATAAATTAAGTTATTATGTTGCTCTCACTGCCGATATTGATAAGCTCATTTCTGAAATTAGGTCAAGATTAGAAAATCAACAAATACGATCTAATTTGATTTGGAGTATCGATGAGGAAAAAAATGTCGGTTTATTAGATATTTTGCCTCAAAGTGCTAATAAATATCAGGCGATCGCCTATGTTATGGAACATCATAACTTTACTCTTGAAAATACGGTTTTTTCGGGAGATAGTGGCAATGATTTAGATGTATTAATTAGTCCGATTAAATCTATCTTAGTGGCCAATGCTCACGGAGAAGTCAAAGACAAAGTAAAATCAAAAATAGCTCAAACAAATTTGACCAACTCAGTCTATATTGCCCAAGGGGGATATTTAACCATGAATGGCAATTATAGCAGTGGAATTTTAGAAGGAATTGCCCATTATTTTCCGAATTTTGCTCCCTTAAACCAAGAGATAATCAACCAGATCACAAAAGAATGATGAATCAAACAATTATTATTTTTGGCGAAGTTTTATTCGATTGTTTCCCCGACGGAAATAATGTTTTAGGGGGCGCACCTTTTAACGTAGCATGGCATTTACAAGCCTTTGGCATATCACCCTTATTTATTTCCCGTGTCGGTAATGATAGTTATGGGGAAAGCATTAAAAAAGCCATGAAAGATTGGGGAATGAATCTTGATTATTTACAAACTGATTCCCATAATTCTACAGGAATTGTTTCAGTAAACTTAATAGATAATGAACCCCATTATGATATCGTTGAAAGTAGTGCTTATGATTTTATTGAATTTTCAAATATTCCCGATTTACCCCAAAATAGCATTCTTTATCATGGGACATTAGCCAGAAGAAATACTAATTCAGCCATCACTCTTGAGCAAATCAAAAAATCAATTTCACCCTCAATTTTTTTTGATGTTAACCTCAGATCACCTTATTGGGATTTAAACACCATTGAATCTCTCTTAAAAAATACTTCATGGTTAAAACTAAACGAGGAAGAATTATCCTTAATTGTCCCTCACGAAAGCAATATTAATAACCGTATTAACTACTTATTCTCTGTTTTTCCCCTTAACCAGATCATCCTAACTCAAGGCAAGGCAGGGGCAACTTTATTTACATCTGATAACATAAATCAGCACATTTCCCCATCCCAAACCACTACAATAGTAGACACGGTTGGTGCAGGGGATGCTTTTTGTAGCGTTTTACTACTAGGTATTCTCAAAAATTGGGATGTATCTACCACTTTAACCCGCGCTCAACAATTTGCCAGTGCTATTGTGGGGATACAAGGGGCTACTTCCGATGATCGTTCTTTTTATCAAGGTTTCCTGAAACAATGGGAAATTTCAACAATGGATAATGGATAATGGATAATGGATAATGGATAATGGATAATGGATAATGACCTCTCCTCGAAATAAGGAGGATTGAAAGCAATGAACATGAGTGCTTTTTTCTCCTTGAAAGGAGAGGTTTGTTGGTGAGCAAAGTCTAACCATAAACCGAATTAATTAATTATCAATTGTCAATTGTCAATTATCCATTGATAACAATCTCTACTCCCTAACAATTATTAATTATTCTTATGTACGAACAATTGTCCCATTCCATTCTCAATGAAATTTTAGATCAACTTAAACCAGAAATTACAGAAAAAGAACTTAGTTATTTTTATACTCGATTAGGAGCTAATTTTTATAGCCTTTTCTCTCTTTTTCAGCAACTTTATGGTAAACGCTACGATTTTAAACCTCAATTATTAAAATTAGTAGAAGTTATGGCGCGTCAATATATTTTGCGATCGCCAGAATTGAAAAAAATAGATTTAGCAAGGGAAAAAGATTTTAATTGGTTTCTGAGTCAAAAATGGGTAGGAATGACCTTATATGCGGATGGTTTTGCCGAAAATTTACCAGATTTAGCCAAAAAAATTGACTATTTTTCGGAATTAGGTGTAAATTTAGTTCATATTATGCCCATTTTAGAATGCCCAAAAAATGCGAGTGATGGCGGTTATGCGGTGAGTAACTATCGTAAAATTGATGAAAAAGTTGGAGATTTAACTGATATTCAAACCATCGCTGCTGAGATGAAAAAAAGAGATATTTTATTGGTTTTGGATATTGTGGTTAATCATACCTCAAATGAACATGAATGGGCCGAAAAAGCCCGTTATGGCAATCAAAAATATCAAGATTATTACTATATATTTAATAATCGGGAAATTCCCGATATGTTTGAACAAACCCTCCCCGAAGTATTCCCCCAAACAGCACCAGGTAACTTTACTTGGGATACACAAATGGCTAAATGGGTGATGACAGTATTTAATAACTATCAATGGGATTTGAATTATCAAAATCCTAGTGTTTTTATTGAAATGTTAGATATTCTATTATTTTGGGCCAATCAAGGTATTGATATATTACGCCTTGATGCTGTTGCTTTTTTATGGAAAAAAATTGGCGGTAGTAGTCAAAATGAACATGAAGCCCATATCTTATTACAACTATTTAAAGATTGTTGTCAAGTCACTGCACCCGGTACATTATTTATTGCTGAAGCTATTGTTGCACCCTTAGAAATAGTCAAATATTTTGGGGAAGATGCCATCAACGCTAAAGAATGTGAAATTGCCTATAATGCTACTTTTATGGCTTTATTATGGGATGCAGTAGCGACTAAAAACGCCAAATTAGTTAGACAAGGTGTTAAAAATTTACCCGATAAATTAGAAAGAGCAACCTGGTTAAATTATATTAGATGTCACGATGATATCGGCTTAGGTTTTACTGATGATGATATTATACAGGCAGGTTATGAACCCAGATCTCACCGTCAATTTTTACTGGACTATTTTTCGGGAAAATTTGAAAATACTGCGGCTAAGGGCTTGTTATTTGGACAAAATCCCAAAAATAATGATGCCCGTATATCGGGGACGTTAACCTCTTTAATTGGTTTAGAAAGTGCTTTAGAAGAAGGAAATCAAAGCAAAGTAGATCTGACGATTAAACATATTTTATTACTGCATAGTATGATTTTTTCCTTTGGGGGTATTCCACTGATTTACTATGGTGATGAAATCGGTACCCTTAACGATTATTCTTATATGGGAAATCTCAGTAAAGCTAATGATAGTAGATGGGCCCATCGTCCAAAAATAGACTGGCAAAAAGCAAAATTACGTCACAAAAATGGCACGATTCAGCATACTATTTTTACCGCTTTACAACGAATGATTAAAATTAGAAAAGAAATCTCTGCCTTTGGGGATTTTAATAATCGAGATTTAATTGACCTTAGTAATGACAATTTATTGGCTTTCTTAAGGATTGATATTTTGCAGGATAATAATGTAGTCGTTATTGGTAATTTTGATGCTAGTTATCAATATTTAAACTTAGGGGAAATCGCAAGTAATAGATTTATAATTAATGATTACAGTGAGATTATTGATTTATATTCAGGGGAATCTCCTACCCTGTTTAAAGAGCAATTAGTGTTATCACCATTTCGATTTTATTGGTTATGTCATAAACTTCGAGATTCCTATAATTAAAAAGGTGATTTTTGTCAAGAAAATTAAGGCTATTTGTAACATAAATTTAGCGAAAAACTTTTGTCAAAGCATCAGCAATCACTTGAGCATCTGCACTAGATAAACAAGCATTTTCACTAATATGACGTTTCCAAGCTTTTGTCCCTGGAATACCTGAAAAAATAGCTAATAAATGACGACTAATGCTATGAAGTTTTAAGCCACGACTTACCCAATAATCAATATAAGGAAACATCCTTTCTATAACCTCATGACGAGTCGGAGGTATGACATTTTGCTGATAAATATCTCGATCTACTGTAGCAAATAAATAAGGGTTATCATAAGCTGCTCTACCAATCATAACCCCATCAACAAACTGTAAATGATCTCTTACTTGTTTAAGATTAATAATACCTCCATTAATCTCAATAAAAAGCTGAGGAAACTCCTCTTTAAGACGATAAACATCCTCATATCTTAAAGGGGGAATATTACGATTTTCTTTTGGACTTAAACCCTTTAACCATGCTTTTCTTGCGTGTACCGTAAACCTTTGACATCCTACTTTGGAAACTACCCGCACAAAATGAGCCATATCTTCATAATTGTCCTGCTCATCAATGCCAATTCTATGCTTAATTGTAACGGGAATATTAACCCCTTGCTGCATTTTTTCAACAGCTTGGGCCACTAATTCAGGGTTAGCCATTAAACAAGCCCCAAAATTGCCACTTTGCACGCGATCGCTTGGACAACCTACATTCAAATTTACTTCATCATAGCCCCAATCTTCGGCAATTATGGCACATTCTGCTAAGTCTTGGGGGTTATCTCCTCCTAACTGCAAGGATAAGGGTTTTTCTTCGGGGGAAAAGTCCAGAAGTTTCGGGCGATCGCCATGTTTAATAGCTGCGGTGACAATCATTTCCGTGTAAAGTAGGGTATGACGGGTAATTTGACGCATGAAATAGCGAAAATGACGATCTGTGTAGTCCATCATGGGTGCTACACTTAAAGGGTTAATCTGGCAATTTTGATTGTTGTTCATAAATTCAATTTTATAATTGATCAGGATCAACCCCTAAACTTCTCAGTTTTTCTTCTAATTTTTTAGTTCTTTCTTGTGCTTTCAAAGCTTCTTGTTGTGCGTTTACAGCCCTTTCTTCTGGGGTTAAATAGCGTTTTCTATCTTGATCATACCAATATAACCATTCTCGTTCAATGCCTTGATAAATGCCTTTTTCTTTACCTATTCCTAAATTTAATTCTGATAACCAAATTATTTCCCCTTCTAATAATTCATAATTGCCCTTGTTTAATTGATACACTTCTAATCTAGGTTTACGCTTCCGTAATGGGTTATAAATTACATAATATAAAATCCCCATTTCTGCATAAAAATCTTTCTTTTTTGTATATTCTTTACGTCTTTTCTGAGAAACCACTTCTAAAGCTAAAATAGGGACTTTTTGTTCCTCCCATAACACATAAGATAAGCGTAAATCTTCATCAATAATGCGGGGAACACCAACACTTAAAAACCCATCAGGAACAATAGCAGATTCGTAGGGATCATAATAAATACCCATATCAACCCCAAAATACCAATCTTGTCTTTGGGACCAAATTAAGGCGAGAGTAGCTTCTAAAAGTACGGAAATTAAGTGTTGTAGTTGATTATCCACAGGAGTATCATCAGAGTCGGGTAAATCTTCAGCAGAAGGCAGACAATGGCGAGGATTATAGTTTAATAGCATCTTATTAATTTAACTCACTCAGAAGGATTGAAGTTAGTTAGACAATCTTGGGTTTTAGGACTTTCTTAACTTAATTATAGGAACAACAGCAACATCTTGATGAATTTTAACTCTCAGACAAACTGTAACTAAAGCGCAATAGTAAAATCTTGATGGATTTCAACTCTCAGACAAACTGTAACTATAGCGCAATAGTAAAATCTTGATGGATTTCAACTCTCAGGCAAACTGTAACTATAGCGCAATAGTTATTAGTCATCAATTTGATTTTGGTTCAGCAACTACTCTTGAAAGCTTAGGTTTATGGAATTTTTCTGCTTATTATTTAATTAACTCAAAAAGATTAAAATTAGTCAGACAATGATTGAAAATTTGTGCTAAACTCAGTGAAGCCCACGCACCCAAGTGTGCCTAGAGAGGCAGAATTGGTGATTCTCGCTCCTATAAAATGTCCGACCAAAAAGAAATACCTGATAACAGGGGCGGCATTGTTTATCAGAGAATTGGGTTTAAAACCCCGTCCTTTTAAGGTTCAGACCCGTTATGACTACCATCGATCAAATCCCACCTGCGGCCAAAGCTGAGGTAATGATCTATCAACCTTACTATCACAAAGATAAACATAAAATTCTGCCCTATGCTATATCTTTGTACTCCCAAGGTCATCTCGAAGGACAACGACGCATTGAAGGAGGCCAAGGCATTCCTTTTGTCGCCTCCTGGTATGTTTCTAAGCTACCCTCTGAATTAACCCGCTGTCGAATGCAGTTTGATGGACAAGCAGAATTAAGCTATGAAATCACCATTCTCAATGCAGAATTCATCGATTATCTGATTGATGTCCTGAAAACTTTTCAAGCAGCCAACTCAGTAGATTTTCCTCAAGGATTCTATCGCAAGTTGCTACACTGTGAAGAATCAGCCTCGTGACCCATTAAACGATAAGGAGTAACAGGGTGGCACAGTCAGCCAAATATTTATTAGTCGGGTCAATAGAAGCCTATAGTGGTAAATCAGGAACCATTCTAGGACTCGCCCATCAATTTCAAGCTAAGGGACTATCCCTCGCTTATTGTAAACCCGTCGGTACTTGCTTGAAGGATAGTCAAACCGAGGCCGATGTACAGTTTATCTCTGAGGCTTTAGGTTTACCAGAGGAACAAGTGCGATCGCCTTTGATCTCCCTAGAAGACAAGACCGTTGAAAAACGCCTGACGGGAGAAGATACAACGGATTATAGACAATTATTACAGCAACAATTATCCGATCTTTCGGTTGATGTGGTGATTTTAGAAGGCACAGGGACACTCTGGGAAGGGAGTTTATTTGGACTATCTCTTGCGGATATGGCCCAAACCCTAGACGCGGCTATTTTATTAGTTGCCCGCTATCATTCCCCCTTAGTCGTTGATAGTATTTTAAAAGCTAAAGCAGAATTAGGCTCTCATCTAATTGGGGTGTTAATTAATGATATTCCCCATGAAGCCCTAGAAGCCACTCGCACTTTGGTCAAACCCTATCTAGAACATCAGGGAATTGCCGTTTTAGGGTTGCTGCCATCGAGTCGTTTACTGCGGAGTGTCAGCGTCAGAGAAATCGCTCACCAATTAAACGCCCAGGTTTTATGCCGTAGCGATCGCCTAGATTTAATGGTAGAAAGTCTTACCATTGGGGCGATGAATGTTAATTCCGCCTTAGAATATTTCCGTCAAGGACAAAACAAAGCAGTTGTCACAGGAGGTGATCGCACAGATTTACAACTGGCCGCCCTAGAAACCTCTACAAGTTGTCTGATCCTCACGGGACACATGGCCCCTCAACCTTTAATTATCAGTCGGGCCGAAGATTTAGAAGTTCCCATTCTTTCCGTCAATCTTGATACCCTAGGAACGGTTGAAATAGTCGATCAAACCTTTGGGAAAGTACGACTGCAAGAAAAAATTAAGGTTAGCTGCATTCAGGAATTAATGGGGGATACTTTTGAAATCTCTCAATTAATGGATAAATTGGGACTTTAGCTTTATGGGGAAAACCTCTTGACAACTCCCCTACCTAAAGGTGATCTGATAAATAATGAGGAAAATCAGTAATTTTCCGCCTTTTTGTGGCCAGTCCCCCCAGAGAAATCAGGCTAATATTGTAAAGTAGTAGTCTGAAGACTCTTTTTTGAAAAAACTAACCATGAAAAAATTATCCTTAGTCCTACTGATGAGCTATCTAGCTCTGACATTAGGGGGATGTGGCTTGTTCCAAAAATCTGAGGAACCCTCAGAAGAACCTCCCGTTGCTAAATCTCCGAGTGAAACCCCTAAAAAGTCGGAAAAAACCGATGAGATCGCTGTTACTCCGACCGCACCTCCTACAAGTAACTTGATTCCCTCCACTGATCCCAATACCCGCCGCAACGAAATCAAAAAACCACAAGATAAAAATAACCCTTTTGCTTTTCTACCCTTGGCACCAGTTGTTAAAGCGCAAACTGAGACTAGCGGTGTGACTAATACTAAGCCTGGTGCTAAGCCTGGGCCAAGTCGTGGTGGTGCGACTAATGTGGCCGCGACTGGTAGTGGTGGGAGTCGTGGTGGGGTAACTAATGCGGTGGCTGCGGAAAATCTCTGTCTGGCCGAATCTTCCTCTGCGTCTTCCGTTCCAGCACCGAGCTTACCCATTCCCAATGAAGCCAGAGGGGTAGTTGTATCAGGTATTGTTAAGTTTAATGGAACACCAGTGGCGATAGTTAAAGCTCCCAATGAAAATGTAGCCCGTCAGGTAACAGAAGGAGCCGCCCTCTCCAATGGACAAATACGGGTTAAATCGATTAATGCTAGTAGTCTCAAACCTTATATTGTCTTGGAGCAATATGGGTTAGATGTATCCCGTGCTGTGGGAGAACCAGCAGAAGAACCTGTGGAAGCCCCGACTCCTCCTATTACTCCCCCAGAAGCAAGTGGCTATGGCACAGTCAATAACCTCGTTTTGCAACAAGTCGAGATTAAAGAGGAAAATTCAGCTAATCCACTCGTTAACGGAACAATGTGTAATTCAGGAGATAAAACTCTGCAAGTTTCGACTCTGACTTTGCAAATTTCAGAGAAAGGAACCAAAAAAATTATTAGCAGTATGAGAGTTGAATTACCAACTAGTTACACCATTGAACCTGGAATACAGGCTGACTTTGATGGTCGAATCGGCTCTAATGACAATTCACAAAAATCTGAGAGTGGTCTTCGAGGTCGTCAAAAAGGAGATGTAACAATTACCTTAAAAGAATGGTCTTAAAAACAAATCATTAACACCATGAAACAACAGGTAGAACAAATCACTTATCCAAATTTACCCTTAGCCATCTATCGAGAATTAGCGGCTCATTTACGCCAAATTGAAGGGATAATAACTGATTTAATTCCTCAACAATCTCAACAATTTGATTATGCTCAAAGTCAGGTGGATCATTTACAAATTCACTATCCCCTTAATCTCCCATCTGGTGCTAAACAACAGATAGATGCAATTCTGGATTATTATGCTCAAAAATATGGACATTACGAGCGTAAAACCCTAACCACTCTCTCCTGAATGTCTGTTCTAACTCCTCACATTTTTATATAATCAGTATTTATAGTTTTAAGAGATAAGTTGATATGGTTAAATTATAGGTTGTAGGTTGGGTTGAGGCACGAAACCCAACAAAACGCCAATTCTCGTACACAAAATTAGCTGTGTCAGTGACCTTAACTCTAAAGAGTTAAGCTAGATAAACAAAGGTTGCCCACTTTCGTAGAATTTAGTCCGCGAAGGCGGACTTAGTTCTTGTAGAATTAGGCTTTAGCCTATTATTAATTATAACCAAATTGCAGGTTTATTATATGCCTGAATCCCCAGAGCATCCTGAAAAGCAAACAGTAGAAACAGTTCAACAAACAACGGAAACATTATCTAAGTTTGTGCAATGGATAGCTGAATTAATTCGTAGACGAAATTGGTTTACTTTACTGTTATTGATTAATGTTGTCCTAATTTTATTTTGTACACCAGGGGGAATAGTTCCTCAATTTTTGAATAGTGCATTTAGTTTTCAACTTCCAGAATTTTATTCTTCAATTTTTTGGGTAGTTGTAGGAGTGATTTTTTTAGCGGCGATCGCTGTTGCTGTGATTACCATGCCTCCTTTATCTAAGGATACAGCACAAACTCCTGTTGAACGTCAGGCAATTAAAGGTTTATTGTCTTTTACTGCAACAGATGCTGAGATTTTTAGTCAGTTGGAACGGAATCAAGATATAAAAAATTGTCTAAGAATTCTCAATGATGCTAACTTTAGAATTGGGATTTTATGGGGTGAGTCGGGATGTGGAAAAACTTCTTTTTTGCAAGCGGGTTTAATTCCTGAATTGACTAAAATAGATAGGGATCAAGGAATTTATATTCAGTTTAGTGATAAAGATCCTTTAATAACTATCAAAAAGACTTTAAATAGAGAGTTAAACTTGAATTTATCTATTGAAGAAATTGAGCAATTAGATTTGATCGATGTTTTCAATGAAAGTATTAGAATTGCTGAAAAATCTTTAATTCTATTTTTCGATCAATTTGAGCAGTTTTTCGTTCATTATCAATCAGCAGATGCTCGTCATCCTTTTATTAATGCTTTAAAAAATTGGTATCAAAATGAGGAAATTCCTGTCAAGATTTTAATGAGTTTTCGCTCAGATTTGTTTTATCAACAATATGAAATTCAGCAATTTTTAGATTATTCTCTCGATTCTAAGAATAATATTAAGTTAAAGAAATTCTCTGTGGAACAGGCAACTAATGTTTTAGAAGTGATTGCTAATACGGAAAATATAGAATTTGAGCGCAAGGATATTCAATCATTTGTTGAACAAGAATTAATTGATCAAGGCAAAGATAAATCAGATGAGCCGATTTCTCCTGTAGATATACAAATTCTCTCTTTAGTTATTGGCAATCAAAAAACCACTGAAAACCGCAAATTTGACAAAATTGCTCTCAATAAAATTGGCAGATTTGAAGGCTTATTGTATCAATATTTAGAGGAACGGTTAACCCTGCGAGAACAATCAGCCACCGCAGCCCAAAAAGAAGCGATTATGAAGCTACTTTTAGAGTTAATAGACTCCAATGGATTGACAAGATCGGGTTCATTTACTCTGGTTCAATTGCAGGAAAAACTAGGCACAATGGGGACAAAAGAGGTTAAAGATGCCATCCGTTGGCTAGAACAAGAACGTTTAATTATGCCCCTAAGACATGAGGATGAAACGGTTTATCAATTAGCTCATGAGCGCATGATTCCGGCTGTTCTTAAACTATCAGGAAAGATTTTACCCAAGGCATATAAAGCCAATGAATTACTCAATAAACAAGTGAAAATCTGGATAGATAGTAATTATAATCCCCGTTATTTATTGAATTTACGGGAGTTGTGGTTAATTGAACAGCAGAAATCCTATTTAATGTGGGGAGACAGGCAGCCACAAAAAGAAAGACTTATCCAAAAGAGTAAGCGGCGCATTTATCGGAATTTTGGAATTTTTGGGGCTATTGTTGTTTTAGTCATGGGAATTTGGGGATGGTTTAACCATACGACTACGGGACAATTAACTCAAATTCGCTGGAAGTTGGCTAATACCACTCAACAAAGCAGTGCTAACTCTCAAGCGCAAGCGGTGGCAGCCTTTGCTAAGGATCGACAATTTGACAAAGCGACTAAATTTGCTAACTCCATTCAAAATTCATCTTCTAAAGCTAGTGCCTTAAGTGCGATCGCGGTCGCTATAGGCAAGTTAAACCAATTACCAGATGCTCAAAAGCTTCTCGGACAAGCTTTAAAGGCGGCTGAGTCCCTTGAAGATTCATCTTATAAAGCTAGTGCCTTAACTGCGATCGCGGTCGCATATGGCAAGTTAAATCAATTACCAGATGCTCAAAAGCTTCTCGGACAAGCTTTAAAGGCGGCTGAGTCCATTATTCAAGATTCATCTTCTAAAGCTAGTGCCTTAACTGCGATCGCCGAAGCTATAGGCAAATTAAACCAATTACCAGAGGCTCAAAACCTTCTCCAACAAGCTTTAATGGCTGCTGAGTCCCTTGAAAATTCATATTTTAAAGCTGATGCCTTAAGGGCGATCGCGGTCGCATATGGCAAGTTAAACCAATTACCAGAGGCTCAAAACCTTCTCCAACAAGCTTTAATGGCTGCTAACTCCATTCAAAATTTATCTGATAAAGCTTATGCCTTAAGGGCGATCGCGGTCGCATATGGCAAGTTAAACCAATTACCAGAGGCTCAAAAGCTTCTCGGACAAGCTTTAATGGCTGCTAACTCCATTCAAAATTCATCTGATAAAGCTTATGCCTTAAGGGAGATCGCGGTCGCTTATGGCAAGTTGAACCAATTACCAGAGGCTCAAAAGCTTCTCGGACAAGCTTTAATGGCTGCTAACTCCATTCAAAATTCATCTGATAAAGCTTATGCCTTAAGGGAGATCGCGGTCGCATATGGCAAGTTAAACCAATTACCAGATGCTCAAAAGCTTCTCGGACAAGCTTTAATGGCTGCTGAGTCCCTTGAAGATTCAGATTCTAAAGCTAATGCCTTAATTGCGATCGCAGAGGCTGAGGCCAACCTAAAAAATTGGGGACAAGCACTCAAAGCGACTCAAAAATGTCCGAGTAAAGATTGTGAGGTGGAGTCGTTGGCCAAGGTTTTAACGGTTTATGCAGAACAAGTGCATCCTGAGTTGAAGGAGGAGGAGAAAGAGGAGTAATATTAAAGAAAACTTGTAATCATTGATAATTCAATGCCAAGCATCAAAAATATTCCCGGCCCTTACCGCTTTTTTTTACAGTTTTGACTGTGGAGAACCTAAGCACGTTCATATTCAACAAGAAAAACTAATCTGTAAATTTTGGCTAGAACCAATTTCTTTAAGCAAAAATCATGGCTTCTCATCCCAAGAATTAAACATCATTCGACGAATAATTAAATCCAATCTTACTAAAATTCTGGAGGCATGGAATGAACACTGTAGTTAATGTCATAGAACCACGCTTATTAAACGTTCAAATTACCGACGATGAAATTATTGCTATTCTAGTAGATGGAAGAACTATTAGTGTACCTTTAGTCTGGTCATGGCGTTTATCAGAAGCATCCCCTGAACAACGACAGAATTTTGAAATTCTTGGTGATGGAGAAGGGATACATTGGCCTGATATAGATGAGGATATTAGTGTCTCAGGAATGTTAACAGGTTCGCCAGCACATCGTCCCAATAAGAAAACAACTGTAGCTGCTTAAGTTCTATAGTAAAGATTGTGAAGTCAAGATGACGAACACTGTAGTTAATGTAATAGAAGCGATTTTTAAAGCCAAATTAACCCAAGAGAACAAGGAATGACTGAACTTTCATTAGACAAAAATCTGCTCAAAGAAACCCTAAAAACAGCAATCCTAGAAATCAAATGTTACATTTGGGCCCACGCAATGCGCCCCTACCATTGGGGAAATAATATTATTGTAGGGGCGAATTGCATTCGCCCTCTTTTAATAACCTCTGTTTAAGTTCTATCCTTTTGCGACTCCCAACAAGGGGTTATAGGCGTAAGGCTTCTCCATTATCTATATAATATCATGTCAAGTCAAGTTTGACAAGGGGTTTTGTTACGGCAAAATTAATTTAATGGTGGGATTCTATAACTTACTGATGCCATGCCCCTACAGAGTTTTTGGACAGACATATCTTTATTAACCCATGATGACAACGATTTTTAAAGCTAAATAAAGGTAAAGTAATTATAAATCATGCCCCAAACCATTTAAGGGTATAGAAAAATACTGTTTTCAGGTCTAATGGCACTATGACAATTCGTACTATTGCGACAACGCCTTTTGACGATCAAAAACCAGGAACCTCTGGACTCCGTAAAGCCGTTCCTGTCTTCCAAAAGCCCCATTATTTAGAGAATTTTATTCAGTCTATCTTTGATAGTTTAGACGGTGTTGAAGGATCAACCCTTGTAGTGGGAGGTGATGGCCGTTATTATAACCGCCAAGCCATTCAAGTTATCCTAAAAATGGCTGCAGCCAACAATATTGGACGCATTTTAGTGGGATGTGCTGGCATTTTCTCGACCCCGGCCGCCTCTACTGTTATTCGCAAATATAACGCCTTGGGGGGCATTATTCTCTCCGCGAGTCATAACCCTGGTGGCCCTAATGGGGATTTTGGGGTTAAGTACAATGTGAGCAATGGTGGCCCTGCCCCAGAAAAGGTCACAGATGCCATTTATGACCGCACTAAAGCTATTACAGAATACAAAATACTCGAAGCGGCAGACATTAATCTTGATCGCCCTGGTTCCTTTAAATTAGGGACGATGGATGTGGAAGTCCTTGACTCTGTGGTTCCCTATGTGGAGTTAATGCAAACATTGTTTGATTTTGACAAAATTAAGGCTCTCCTGAGTTCTGGCAAGTTTAGAATGTGTATGGACTCTCTCCATGCTGTCACCGGCCCTTATGCTCATGCTTTGTTTGAGAAACATTTAGGGGCCCCCATAGGAACGGTACAAAACGGCACACCTTTAGAAGATTTTGGGGGAGGACATCCTGATCCTAACTTAGTTTATGCTCATGATCTTGTTGAAATCATGTTCGGAGATGATGCTCCAGACTTTGGGGCCGCGTCTGACGGAGACGGCGATCGCAATATGATTTTAGGGCGCAATTTCTTTGTTACCCCTAGCGATAGTCTGGCAGTCTTAACCGCTAATGCTACCCTAGTGCCTGGTTATAAGGATGGTTTAGTAGGGGTGGCCCGATCTATGCCTACCAGTGCCGCAGCAGATCGAGTGGCAGAAAAATTAGGCATTGACTGTTATGAAACGCCGACGGGTTGGAAATTCTTTGGTAATTTATTAGATGCGGGTAAAGTCACCCTTTGTGGTGAGGAAAGTTTCGGGACGGGATCAAATCATATTCGAGAAAAAGATGGTCTGTGGGCAGTACTTTTCTGGCTCAATATTTTGGCGGTTAAGGGTGAGTCCGTTGAAAAAATTGTGCGAGATCATTGGCAAGAATATGGACGCAATTTTTATTCTCGCCATGATTATGAAGAAGTGGAGTCCGGCCCCGCTAATGAATTAATGAAGCTTCTCAGATCTATGGTTCAAGATATGACAGGAAAGTCTTACGGTGGCTATAAAGTAGCTTATGCTGATGACTTTTCTTATACTGATCCGGTTGATGGCAGTATCAGTCAAAAACAAGGCATTCGGATCGGGTTTACCGATGGTTCTCGGATTATTTTCCGTTTATCAGGAACAGGGACAAAAGGGGCAACTTTACGGGTTTATGTCGAAAGTTATGAACCTGATGCCAGCAAGCATGATGTGGATACCCAAGCCGCTTTATCTCCCTTAATTCAATTAGCGGAAGAAATTGCCCAAATTAAGAAGTTTACGGGACGGGATAAACCCACAGTAATCACTTAATTAATTATACAAAAGATTGTAGGGGCGGGTTTTTTACAGTAGTTATGATACTCACAAATAAGTTAGATAAACCCGCCCTGGCTGTGTAATTAATAGTATTGAGAATTTATGTTAATTTAGGAATGGCCTGTTTAACTAAGTTTTGCAGTAATTCTGTTCGCTTGGTTTGCTCAAAGACTTGTTTTAATTTTTGGGATAATTTTTCTAAATCTATTTTTTGATTCCCAGATGTATTAATGTCTTGTTCTTGAAAATATTCAACTAAACTTAAGCCAGCTAGACGGGTTAAATAAGCTGCACTAATGCCTTGGGTTACTCCCCCTGCAACATAAGTGACTGCATTGCTTTTTAATAACCCACTAATGGCATGGGTAGACAATTCAACTACTCCTAATTGTACCATTACTTTAGCAATTTTTGCAGAAACTGTTTGTCCTTGAGCTAGGGAGAATTTTAGGTTATAAATATTACTTAAATCAAGAACCATTTGCGTATTAATTGCCGCCGTTACTAATAAATCTAAAGCTGCAACTGGGTTCGCAAAAGCAGTTCCCGCAGCTATCCACTGATATTGTTCTATTAAAGGAAGGGCGAGATCACGTCGAATTTGATTGAGTATTTCTTTAGCTTCTTGTTTAATTTCTACTGCTTCACGCCAAATATTTCCCCAGATTAATTGTTGTCTTTCTTCTTCTAAAATAACTTTAATTCGTTTAACTAATGGCTCAATTTTGGGCGGCTGATTTTCTATCCATTCTTGCTGTGATCCATCGGTTTGATATTGCCGAACTTTTAATTCAGTTTGAATGCAATTAATAGAAATAACATCTTCTGCTGGAATAATTGATTTTACCCGTTGCTGTAATTGTTGTAAAATCAATAGTCTTTCTTCAGGAATATATTGATCCTGTTTATTGAAAACAATTAAACAGCGTTGATGATTTTGCTGTAATTGTTGAATTATTTGCCATTCAGATTCTGTTAAATCTCCTGTGGTTAAAAATAAAATAAAATCCGAAATAATTGGCTTATTTTTGTCATCTATTAGTAAGGATTCAATTTCAATAAAATCAAGATTAATATCTATATTTTGAGCATTTAATAATGATTTTATGGTCGTTTTTCCTGTGTTTTTTACCCCAACTAAACCAAGAGAAACAACTGATTGATTAAATCTGCTCGGTAATCGGCTTAATTTTTGTTGTAGACTAGAGATGTTAGAATTGGGGCATTCTTTAACTATATAATCTAATAGAGTTTGTGTCTTAGCGATCGCCTGATTTGCATCTTCTAAAGTTAAGGGAGAAATTGGCTTAAGAGTTGGCAATTCTTGTGTTTTTTGTTGCCACCACCAGACTCCACTTCCCAGGGCCATTAACCCCAAGAGTCCCCATTCTCCGAATGCTAAAATCTCTTGATGAAGACTTTCCCCAAGCCATAACAAAAAGGAAAGACCAACACCAGCAACCAAAATCGGTTTGTTTAGTTTAACCGCCATTTTTTCACCTATAATCACCCTTATTTTGATTGTACTCCCCCCAGGACTGATCTTCAATCAATCTCAAGGGAATGATTAAGACAGCCAAGCTTTCTTAATCTTATTCCAAACACTAGAAACGGATTCTTTGATCTCCTTCTTAAAATACCATTGTTGAAAAGCTTGTTCATAGGCTTCCCCTTCAGTTTGCCAAGTTTTCCAAGTATCTAAGGCTAAGGGTAATCCTAACAATAATAATAGGTATAATGACCAAGATAACGTGCCAGCACCCAAGAAATTAATCAGCATCAAAAAAGCATTAATAATCGTATATCTGACGGTTTTTTGCTTTAATTGTTCCCGTCGATACCGATCAAACTCTATTCGTTTGTGTTGACGTTGTTTTTGGGATAACCAATCTTGTTCAGCAATTTGTAGAGATTCTGGATCAATCTCTAATTCTGCCGCAATTTCCCAAAGTTGGGTACGAGATAACTCCTCTCCCTCAGTTTTGCGGGCGATCGCCAAGTGCAGAATTTCTTGAATATCTTCCTTGCGATAGGATTCGGGGGGTTGTACGTCAGAAGCAGACATAATGATACTAAGATTGGCTAAGTCTTCCTTAATTTTATATGATCAACTCATCCGTGGGTTTATTCAGTAGTAAACAAAAAAAAGGGGCTATTTACTGCTAAAACAATAAATAACCTTTGCTGTTGTATGCACCCGCTTTTTGAATCCTGTATACATTATGTCTGCTTAATCCCTTAGCCTCAATGGGGAAGATCACCCTCAAGGTGTGATTATTATCATCGCTAAGTTAAAGATAAGTTCTCGAAAATGAGCAGCCCCATTGTAAAATAAGCAGCTAGGGATAAAATCGTCCCTAATTAAGCTAATCTTGTAAAGCATTCGGAGAGAGTTGTGGACTTAACGCGCATTCCGGCCCAACCGAAACCTGGTTTAATCAATGTATTAATTGAAATTCCTGCAGGGAGTAAGAATAAATACGAATTTGACAAAGATCTTAATGCCTTTGCCTTAGATCGGGTACTCTATGCTTCAGTACAGTATCCCTATGACTATGGGTTTATCCCTAATACCTTAGCGGATGATGGAGATCCCTTAGATGGTATGGTATTGATGGATCAACCTACTTTTCCTGGCTGTGTAATTACGGCCCGTCCCATTGGAATGTTAGAAATGATTGATGGTGGCGATCGGGATGAAAAAGTTCTCTGTGTTCCCGATAAAGATCCTCGTTATGTTGGAGTCAAGTCTCTCAAAGATATTGCACCTCACCGCTTAGACGAAATTGCCGAGTTTTTCCGTACTTATAAAAACCTGGAAAAAAAGGTGACAGAAATTCTTGGTTGGAAAGATGTTGAGGCCGTACTTCCCTTGGTTGAACAATGTGTGAAAGCAGGAAGTAAGTAGATTTTTAGCGGAGGGGAAACATTATCATCGAAAATTTGGGTAGAAACCCCGTCCTATAAGGACGGCTTTATATTTTTTATGATATAGTTGAACTGCCGAAAAGCGAAAACTAAGCAGTAGGCAATGCACCTTGAAAACTAGGGTTAGGGGGTTCTGTACAGAAATGCTTGTACAGGTAAAAACCTTAAGCAACAAGTACAAAAGCGCGAAAGTGCGGTCTTGGGGGTTTCCCCTACGAAGCACCTTTCGTAAGAAAGCTTAAGCTGAAACCGTACCGATGGGCTATCGGGATCGGATCTCTGAAATGGGATAAAAGTCTGTGGACTCTGTGTAAGACGGTACATGGTTTTTAACTGTGGAATGCAACGGTGAATGAATCAGAAACCTAAATCGTGAGGTTTCGGAATCACCGCCCTTTTAGGGCGCGTGAGGATGTCAAGTCATTATCCCCTCATTTATTGAGAATGGTTTAATTGCTCTTTTTTTCAGAAACCATTACCATCTCAATAGAAGTCTCTATTCATTTCTGACACCTATGTTAGTCAAGTCTACCACTCGTCATGTTCGTATCTATACTGCTGAAATTCAAAACAATGAATTAGTTCCCAATGATAATATGCTCACCTTAGATGTTGATCCTGATAATGAGTTTAATTGGAATGAAGATGCCTTACAAAAATTGTATCGTAAATTTGATGAATTAGTAGAAGCTTGTAGTGGGGAAGAACTAACAGACTATAATTTGCGTCGTATTGGCTCAGATTTAGAACATTTTATTCGATCGCTTCTACAAAAAGGCGAAATTAGTTACAATCTTAAAAGCCGTGTGCTTAACTATAGTATGGGACTTCCAAAACTGGAAAGCCCAGAAACCGAAGGCAAATATAATCTATAAGTTAGATGACAGAATTTTCTGATCCTAAATCTACAAATATTTGGGACTATAAACCTTGGTGGTGTCAACCTTGGTCAATTATTTTGACGGGTATACTGTTAATTGTTGGCCTTTGGTTGATCACCAAATTTCTCTGGTTAACCCTAGGTTTAGCCTTGGTTATTATGGTTTGGTGGGGATATTTTTTGCTCATTTATCCCCGAATGTTTAAAGAGTATGTAGAAAACCAAACCCAATAAATTCCCAAAAATCCCTAGGGGCGGGTTTTTATAAAAATTTATGATTCAAAAAGGAGAGAAAACAGTAAAATAAAAGCAATCATCAGTGTAACAATTTTTATCCAATTTTTGTCAGAGCTAAACTATGGCCCCTTTACCAGAATATCGCCCCAAAAAACTCTCATTAGGTTCTCTAGAAACAGAAATTTTAGAAATTATTTGGGAGTTAGGGACTGCCACGGTTAAACAAATTCATGATCGCATTTTAGCTGATCCCGAACGAGAATTGGCTTATGCGTCTGTCACTACTGTATTAAACCGTCTCACCCAAAAAGGATGGTTAAAATGCTTCAAACAAAATCGGGCCTTTTCCTGGCAACCTTTAGTCTCCCGTGAACAAGCAAAATCGATCCAAGCTTATGAACAACTTCAACAATTTCTTGCCATCAGTAACCCAGATCTGGTAGCCTCATTTGCAGAGAGTTTGGATACGGCAAGCTTAGAACAATTAGACGCGATCGCCACTCGTTTACAAGCCATTCGTCGTCAACGGGAGAAACCATAGCCATGCACTCACTGATGATTTTAATGGCCTTAGTTTTAGCTTGGGGAATACGCTTAAGTTTCCCCTTATCTCTGTTTCCTTGGATCAACCGTTGGCAGCGATCTCTGGTTTATTTTCTAATTCCACCATTATTATTATTAATGACAGCTATTGCCGTTATTTTAATGGGCTATCATGGGGAAATGTTAGGCTGGCCAGCCAGTCGGTTTAGTTATTTATTATCAATTATTTTTGTCAGTTTCGCCTTAATTAAATGGATACAATTAACCTATCAAGGTTGGTATTCTACGCAACAGATTCAAAACTATCCCCAAAAAATAATTAAAGGTTATACCGCAAGAATTCTTGATACAACCTTTCCCTACAGCGCACAAATTGGCTTTTGGCAACCAGAATTAGTCGTAAGTCAAGGACTTTTAGATACCCTAGATAATGCTCATTTAAACGCTGTTATAGCCCATGAACAAGCCCATGCTAATTATCATGACACCTTTTGGTTTTTTTGGTTAGGCTGGTTAGGACGGATCACTTTTTGGTTGCCCTATACAGAAACTTTGTGGCAAGACTTATTATTATTAAGAGAAATTCGAGCAGATCACCAGGCAACCCAAGAGGTTGATCCTTTGATTTTAGCAGAATCTTTGTTAATAGTTGCTCAAGAAATTAATAAAATATCAACCTTAAATCCACTGGGAGTAGTTGAGGCCGCTTTTCATGATATCAATACAGCAAACCGACTCAATGAAAGAATTGAAGCATTATTTGATGAGTCGGATAACTTAGGGTTTGATAATTTTGATGGGCGTTTTATGTTGTTAACTTTACTTCCTCTATTTTCTATTCCGTTTCATTGTTAAAAGAGGGAACAGGAAACAGGCAACAGAAAAAATAAATAATGTTAAATAAAGCCGCCCTAATCGCTGTTAGGAAATAATTCCTTAATACTCTTGAACTTCAGTAATTTCTCTATTTTGAGAACGACTAATAGGGGGGTTTTCCGTGGGTAAAAAAGCCCTGGGATTAACCGCCACTCCACCTTGGGGGCGAATTTCAAAGTGTAAATGGGGGCCGGTACTGTTTCCTGTACTGCCCATCTCCGCAATTTGTTCGCCTTGCTTAATCTGTTGTCCTTGACTGACTAATATACGGGAATTGTGACCATACAGACTTAAACTGCCGTCAGGGTGGCGCAATGTCACCAAATTACCATATCCTTCGGGACTCCATCCCGTGAAGACGACAACCCCCGTAGCTGCCGCAAAAATCGGGGTTCCGATCGGGCCTGCAATATCAACTCCTGTGTGCATTTTATTAAACCGTTTGCCAAAACCCGAAGTTACAACCCCTTGGACTGGCCAAATATACCCCGTCAAGCGTTGCGGTGTTTGGGGTAGATAATGTTCAGAGTTATTCGGTAATCGCTTGAGATGAGAATCATTTTCACCGGAAGCAAAGACTATATTATGACAAAAGAGGGAAATTCCCAGACTCACACCAGTGATAATTAATCGATTCGATAAAAATTTCATAAATTTACGGGTATTTAAGCATTTATCCCTTCACAATTTTAAAAAAAGTTAAAGAGTTGTTACACACTGTAGCGGAAAGATGACGTTTGGTAAAGTCAAGCTCACTTACTATCTTCTCCAGAATAGGGTATATCTAGGGAAAATTAGGCAAAAAAAGCCCCTCTTTTGAGAAGAAGGGCAAAATTATTGATAGATTTGAAAAGTTAATGACTCTCATTAGTTGGTGCTAACTTAACATTTTTAGCTAGTCCCAAGATTTGTAAAAAGCGAA
Organism: Crocosphaera sp. XPORK-15E; assembly: GCF_034931425.1. NCBI lineage: Bacteria > Bacillati > Cyanobacteriota > Cyanophyceae > Chroococcales > Aphanothecaceae > Crocosphaera > Crocosphaera sp. XPORK-15E. The sequence continues at coordinate 180,485 of NZ_JAYGHQ010000005.1, forward strand.
TCGTCATCCAGGTAATATCAATTTCCCACCAAGCCAAACCATGACGAGCAGAATATTGATAAGCATGATGATTATTGTGCCATCCTTCCCCAAAGGTAAGTAAAGCTACCCACCAACAATTACGAGAATTATCATTAGATTCATGACTCTGATAGCCAAATTTATGAGTGGCACTATTGACAAACCAAGTAAAGTGAAAAACGAGAACCAAACGTACAAAAATTCCCCAGATTATAAAGGGCCATCCTCCTAAGAAATAGAGAAACAGTCCTAAAACAATTTGAATGGGAACCATATAGGTTTGGCAAAACTTAAAAAAGGAATCTTCATAGATATCTTGAGTGTAGCGAGGGATATCCTTATCAGCCGGAATTTGATGTAACATCCATCCCACATGACTCCACCAAAATCCTAGGTTAGAATCATGGGGATCTGGTGATGTGTCTGAGTATTTATGGTGCATACGATGTAACCCAACCCACTGAATCACTCCCCCTTGACAAGCTAAGGTTCCACAAAAAACTAACAAGTATTCTAACCATTTAGGGGCTTGAAAACTGCGATGAGAAATCAAACGATGAAACCCTAATGTGATACCTAAAGCTCCTGTTATCCAGTAGAGAAGAAAGGTGACACCAATCGCTTCCCAGCTAAAATTACCAGGTAAAAAGGCTAACAAAGCAACTAGGTGAATCGAAGCCATGTAGAAAATAACAGACCATTCAAGGGGAAGTTTTTGAGATGTGGCAACAGTCATGTAGTAACCTGAATTTGAAAGTAATGGAACAAAATTAATCAGCTAAAACTTTAAACGTCTTAGTCCTTCAGTTAATACCTGACTCAATCATCAATTTTGAGTTTTTTGGGTGATGTAAATGGTGGAAATTAACGATAATTTGGTATAACTTAATGGAAGTAGATAAAGTCATAAGACTTAAAGATAACAACTTAATTGTTAAATCGGTGATTATGAACGAGATTTTGTTTGGGGTTGACAAATGAACAATTTAATGCTAATTAGGGAAGCAGAAACTGCCCTTACCCCTATTTTTTCGGAAATTGACAATAAGGTCAAGCAAAATCTCAAAAAAACCTTAGAAGCATTCCGTGAGCATCGTCTTGGGGTTCATCATTTCACCAGTGTGACTGGTTATGGTCATGATGACTTGGGGAGAGAAACTCTAGATGAGATTTTTGCCCAAGTTATGGGAGCAGAAGCCGCAATTGTTCGGGTACAATTTGTCTCCGGAACTCATGCGATCGCCTGTGCCTTGTTCGGGGTACTTCGTCCAGGGGACGAAATGTTAGCCGTTGCGGGCCCTCCCTATGACACCCTAGAAGAAGTCATCGGTTTACGGGGAAATTGTCAAGGTTCCCTTATGGATTTTAACATTAATTACCGAGTATTGGGGTTAACTGATCAAGGAACTATCGATTGGGAAGGGTTAAAAACTGCCATCAGCGATCGCACTCGTTTAGCTCTAATTCAGCGTTCTTGTGGTTATTCCTGGCGACAAAGTTTATCAATTTCAGATATTGAAAAAATCATTAAAATTGTTAAGCAACAAAATCCTCAGACGGTTTGCTTTGTGGATAATTGTTATGGAGAATTTATTGAAAACCTAGAACCGACGGCAGTTGGGGCGGATTTAATGGCGGGTTCTCTGATTAAAAATCCAGGGGGAACTATCGTCACTGCGGGGGGATATTTGGCGGGTAAAAAAGTTTTCGTAGAGGCTGCTGCTTGTCGGTTAACAGCCCCAGGAATAGGTAGTGAAGGGGGGGCAACCTTTGATCAAAATCGTTTGTTATTTCAAGGGTTATTTTTAGCCCCGCAAATGGTGGGAGAGGCGCTCAAGGGTAGTCATTTAATTGCCTATGTTTTTGATAAATTAGGCTATCCGGTCAATCCTTTACCTTTGGTTCCCCGTCGGGATATCATTCAGGGGATTAAGTTGGGTTCTCCTGAGAAGTTAATGGCCTTTTGTCGTGCCATTCAAAGGCAGTCTCCTGTGGGATCTTATCTAGACCCCGTTCCCGCTACTATGCCAGGGTATGAAAGTCAATTAGTGATGGCTGGAGGCACGTTTATTGATGGCAGTACCTCGGAATTTTCAGCAGATGGGCCGTTAAGAGAACCTTATATTGTTTTTTGTCAGGGGGGAACCCATTGGACTCATATTTCTTTGGCTTTAGAAGCTGCGATCGAAGCGATTAATCAGACCATTTCTTAATTCTTCACCTTCCAAAGTAATAACAGATAGGTTTGACAAAAAAAGGATGAATAAAAAAACTTATCCATCCTCATTGATTTACCTTAAATGTAGTTGTTTTATTCTTCTTCATCTACTTGAGAAATGGGAAAAGTCAAGGCCCCTAATTCCAATTTTTCCCTGACCTGTTGTTCAATAGTTTCGGCAACTTTGGGGTTATCTTCGAGATATTTAACGGCGTTATCTCGCCCTTGGGAAATGTTATCGCCATTGTAACTATACCAAGCCCCTTTACGGTTAACTACATCGGTTTGTTCTGCTAAATCTAACATACAACCCATTTGGGAAATTCCTTTGCCAAAAATGATGTCAAATTCTGCAATACGAAAGGGAGGCGCAACTTTATTTTTAGCGACTTTTACCTTAGCCCGAATTCCATATTCTCCTTCACTGCCTTTTTTGAGGGTTTGAATGCGACGAATATCTAAACGTACTGAGGCGTAGAATTTTAGGGCATTTCCTCCTGTTGTTACTTCAGGACTGCCATAAGTTACCCCAATTTTTTGCCGTAATTGGTTGAGAAAAATGACTACACAGCCAGATTTTCCGATATTTCCGGCAACTTTCCGCAAAGCTTTACTCATCAATCGGGCTTGTAACCCGACTTGAGTATCCCCCATTTCTCCCTCAATTTCGGCCCGGGGAACTAAGGCAGCTACGGAGTCGATCACGATCACATCAACGGCGGCTGATCGCACTAATTGATCAACAATTTCTAAGGCAGATTCTCCCGTATCGGGTTGGGCTACTAATAAGTTATTAATATCAACCCCTAAAGCCGCTGAATAGGTGGGATCTAAAGCGTGTTCCGCATCGACAAAGGCCGCCACTCCTCCCGCTTTCTGCACTTCTGCCAGGGCATGAAGGGCTAAAGTCGTTTTACCGGAACTTTCTGGGCCATAAATCTCAATAACTCGTCCTTTTGGTAGTCCTCCTCCCAAGGCCAGATCTAGGGTCAATGCACCAGTGGAAATGGTTTCTACCTTCATTCGCGCCGCATCGCCAAGACGCATAATTGAGCCTTTGCCGAAATTTCGCTCAATTTGATTCAGAACTAAGCCTAGAGCCTTCTCTTTGTCGGGATTGTTTGTAATAGCAGCCATTAACGCCTCAATGTGTCTTTAAACAACTAAATTATAGTACAAGAGTATTTGTATATTGTAGCTCTTTTTGCTGACAACTACAGCAAGTATATCAAGTTTGTTATAATCTCCTTCGTCTAGAGTAGCATCCGGGCGAAGGTTTTGCTTTCAGGGATTTTACTGAAAAGTTTAGAGCCAAGTGGATTATTTCCGACTAGATTGGCAATTTTAGGCCATATTGCCCTTGATGATATCAACAGAAGACAGGGTTTCAATCCAAACTGTCGCGCCAAAACATTTAGGGGCGTTGGGACGATAAGTAATGCGACAGGGGCCATTAATCGCTATCTCATGACCATAAGTATTTTGTTGACGATGCTTAACCGCAATCACAGGTTCAAGATCTGTTCTGTTTTTGTCTTGTTTAAGCAAATCACTGTTTTTTTTTATCACATCTCGGTTGACATGGATAATGCTCTTGGCTGGAACTCGTTTGGTTGTCCATCGGGGTTTAGGGCCGCGAGTACGTTTCGTAATTACAGGAACCCCATTATATAGGGGAATAATCCAAATTTTCCCCGATTTATAAGCTCCTTCAACTCTCCCTTCCTTGAGTAGTACCCGCAATCTTGTACCAGAAATTCCAAGGCGTTCCGCTGCTTCTGTTGTCCCAACAAACATGATTATGACTCCTGATTTGTTACTATTGCGATAACATAATAATAAACTAAATTATAGGCATTAAACAGAATTTTATTAGTCATCTGGATTATATTAATTTTAGTTTATGACCACCATTTATGATGAATATTGTTGTTGATAATAGGTTTCTATCTGACCTACGGCCGTTAATAAAGGAGAATCTAAAGACTCAACCCAATCAGCAACTTCACGAGATAATCCCAATGAAGAAAAATAATTAAGATTATTAAAGTTATTTAAACACCTCGTAATGATTGGGCTTTTAAATAAACTGTGCGCCATTCATTCATCACTTGAGTTTTTTTCAACTTGAGAGATTGACCAATATCGTCTAAGGATTTATTCTCTTTAAGACCATTAATAATTGTTTGTTGATCTGGGGTTAATTTTGTCCAAAATGTTGTCCATTGTTGAGGTGTTAAGCCTAAATTATGTTCTTGAGGAGAGATTTCTAACCAATTAGCTACTAATTCAGGATTTCCCTTCAAAGCAAACACTTGGATCGCATGATATCCTACCTTTTCCCGTAGTCGATAAATGGTTTTAATGGGAACATTTAATTCCTGGGCGATCATTTCTTGGGTGTGACCTTGTAAATACAATTTAAGCCATTCTACGGCTTCTTGACCTAATTTTTCCCTGAGATAAGTAGCAAATTCCTCTTGTACTTTTTGGCGCATTAATTGTTTTTCTTCCCACTCCTGCATTTCTTCATAATCATTCACCGCTTGAACATCAAGTAAACTAATGGAATTATCGCCCTCATCTACATTAATTTCCTCAGAAATCAGGCGAATATTTTGTTGTTGAGGCACTTGAGTCATTCCCCCTCGCTGAGAACGCCGTAAATAGTTGACAAAACGATACACTAATAAGGGTTGATTACGGACGGGGCGAAGACAGTATTCTTCTAAAGTCGTAATCAATAAACTGTTGCGTAACCTTTCATCAGAGGTACATTCAGCGATCCAAGCAATCTGACTTTGAATATAGCGATCGCTGTTTAACATCTCTTGGATAATTTCTTGTAATACATCCGTCACCAACCGTTGGCGATCGCGGCTTAAGGATACCCAAGTTTGAATTTTATTCCGCAATACAGTCACTGACCCTAAGCGTTTCATGAGGTTACGATAAGCTAAGGTGGGACTTTTCCCTAAATATCGTTGTTGTAGGATACGATAGCGATAGTCTCTGCCCTGTTGTGCGATCGCCCGTTTTTCTGAGGCCAGGTTATCCCATTCCGTGAGGTTTTCTCCAAGTAACCAACGAATGATACTATCCCGCGTTTCTTGAGTTAAGGTTGTCTCCTCTTGTTCTAAACGGGTTTGCCAGGTTTTTTCTAACTGTGTTGCGACTTGGATCATGAGTTAAGATGAGCGTTCCGTTGTTGGTCGTGATCTCTGAATCTATAAATGGTGACTCGCTTAGCTTAATTATCAATTATGAGATTAATCTGAGATTAATATTATCCTACAGATTGGGGTGAAGATCTTAAAAATTCAGCAATTTCTCTGTTAAGCTTAGATCAATTACAAAAAAAACCTCAAATCCGATACAATTTAGACATTTTGATCTAATTCAAAAGCAACATCAAATGTTAACTTAACAGAATTCATTAGTATAAAAACCAGTATAGTTTAATCTTTAGTTTTCGTTGGAGAATTTAATATCTAATCAAAGAGAGGGCGTAGGCCATACGCCCCTACGTCCCAATTTTTTCGCTGGTAGGGGCCCAATGCTTGCGCCCTCTGGCTTGCTTTAAATAACCATTAAACTAATTTTTTTTGTTCTAACAAAATTTGTTCACTTAGCCAACTAATTTCAGTTTCAATTACCAATTTAAACCTTTGCCAAGCAGCCGCTTGATAGGGATCATCCGGCAATTCTTCCATATCCTTATCTGCGAGTCTTGATTGACATTTTATTAAACGATTTTCTAATAATTTTAAGCGTTCTGCTGATTCCAAATAACTAAAAAAGAAAAATTTAATCATAAAGCGGGAACGGGCATGAACCCAACTTTCCTGGGGCTGTTCCATCATTTTTTGATGCCATCGGGCTTTTCCTGTGGCGGTAATACGATAGATTTTGCCCGATGCCCCATGCTTACTCTCTGGGTCGATTATGACACAAATTAATCCTTTCTGTTCCAATCGCCGCATTAATGGGTAAATTGCGCCATAATTCGCACTAATACAGCCACTCATAAATAATTCTAATTGTTGTTTAAGGCGATAGCCATTTAACGGTTCTCCTTGTAATAGCCCTAAAGTTGCAAGTTCAAGCATTGATGTATCAAACTGATATATATAGTTGTTATATTAAGAATTAATAAGGCAGCTTAGCAAAAAAATTGAGACAATTATCATTAGGTATCTAAAAATATGCTCCCTACCCAATATAAACCACCTATAATCTCACCTGACACTGTTCAAAAGGAATCCACACCTATGTCCAACTTACAACGAAGACGTTGGCCTTTTATCCTGGGTTTACTGTTGCTCGTTGTGGGGGCAGGTTTGGGGGGGAATTTCTGGTTAAATAGTCAAAAAAATGCGGCCACTTCAGGGGCGTTTGCCCAAAAAACGCCGCCCACCTCAGTCAAATTAGCCAGTCTCAAACCAGACATCATTAAAAATACCTCCGATGTGGTGGGAACAATTGAAGCCAGTAGTGCGGTAATTCTCAAGCCAGAAATTGAAGGCAGAATCGAGCAAATTTTGGTCAAAGAAGGCGATCGCGTGAGCAAAGGGCAAGTTATCATCAAACTGGACAACGGCGACTGGCAAGCCCAATTACTGCAAGCTCAGGCTAAATTAGCTAGTACCCAGGCCAAACTCGCTGAATTACAAGCAGGAAGCCGCCCTGAAGACATTGACGAAGCCCAAGCCAGTTTACAGGAAGCGAAAGCTCGGTTAGATAACGCTCAAGGGGGAAGTCGCCCTGAAGAAGTTGCCCAAGCAGAGGCTCAAGTGAACTCAGCCCAAGCAGAAGCAGAATTAGCTCAACAAAGGGTGGCCCGTTATGAAAATCTGAAGGAAGAGGGGGCCGTTTCTGCGGATCAATATCAAGAATATTCAACTCAGTCTCGCAGTGCCACCGCAGCTTTAGAACAGGCAAAACGGCGTTTATCCCAACTACAAAAAAGTCGTCGCTCTGATGTGACAGAATTAGCGGCAGCAGTGGAAAGGGAAGCCCAAAACCTGAGACGCTTGCAAAACGGCCCCCGATCTGAAGTTATTGCCCAAGCTAAAGCAGATGTGGCTGAAGCGATCGCTCAAGTTCGTATGGCAGAAGTTAACGCCAACAAAACCCAAGTAATGGCGGCCATTTCAGGCATAGTAGGGGATATTCCTGTTGAAATTGGGGATTATGTGAGAGAAGGGGATACTTTAACCACCTTAACGGAAAATAATCTGCTGGAACTTAATTTGTCTATTCCCTTAGAAAAAGCCCCTCAACTGCGATTAGGTTTACCCGTAGAAATTTTAGACCTTCAAGGAAAAGCGATCGCCTCTGGGCAAATTAGTTTTATTTCTCCCAATGTTACCGCAGATTCTCAATTAATCTTGGCGAAAGCGACTTTTAATAATGGGAATCGAGATTTATTGAACCGCCAATTTATTCAAGCTAAAGTGATTTGGGAACAACGTCCTGGGATTTTAATTCCTGCTACTGCCGTATCTCGTTTAGGGGGACAAACTTTTGTTTTTGTGGCTAAACCTCATGAGTCTGCTAAAAAGGATGAACCTAAATTGATGGCTCAACAAAGACAAGTAGAATTAGGAGATTTACAAGGGAATAATTATCAAGTTATTAGCGGTTTGGAAGTGGGGGAAAAAATTGTCACTGCTGGTATTCTTCAACTTAAAGATGGTGCGCCCATTCAACCCCTTGAATCAAGTCAGAAGTAATAATTAATAAGGGTTTGCCTTGTGTAACTAAAAAATTACTCCCTAAACATCATGAATTTTGTTGATTTCTTTATCAAACGGCCTGTTTTTTCAACAGTTTGCGCCCTCTTAATTTTATTAGTAGGATTGATTAGTTTATTAAACCTACCTGTGGATCGTTTTCCTGATATTAGTCCGACGAATGTTCAAGTTAGGGCAACTTATAGCGGGGCCAGTGCAGAAGTAGTCGAAAATGCCGTAACTAACATCTTAGAAAGGCAAATTAATGGGGTTGAAGGACTCAGATATATTAGTTCTACCAGTAGTAATAGTGGTACAAGTAGTATTACTGTTACCTTTGATTCGTCACGAGATCAAGATTTAGCGGCTGTTGATGTACAAAATCAAGTGGCAATTGTACAATCTCAATTGCCTGATGATGTTCAACGCACGGGAGTACAAGTCAGTCGAGAATCTAATAATTTACTGTTAGGAATTGGTTTATTTAGTGACAATGATCGCTATGATAATATTTTCTTGAGTAACTATGCAGATCAATATTTAATTGATGCTTTAAAACGTATTGATGGAGTTGGAAATGTTCGGATTTTTGGGGAACGTCGTTATGCTATGCGTCTTTGGTTAGATCCAAATCGTTTGGCAAGTCGAGGCCTAACAACCCAAGATGTGGTTAGGGCTTTATCGGAACAAAATCTACAGGTTGGGGCGGGAAAAATTGGGGCTGAACCCGCAGTTAAAGGGCAAGAATATCAATTTGATTTACGGGCAATTAGTCAATTAAAAGATCCTAAAGAGTTTGATAATCTCTTATTAAAAACCGATGAAAATGGCTCATTAATTTATTTTAGAGATGTGGGGAGAGCAGAATTAGGGGCAGAAGATTATAGTTCTTTTTTACGATTTAGAGGACAAGAAGCCGTTGGTATTGGGGTTTATCAAAGAACGGGATCAAATGCTTTAGATGTAGCCAAAAAAGTGAAAGCAGAAATGGAAAGATTAGAGGGTTTCTTTCCCCCTGATTTACAATATGCAGTGGCTTTTGATACCACTCAATTTGTAGAAGAATCTTTATCTGAAGTGGTCAAAACTTTAATTATGTCTGTGGGATTAGTGATTTTAGTGATCTTGATTTTTCTACAGAATTGGCGAACCACTTTAATTCCTGCTTTAACGATTCCTTTGGCTTTAATTGGTACTTTTGCCTTTATTAAGGTCTTTGATTTTTCTATTAATAGTTTGACTTTATTTGGCCTAACCTTAGCAACAGGAATGGTTGTGGATGATGCCATTATTGTTGTAGAACAAATTAGTCGTTATATCGAAGATGGAGATATGTCTCCTCAAGAAGCTGCTAGTAAAGCGATGGGGGAATTATTTGGGGCAGTTATTGCCACATCTTTAGTCTTAATGGCCGTTTTTGTTCCTGTGGCATTCTTTCCAGGAACAACAGGAGCATTGTATCGACAATTTGCCCTAACTATTGCTTTTTCTATTGCTATTTCTACCTTTCTGGCTGTTACTTTAACCCCGTCTTTATGTGCCTTAATCTTGGAAAAGGGTCAAAAACTTCCAGGGTGGATCGGTGTGATTTTTGCCTATTTTAATCATTTCTTAGACTGGATAACAGAACAATATCGGCGATCGCTTAATACCTTGGCCCATTTTCGAGGGGTTGTTGTCGCAATTTTTACCTTACTTTTAGGGGTAACAGTTTGGTTATATATCAACGTCCCCACCGCTTTTATGCCAGAAGAAGATCAGGGCTACTTTATAACTATTATTCAAGCCCCTCAAGGAGTCTCTTTACAATACACCAGTGATGTTATCCGAAAGGTCGAAAAGGCAATTTTAGAAGAACCAGATGTACAGGGAACCTTTGCGGTGGGAGGGTTTTCCTTTAGTGGAAATAGTGCCAACCAAGGGATTATTTTTAGCCCCCTTAAACCTTTTAAAGAACGTCGTGGCCCTCAACATTCGGCCCAAGCTGTTATTGGTAAACTATGGGGGAAATTTAGCCAAATTCCTGAAGCCCAAATTTTTCCCGTTAACCCCCCAAGTATTCGAGGATTAGGGAATTTTGGCGGTTTTGCCTATCAATTACAAGATCGACAAGGAACGGGAGATATTAATAATTTAGTGCAGGTGATGGGGTCATTATTGGGAGCCGCCAATCAAAATCAGGCTCTAAGCCGGGTTTTTAGCAGCTTCTCAGCTAATACACCTCAATTTTTGATTGAAGTGAACCGTAATAAGGCCCAAGCCCTTCAGGTGTCTATTAATGACATTTTTAGTACCCTACAAACGGCTTTAGGGTCGCGCTATGTTAATGATTTTACCTTACAACAACGCACCTATCGGGTTTATGTGCAAGCTGATAGTCAATTCCGTGCCAACCCTGATGACGTGAAAAAATTATATGTGCGATCGGCAACGGGTCAGATGATTCCTTTATCAAATTTAGTCACGATGACTGCAACAACGGGGCCCCAAACTATTTCTCACTATAATCTATTTCGTGCTGTGGAAATTAATGGTTCTCCTGCTCCTGGTGTGGGTTCGAGTAATGCTATTAAAGCGATGGAAACCCTCTCAAAACAGCTATTACCACCAGGGTTTGGTTATGAATGGTCGGGGACTTCTTTAGAGGAGATAGAATCAGGAGGATTAGCTCCTATTATTTTCGGGTTAGGGTTATTATTTGTGTTCTTGGTATTAGCAGCCCAATACGAAAATTATGTTGATCCTTTCATCATTATTATTGCGGTTCCCTTAGCTATTTTAGGAGCATTAACAGCCCAATCATTAAGGGGATTTCCTAATGATGTTTATTGTCAAATTGGTTTGGTTATGTTGATTGGTTTATCCAGTAAAAATGCGATCTTAATTGTGGAATTTGCTAACCAATTACGAGAGGAAGGTTTACCCTTAGTTAAAGCAGCAGTAGAAGCAGCACAAGAACGCTTAAGACCGATTTTAATGACGGCAATTTCTACCCTATTAGGGATTTTTCCTTTGGTAGTAGCAACGGGGGCCGGTGCAGGAAGTCGTCAGTCCTTGGGAACGGCTGTTTTTGGAGGAATGTTAATTGCTTCTTTCTTGAGTTTATTTGTCGTACCAATTTTGTATATTGTGATTAAAATGGCAACGGAAAAATTGTTACCGAAGAAATCTTAAAGTATCTTGTTTACTCTTTAGCTAACATTCCATATCAATCGAAGGTAATCCAGAATTGGCAACTGTTCTCAAGGTAGTGCAAGCACTTGGGTTACGCTTGCGGGCTACTCCAATATGAAATACGGCGATCGCCGACGAGCGTAGGTTGGGTTGAGGAACGAAACCCAACATCATATTTATGTTCCTTGTTATCTGACATTATCTTCCCCCATTTTTTAAGCTTGATGTGTTGGGTTTCACTCCGTTCAACCCAACCTACAAGAGTAGCGATCGCAGTTACAATATGAACAATATTTCAATTGATGAACTTGAACAAAAAATTGAAGCAGGGGAAGAAATCATTGATCGCTATTTTGATGATTCGACAACGCGAGTAGGAACCCCTCATGAAATGATACCAAGAAGAAAGCAAAATTTTATAATAACGAATATTGATCTTCCTCAATCTATGGTAAACGAACTTGATACAATGGCAACAGAATTAAAGATTAATCGTGAAGCAGTTATTAAAATGATGTTGAGACGTAGCCTTGATGAACATTATATTGCTAAAAATAGATTATAAGCATTCCTAGTTTGTACAATATGAGGAACTTAGAAGACTGTTTAATAATCTACAGCTAAAAACCCTCTACCAACAATGATTATGATGAAACTCCGTGAATTATTAACTAAAGTTCCCACAATTGGGCAAAGTCCCGATCATTCTGCCTTAGAACGAGATATTAAAGGAATTTCTACTAATTCCCATGCTTGTCAACTGGGAGACTTATTTATTGGAATGCCAGGAACCCGTGTAGATGGTGGTGAATTTTGGCAAAGTGCGATAGAAGTTGGTGCAGTAGCCGCCGTTATTAGTCCCCAAGCCGCCGCTAAATTTCCTCCAACCTCTGATCATTGTGTGATCATTGTCGAAGATTTGATCACCGTAGCGGCTGACTTAGCGGCTGCATTTTATAATTATCCTACCCAACAATTAAAAATGATTGGGGTAACAGGAACTAATGGGAAAACAACTACCACCCATTTAATTGAATATTTTCTCACTCAATGTCAATATCCGACAGCGTTATTAGGGACTTTATATACTCGTTGGCCAGGATTTCAACAAACAGCAATTCACACTACACCCTTTGCTACAGAATTACAAGCACAACTGGCCCAAGCAGTGGCAGCTAATAATCAATATTGTGTCATGGAAGTTAGTTCCCATGCCTTGGCCCAAGGTCGAGTTAAAGGGTGTGATTTTGCGGTTAGTGTGTTTACGAATTTGACCCAAGATCACTTAGATTTTCATAAAAATATGGAAGATTATTTTGGGGCAAAACAGTTATTATTTACCCCTGAATATTTACAGGGACGAGCAATTATTAATTTAGATGATTCCTATGGAAAACGACTCATGGAAACTTTAGATTCGGGGTCAGTTTGGAGTTATAGTGTCAATGAGACAAAGGCTGATTTTTATACCAGTGATCTCAATTATCAAGCGACAGGGGTAGGGGGAACATTACACACACCAAAAGGCAGCATTGCTTTTAATTCTCCCTTGGTCGGACAATTTAATTTATCTAATTTATTGGCCGCCGTAGCAACTGTCTTACAATTTGGGTTAGATTTAACGACAATTATCGAAAAATTGCCCCAGTTTTTAGGAGTTCCCGGACGTATGGAACGGGTACAAATTAGCGAAGAACAAGATATTAGTGTGATTGTTGATTATGCCCATACCCCTGATAGTTTAGAGAATTTACTTAAGGCTGCTCGTCCTTTTATTGGGGGTAAAATGATATGTGTCTTTGGCTGTGGTGGTGATCGTGACCGCACTAAACGCCCTTTAATGGGGAAAATATCGGCTGAATTAGCAGATATTTCTGTAGTAACATCTGATAACCCTCGCACAGAAGATCCTCAAGTAATTTTAGCAGATATCTTAACAGGAATTCCTCAACCAGTAGAGCCGTTAGTTATTAGCGATCGCGGGGAGGCAATTTATACGGCTATTCAACAAGCGAAACCAGGAGATGGAGTTTTAATTGCCGGAAAAGGTCATGAAGATTATCAAATTTTAGGAACTGAAAAGATTCATTTTGATGATCGTGAGGAGGCAAAAAAAGCCTTAGAAATACGATTAGAATAGTTAATACTAAGTCACAAATAATTGAAGAAAATAGAGATGAAATTACTCTATTTTCTATTTCATAGCATCTGATTATTCTGTGTCAGAATTTAACATATCCATAGCAATTTCTAAGCTGACTTTCATCCGGTTTAGGGAAGCGGCTAACATCCCCATTTCATCATCAAACTGGTGTTCAAATTCTTGAGTTAAATCTCCCGTACTAATTCTTTGGGCTAACTGAGCCATTTTTTTCAACGGTTTTGTGACTGTTATCTTCAGAAAGAAGTTGATGATAATAATAGCAACTAACAAACAAACAACGAGAATACTGGTCACAGAAAATTGAAGTTTTTTGGCACTTTTTAAGATCTTATTCGCGGGAACTAAAATCATTTGTATACCGACAACTTCATGTAATTTCCAACCAAACCCATTATCTTTGCCATAGGTGACTAGCAAGCTTTTTGGAGCAACATTAGGGGTGCTATGACAGCGCAAACAGCTTTCTTTAGAAACATTAATTGGCCGAGCAATATAAAAGATATCGCCGCTATTAAATGAGCGGAAACCTGCTGTTTGTTTTAAATTAGAATCCTTGCGAAATGTTTCGACAATTTCCGTTTCAAATTGATCTGCTTTATCTCTTAAATTTGTCGGATTTAAGGTAGCTTCCTTGTAGAAGAAATCTTTATAACCACCTTGTTCTCTAAAATATTCAAACACTTCACGGGCTGCATATGCTGGCACAGTTTGGGGTAAAAATTGATTATCCGTCTCCAATCGAGAAGCTAATTCAGGATTAACTTTTGTGCTAGTATAATTACGAATAGCACTCATGGTTTCCATTAACACTAAAGCTTGATCCGTGACCACTTGTTCAGCATTATGGGAGAGAATCAGGGATAAAAATCCCCCACTAAGCAAGATGATGATAACCGAGATGGCGATCAGCAAAATATTAAGTTTTGTCGCAATCTTAAGATTTTTGAACAGTTTATTATCTTTGAGCATTGTTTCGTTCCTGAAAAACCATGAAGGAATCCTTAAAAAAGCTAAGGGTGAAGACTTTAGCTACTAAAAAATGTAAACTGAGATGAGAACGGCTAGTTTTAAGTTTGTTTACAATCAGTTAACATGAGAAGCCATTTCTCTCAAAAAATTGCGCCCTGAGAGAAGCCATCATGATGAAATTATTGTTGGCTAGAGTCATAATCTAGTATGCCCGTATATCCTTGAGAAGTTTCATGACCTAATCAACAAAATTTAATAATGCTGATGAATTAGCAAAAATCCGATGATTTTGTCTGTTGGCTTTGAAAAATAATGATTAAGATCTTACCAAGTTCACCTGGCTTCACCATCAAGATGTTATCCCGCACTTTATTACTGATTTCGGTTCTTATTGCCCTGTTTGGCTGTCAGTCAAGACAGTCTTTTCCAGAGCGAATTACCCTAGGGGTAGTGAGTTTTGGTGAAAGTGAAAAACTAGAGAAAAATTATGGAGAACTCAAAACTTATTTAGAGGATGAACTCAATAGCATTGTTGAGTTAGAACCCACCTACAATGAACGCCAAGCCATTAGTCAAATCAACGACAACGCCTGGGAGATTGTGGTTGCTTCTCCAGGCTTAGCAGCGATCGCTGTATCCAAGGGAAATTATCTCCCCATTTTGCCCTTAGAAGGAGGATTAAACAGCCGTTCCGTTTTTATTGTCCGCCAAGACAGTCCCCTCAAAAACTTAAACCAATTAAATGGGAAAGCTGTCGCCTTAGGGCAACCAGGCTCAGCGACAGGGTATTATTTGGCCTTGTATAATCTTCATGGACTAACCCTGTCAGAAGTCCGCTTAGCTTCCACCCCCAAACAAGCACTAGAATGGTTGGCCGATGGAGAAATTGCCGCCGCCGCGATGTCTTTAGAGCAATATAATACCTATCGGGCGCAAGTCTCCCAAAATGGTTTTCGGATGTTGTTTCAAGATCAACATCACGTTCCCAATGGAGCCATCCTAGTCTCAGAAAAACTGTCTCAAATTGAGCAAGAAGCCTTATATAAAGCTTTAAGCAATGCCCCCCCCATGATTCCAGCTTCAGCGGGCTATGTGGCTAATGGCCCTATTCCCGATTATAAAGATTTGATGGAAATTATTAAACAAGTGACCCCCATCACCCCAAATCTACAAAAAAAACCGGCCCCCTTATATTGAACATTAATCAGAAAACTCAGTTTCTCCTTGTAACCGGACTCGAATGGCTTCAGCACTAGCTGGAAAGCCCTCAGCCAAGGCTAAAAGTTCTAAGGTGTGGGCCAGTTTTTTTAGTGCCAGAGGAGAATATTCAATCAAATTGGAGGGCTTTAAAAATGTATCCACCCCCACCGTGGTAGCATAACGAATCAATCCAGCCGGGGGCAGAATTACCCCAGAACTTCCTAAATAATCCCCAATCGCTTTCGGGGTTGTCCCCCCCATCAAAACAGTGCCAACAGCGCGAATTTGTTCCACAAAATCCCAAGGTTCAGCAATGGCTAACATCAGGGTAGGGGGCGCAAACTGATTCGTAATAGCGATCGCCTGTCCGATGGAATCTACCACCCCAATTAAACCATAATGAGCGATCGCCTTGGACGCAAGAATCCCATGAGCATTATCTTGTAACTGTTCCCGAACCTTTTTTTGCACCATTTGGGCCAGAGGTAGATCCGGGGTGAGTAGAATCACTGCTGCACTAGGATCTTGTTCAACTTGAGCCAAAAAATCCGCAGCAATTTGGGGAGAATTTGCTTTGCGATCGGCAATAATGAATAATTCTGAGGCATCCAGGGGATGATCAAGGGTAACAGTACCATAGACCATTTTTTTTGCCAAGGTGACATCTAACCCACCCGTTCCCGTAATCACCTCAACTTTGGGCAAGGTTTGGGTGCCATAGGCCAAGGCCCCGATAGCAGTCGCCCCTCCTAAACGATAAATTTCCTGAATACCGACGATCTGAGCCGCGACTAAAATATCAGGATGAATTTTTCCTTGGGCATCGGAGGGAGTGACTAAAACAATCTCAGGCACTTGAGCCACTTTAGCAGGAATCCCTTGCATCAGTACCCGACTAAGGCGAGAGGCTTGCTCTCCTGCGACATAAAGGCCGGCCCGTTTAACCGGTGTATAGCGTCGGGCCACAACCACATCATCCGCCTCAAATTTTACCCAAGATTTAGGAAGTTGTTGGCGATGAAACCGCTCTAACTGTTGGGCCGCAAGGGAAATAGCATCTAGTAACTCTTTGGGGATCTGTTGATAAGCTGCATCCAACTCTGAACCGCTAACCTGTAGCTGTTTTGGGTTCAAGGGTCGCTGCAACGGGTCAAGTAGACCTAAATCGCCGTGATGTTTAATTCTTTCAAGAATTTCTGCCACAGCAATTTCTTTGCCCTGAATCTCATCGCTATAAGGGCGATCGCGGATTCTTTCTAGTTCCGTTTGTATCTCAGCAGACTGGGTGATAATTCGCAGCATGGAGTCGAAATACCCCTCTTGGCTACTACCAACTATGAGTCTAGTGCAGCCTGATGGAAATAACCAACAAGTGGCAAAATCTTCAAAGCCTTACTAATCAATACTTCCGATGCACTCGCGCCCCCAGAACTTCTGATTGGCTACTGAGCGAAGCCGAAGTGCTGATTGGCTACTGAGCGAAGCCGAAGTGCTGACTGGCTACTGAGCGAAGCCGAAGTGCTGATTGACCCGTAGCGGCACTAGTCACTCACCTATCTAGCTTAGCTTGGATTTCTCTTAGGTTGTGGGATTCCTTTGCGGAGATGAGTTAGATTGAAAAATCTAGGATAAACTTAAAAGGTAAGACCAGAGCTTCGTCCGTCCTATGAGTCAGCCTAAACCACCTTCATCTTCATTTCGTTATTTTATCGCAGGACTTAAGCCTTTAGGCAAAGTTACTGTTTTGGTTCCCCTCGGTATTGTTGCCGTAGTTGCTTTAAGTTTCTGGCAATATTCCCAACACCCTGAATGGTTAATTGATAGTCCCTCTGCCAACTTCGGGGAAACTGGTGATGAGGTGGGAAATAACCTGGATATTGGGGTTAATCTTCAAGATCTTCCTGCAACAACTGATCAACTCCCTCTTAATCCTAATGCCTTGAATCCCGACTCTCCTCAAGCCCCTGGGGAATTGCCCTTAAATAACCCCGTAGGTGTCCCTAATTCTGAAAATTTTCTGACCCCCAATGGCCTAATTAATCCCCTCAACCAACAACCGTCTGAGCAAACCGCCTCAGAGAATGCCAATCCGCAACAGTCACAGCAATTTCAACCGCTGATTCCTAGTTTGAAGAATCTCGGCTCCCTGTTTCCCTCCATGTCTCCCTCAAAAAGTTCGAGTCAACCGATCAAAATTCCCGACCTCGAACCGCTTAAGATCGGTACTAATCAAGATAATGCCTTGAAAAATGCCTTAGATGATGTCTTCTCCCAACAAGCTCCCGCCTCGGACTCAAATCCCGCCCCTAGATCGGTTGGTGATTCTATCCCAACCTTACCGAGACAACCACAACCAAGCTTTCCAACTCCCTCAACTATCAGAAGCTCGGAGCAACCCGCCGCCCCTCAACCCTATCGCAACCCCTACGCCAATTCTCCGGCCCCACCTTACCAAACCCCTTATAATCCTTCTTACTCTAACCCTCAAAGTCAACCCTATCAGTCACCCTATAATAACCCTTACTCTGTTTCTCCTCCTCAACCCTATAGCAACCCCTACGGGAATGGTATGGCACCGGCCCCCACTCCTGTCTATCCCCAACCTTCTCAGCCTGTAAATGGCTACAATCAGCCTAATTACCCTTTCCAACCTGAGCAAAGGCCTCAACAAAATAGGTACGGAATACAACAGCCTCAAGTTAGTGGTTCTGAAAATTACTAATTATTGTTGAACGACGGCAAAAAAAGCTTCTTTGGCCGCTGCTTGTTCTGCTAATTTTTTAGAACGTCCCTGACCTGTTCCTAGTTTACGGTTTTTTAACCAAACTTCTGCGAGAAAACGTTCCTGATACTCCCCACTTAAGGGTTGTTCTGTTATCCTATATTCTGGCAGCATTTTATATTGAGCTTGTGTCCATTCTTGTAGGGCATCTTTATAGTTTTGCATGGCGGGATCTTGACGAATTTCAGCCGCTTTTGTAATTAGAAGGGGATCTAACCAAGGACGCACAAAATTCATGGTGTGTGTGCTTAAATAAAGTGCGCCTAAAACCGCTTCAAAGGCATCTGCTAACCAAGATACACGGCCAATTTTGTCCTGGGCCGCACTTTCTGAGATGAGGAGGTAGCGATCTAACCCATAACTCTCAGCAAACTCGGCTAAGGTGCGATCGCTGACTAACATTGAGCGAATTGCAGCAAATTCCCCAACGAGAGCATTAGGATAGGTTTCTAGCAGTACCTCAGCAGCAACTAGTCTTACCACTGAGTCTCCCACAAATTCCAGTTGTTGATAATTCTTATCTCTGGAAATGGTGGGATGGGTTAGAGCTAAATCGAGTAATTCCCAGTTAACTGAAATGGTATCAGATAAACCGAGTTTTTGCATAAAGTTTCGCAGTTGTTTGTCTCGTCGGGAGTCTAAGAAAGCCATTATTTAGATCAGAAGTTGTACAGGGGAATAATCTTTATTAATATTATATTCTAATCTTATTGAAAAATTTTAAAGATAATTATGGCAACCATTCCTGACTAAGTAGCTGCTCAAGAGAGTAGGGACATTCTACAGGAAAGTTTACTGTATTTTGGGTCTTGATTTTAACAAAACCTAACGCATCTTCATAAATATTATTTAATTCTGATTCTAAATAATTACGCAAATTAGTGGTTATTTTTCGTCTTAATTGAACTCTAAATGTATAAATTTCTCCTTGCCAATGAATTATATTATATTCTCTTTCTTCTGTCCAGAATTGTGATAATAATAAATGACGAATTACCTGTTCTAATAAACTAGCAACAGCATTTTTCTTTTCCTTTCCCAAGTCCTCTAATTCCTCTATTAAATTCTCTAAATCTAAATCATTAAATTGCTTATTCTTGAGTAACTTCACTGTTTCTTCAAGCCATTGAGAATCATCAAGATCATAGATTTGTTTTAAATTGGTAACAACATAATTCATCATTAAACTTAAGCTAAAACGAAAAAGTACCATAGGGACAATTCATGAATTGTCCCTACAAATTGTGGATATTATCGACCACCAACGGTGATTTTATCTACTTTTAAATGGGGTTGACCAACGGTAACATAAATACTACCACTGACAGATCCACAGAACCCTGGAGCAAGTCCTAAATCTTGGGAACACATAGATATTTCATTCATAATATCTTTAGCTGTCCCGATCAAAGTTGCCCCTTTTAATGGTTTTGTTACCTGGCCATTTTCAATTAAATAAGCTTCAGAAACAGAGAAATTAAATTCACCTGTTGCACCAACACTTCCCCCTCCCATTTGCTTACAATAAATACCCTTATCTACCGAAGAAAATATATCATCAATGGAATAATTTCCAGGGGCAATATAAGTATTTCGCATCCGAGAAGCAGCAGCATAGGCATAACTTTGACGGCGGCCACTACCCGTGCGAGGATGACCTGTACGCAGTGATCCGGTGCGATCTGCTAAAAAGTTCTTAAGGATGCCATTTTCAATTAATAGAGTGCGTTGAGTGGGCATTCCTTCATCATCCATATCCACTGTACCAAAGGCTTTATCAGACCTTCCTTCATCCCAAGCTGTTAAATTTTCATGAGCAATTTTTTCGCCTTTTTTCTCCATAAAAGGTGTGGTTTTATGTTCAATTTGTGTTGTTTCTAAGAGATGTCCACAAGCTTCATGAAAAATCACCCCACCAAATTCATTGGCCATAACAATGGGATAATTGCCTGACTCAACAAAATCAGCATAAAGCATTTTTCCGGCTGATTCTGCGACACTTTCT
Organism: Crocosphaera sp. XPORK-15E; assembly: GCF_034931425.1. Classification (NCBI taxonomy): domain Bacteria; kingdom Bacillati; phylum Cyanobacteriota; class Cyanophyceae; order Chroococcales; family Aphanothecaceae; genus Crocosphaera; species Crocosphaera sp. XPORK-15E. Next base: position 200,753 of record NZ_JAYGHQ010000005.1, read on the forward strand.
GCGGCAGTTTCATAGTCCCATTGTTTTAAGAAATAAGGATTACTGGTATCCCCAAACCGTTTACTCATGGAAGCGCGATGAGTTCCATCTGCACAGAATAAAGAATAACCAACTGATTGAGTGAGACGGATATCTCTGGCAAATGTGCCATCACTCGAAGCGACTAAAATTTCCTGCCAGTCTCGAAAATACATGGCGCGACGGGACTGAATATGAGATGCTTTTTGGGCTAATTTATGGTTAGCATTTAACAAAATTTGACCCGTTTCTTCGATTGAACTACAGTTCGGCAACCAAAGTTCTTTATCTTTGGTTGTGGCATAATCTCGTAATAATTCTAAGTTAATTTCTGGGATATAAGCATTAGGAGAAGGTAAGGTTAAACCTAATATTGAGAGTCCTTTTTCTAGGGCTGTTTTTAACCCTATAAAAGAGACATCATTGGTGCTGACATAACAGTCTGCTTTGCCTTTAAATATTCTGATTCCTGCCCCTGTAGAAAGACGGGGAGAAATACTGGTAATGGCATCTTCTTCTGCTAAAGAACTGATATAATTAACCCGTTCTAGGAAGATTTCTAAAAAATCTGCCCCCGCAGCCCTTCCTAAGCCTAACAAAGTTGATAGGGGTGCTTGCCAGCTATTATCAAAGCGATCGCGGCTAGACTGATAGGTTAATTGAGGGATTTCTTTAGAGATTAACAGGGTGGGTGACATAGATGTTTTCCTTCGTTGGGTTTTGACAATAAACTTTGGGGATTTTATTGTTTTTTTGAGTCATCAAGCTTTAATTATAACAAACCTGTAGGGGTTTAACATTGTTAAACCCAAACCCCTTAATCATAATTAGTAATGAAATCGACAGGAAATAATAACAATATCTTCATCAGTAATATTATAAACTAAGCGATGTTCATTGGTAATACGTCGTGACCATAGACCTGATAAATCATATTTTAACGCTTCTGGTTTTCCTAAACCAGAAAAAGGATCTCGTTGAATATCTTTAATCAGGGTAACGATTTTATTATAAATTTTCTTGTCTTCTACTGCCCATTGATTAAACTCATCGAACCCTCGCGGTAAAAATGCAATTTTTCTCATAAGTTTGCAGGATCAATATAGATATATTTTTGAGGTTCTTTTAGTTCCTCTAATGCTTCCATCAAATTACGACGATTTGCTTCTGTGGACAATAAATATTCTGTTTCATCTACTTCTGATTCTGGTTTTTCATTAACTAATAAAATTGCCTCGACAATGGTTCCTTCTGGTAAATCTAAGGGAGGCAAATCAAGTTTACCGTTTTTAATTGTTACTTTGTATTTAAAAGCATTCATGATTTGAATTCACAATTGTTTACTCCTCAATTATACAATACATCCGTAATTGTTAATTTGTATTTTGTCACGACCAACATTATCACCATCCCCTTGATGATTTTGTTCGATTTCCCATGATTCTTGTTCTTCATTCATAACTTATAAAAAAAGCGGCATTGTCATGATATAATCAACCCTGAGAATTAAAATGCGTCCCCAAGAGAGCTAATATGCCCCAAGCCGTCGGTGTCATTCAAACCATAGGATTTCCTGCCGTTTTAGCCGCTGCTGATGCTATGGTTAAAGGTGGGAGAGTCACCATTGTCTATTTTGATAAGGCGGAACGAGGGGAATTTTTAGTCGCCATTCGTGGCCCCGTTTCCGAAGTTAAAGGATCAATGGAAGCAGGTAAAGAAGCCGCCAAAAAATCCTATGGTGGTGAAGTAGTCAGTCATTATATTGTTCCTAACCCCCCGGAAAACCTCCTCGCTGTTTTACCGTTAGATTACAGCGAAGAAGTCGAACAATTCCGCGTTTAAGCAGGATGCGTCACCATTTCGTCATAGAATTAAATTTATTGTTATTTACGCAATCATCTAGGATATAGGAGATACATTTATGCCAGCCCAACCTGCTGTCGGATCGATTGAATCAAAAGGCTTTCCAGGTATTTTAGCTGCGGCTGATGCGATGGTCAAGGCGGCCCGGATCACAATTGTGGGTTATATTAGAGCCGGAAGTGCGCGGTTTACCCTCAATGTTCGCGGTGACGTGCAAGAGGTGAAAACGGCAATGGCAGCAGGAATTGAAGCCATTGAACGTACAGAAGGCGCAACCTTAGAAACTTGGGTGATTATTGCCCGTCCCCATGATAACGTTGTCGGTGTTTTACCCATTGATTATAGTGAAGCTGTAGAACCCTTCAGAGCATCCGCTGAAGGTATTGCTCTGCCCGGTTTGGGTTCTAGTTCATAATTAGTATTAACGGGACTGTTAGGATAGGTTAGGAACCTGTCCTAGATCGCCAAAGGTTTTTTGACAAGCGGCGGGAGAGTTTAGCACTTGTAGACAAAAATCAGCGATCGCCTCTAAACTTTGACTAGGCGCAATAATACTATAATTCAGTCCACTTTGACGCACTAATTCTTCCCCAATAGAACCGATTAAAATAAATTCAGGGGTGTTAACTTTCGCCCCATAAGCTTTAATTGTGGTTAAATCTAAGCGAAATAAACCAGGGGAAAATGTCTGATTTAAACCCCCATCATATTCAAATTTACTTTGCATTAATTGCATTGAATAGACACAACTGGGATCAAATTTCCCCATTTCTGAGACAGTTTTGGCCCGAAAAACAGGAATGAGATCAGTAAAGGGAATGCGTACATTGGTGGGACAGTTATAAAAGGTATCAAAGGAATAACAATAACCCACACCATCCCATTTACCCTCACAACGGGTAATAAACTTATATCGTTTACCATCTCCTTGAACTCGTAATTCTATTCCTTCATAATTAGATAAATTTAAAGGTGGTTGTAAATTACGGGTTCTCACAGAAGCAAACCCCCCATTATTGGCGGTTGAAACATTACCAAAAAAGACGGCCCGATCTTGTTCTAAACGGATATTACTCTCACTGACACCTCCCATGACAACATCATCAATGGCCCCCCAAGTATTTTTTAAGTCTTCATTCGGGTTCGTAAAATCAAATAATAATTTTTCACTTGATCTGAGATATTTTTTAACGACTGAGAGTAAATTTTTCAGCCCTGCTTCTTCTGGGGAATTATCAAAGTTTTTCCCGCAATAAATCACTGCTGAAACATTTTCCAACAGTTTCGGTGTGAGGGTTTCGGGATGGTTAATATCTGCTTGAATGAGTTCTACTTCTGGGGCCAAAGAAGTTTTGGCGGTTTCTTTATCCCCTACTAAAGCACGAACCCGATAATTATTATGCAACAAACGACGTACAATAGTTTGGCCTAATTCTTCTGTGGTCCCAACAATTAAAATCATACTCATGGTGTTATTCTCTAGGTTAGGTAAAGTGCGATCGCTTGAATTAAACAGTTTTTGCAGATTGCTAAATAAAGGAATCAGATCAAAATAGTTTAGCGTGGCGAAAAGTCGCCCTATATCCCAGGTTTCACGCTTATTATTACTCATAATTATTATCTATTTTTTTGTTACTCTATTCTTAACTGTAACTAAGATTTTAATAATTGTGATTTTCTGGCTGGTTTGCTGTCCCCTAAAAGCGATTAGGGGACTAAGATTCTCATAAATTTAAGCGGATCGTGCCAAGGCGTTCAAACTTACTCGACGAAGGGTTTGTATCAGTTCATCTCTTCCCTGAAACCCTTCAATTCGATGAATGATGTGTCCCTCGTTAAAAAGAATCAGAGTGGGGAGATTTTTTAGCTGATAAGTATTGGCCAGTTTAAAATTCTCATCAGCGTTCACACTCACCACTTGTAACGGGCCTTCCCATTCTGTCTGCACTTTCGAGAGTAAAGGGTTAATTAACAGGCATAACCCACACCAAGGGGCCCAAAAGTGGACAAGGACAGGGTTAGGAGATTCTAAAACAGTTTGGGAAAAGGTTTGATTATTAACTGATAACATGAGCAATCAGGCTGAGTTTATCCATTTGTTATAAAAGTCTTGGGATTATGCTACATCCATTTGGGATCGTCTGACAAAAGGAATTTGACCACTGACCTGAGTTCGGTGTTAGGAGTTCGGAGGTCGGAGTTCTGATTTTTTCAACAGAATGTCGGCAGGAATCCCCGCACGGTTGAGTGCGTGGGAGGAATGCCGACCAATAAATAAACCGCAAAGCGTCCATATTTTAGAAACCTATGCTACAATAGTATCACCTTTTGAAAAAAGCAATGTCTGAAACCCTACCCATAACAGTTGCTTGCAAAATAGAAGTCAGTAGTAGTATCGCCAAAGAAATTGACGAAACAATGCTGGTTTTTGCGAGTGCTTGTGATTGGATTAATAGCAATACCCCCGAAAAGATGACTAACAAAACTGCTATGCAGTCTCTAGTTTATCATCAGGTAAGGCTTAATTTTGGGTTATCTTCTAACTTAGCAATTCAGGCAATTAGACGAGTATGTGCTAACCGAAAAACAGCTAAACAGAAGGGACGGAAAGTTAAAGCTTCGGCTCCGCTCAGCTTTAACGTCGAGCGTAGTCGAGACGTTAAAGAATTCAGTCCAACTTCTATTAGTTACGATGCCAGAATATTTAGCTTTAGAGAAGACGATTGGACAGTCAGCTTAAAACTATTAAACAGCCGCCAAAGATTTAAACTTCTAATTGGTGGCTATCAAATTGGTTTCTTGAAAGGGAAAGCCCCAACAGCGGCCACATTAGTTAAGCGAAAGAATGGTGACTATTACATTCATATTACTTTAGATGAACCAACTCAGCCAGAAACTAAAACAGATAGGGTTTTAGGGGTTGATTTAGGTAGAACTGATATAGCAACCACATCAGAAGGGGAATCATGGTCAGGGAAACAGATTACGGATAAAAGAAATCATTATGCGAAACTGAGAGCAGTTATTCAGAAGAAAGCCTCGAAAGGCACAAGGTCAACTAGGCGGCGTTGTCGTCAGTTACTGGCACGGTTGTCAGGCAAAGAAAAACGTTTTCAGAAGCATATTAATCATAAGATATCCCGTCAGTTGGTAAATAATGCTGTTACCAACAAACAAGCTATCGCCATTGAGGAATTAACAGGGATAAGAGAACGTACCAATAGAAAACCTAGAAGCAAAAAAGATAAGCGTTTGGGTAATAATTGGGCGTTCTATCAGTTACGGCAATTCTTGACTTACAAGTGTATCTTGTCCGGTGTAAAACTCATCTTGGTCAACCCTGCATATACGTCATTGAGTTGTCATAAATGTTTTGTTATTGGTGATAGAAGCGGGAAAAGATTTAGCTGTAATAACTGCGGTAATAAATGCGATGCAGATTATAACGGCGCACAAAATATAAAGGCATTGGGGGCGATTATAAACCGCCCTGGAGGTTCAGGTCTTTCTTGTAAGCTAAAAACTGAAGTTACTTATATTCAGCTTAGCTTATTTGAAGATCTAGGGCTACTGAAAACCCCATCCGCCTATGCGGTGGGGTAGTTTATCCAAACGATTATCCAACGGAATATCAAGAAGAAAAATCCCGAACCTGCTATCACCATTCATCGCGGTAGTCGTAGCATACAGTGTCATGAGGTTGATATTCGTGGAAATTGCAAAGTAATCTATGGAAACCCGAAAAACTGTGGTGCTAGAGTTTGGATAGAAGTCGAGCCATCGATAGAGGTGGTTGGAAAGGTATTTGCGGCGGCTTGAAGATCAGCAGGAAGTCTACCTCATCAGTTAATTAGTGCTTGGGGACTTACCAAGGTACTTGAGCCGTCACTTGCATCAACCAAGGATGACCCCACCACAGTAAAGCGATAAATCCCATAATACCTAAGTAGGCCGGTCGGATAAATTCTTGCCAGTTGAGGGTTTGACGACCCTGTAAGATGGCTAAAAAGGGAATTATAGAAGTTCGTTCCTTAACCTTGAGAAATGCGTCTCCGTAGCGTTTTTTGAGGCGATAATCTCCATGCCACACAGCAAAGAGATGATGAGCAATTAAACCCAAGGAAGTTAACAATGTAAATGTGGTTCCGATCCATAGGGTATGGGCAATACACCAGATTACTTGTCCCACCATTTGAGGATGACGGCAAATCCGCAAAATGCCTGTTTCATACAGATGGATTTGAGGTTTGGTAATGGCCGCAATTTCTAAAAGATTAAAGGTAGCAGGATAGAGGAAAAAGAAGGAAATGGCAGACATTCCCCAGACAAAGGGTTTAATCCCTGGAACCCCTTGAACTTGCCATAAACTGAGGCCATCATAACGATGATTAAAAAAGTAAATAATTAAACCCACAGCCAGAGGAATACTCACTAAGGCAAAAACTACCCGATAGAGTCTAGCCCCGATTTTACTTTCTCCCCAAGCACGGAGGGCCGCGAGTCCACTATGGGCGATCGCAAATCCGAATAATAGCCCTAACATAATCCCATGACTAGGAGTTAGCCAGGTGGATATTCCCATGATGTTGATGTTTCCTCTAAAATGAAGTGCAGTGTTTTTCTGCATTTACCATCCTAGAGTAAATTGATCCCCTGTTGTGCTACTGTCATCTTCAGTAGTGATCCTGGTTGCATTTCTATTAACTCCTTACATACTTTTTTGATTGACCTATGTCAGATATTCCTTTTACTTTAGATCAATTGCGTATCCTCAAAGCGATCGCTGCTGAGGGGAGTTTTAAGCGGGCCGCCGATACTTTATATGTGTCGCAACCTGCGGTGAGTCTCCAAGTGCAAAATTTAGAAAAACAGCTAAATGTACCATTATTTGATCGCGGGGGACGTAAGGCACAATTAACGGAAGCTGGCCATTTATTGTTGTCTTATGGAGAAAAAATTATTACTCTGTGTCAAGAAACTTGTCGGGCCCTGGAAGATTTACAAAATCTCCAAGGGGGAACTTTAATTGTTGGGGCATCTCAAACCACAGGAACTTATTTATTGCCCCGCATGATTGGTTTATTTCGACACAAATACCCTGATGTGGCGGTTCAATTACAGGTTCATTCTACCAGACGCACTTCTTGGGCAGTCGCTAATGGACAGGTTGATTTAGCAATTATTGGGGGAGAAGTTCCCGCAGAATTGCAAGAAATCTTAAGAATTATGCCCTATGCTGAGGATGAATTGGCTTTAATTTTACCGATAGATCATCCTTTAGCCAAAGCTTCGACCATTCAAAAAGATGATTTATATCGCCTCAATTTTATTACATTGGATTCTCAATCAACCATTCGTAAGGTGATTGATAAGGTTTTAACTCGCTGTGAAATTGATACAAAACGGCTCAAAATTGAAATGGAATTAAATTCAATTGAAGCGATCAAAAATGCAGTTCAAGCTGGTTTAGGGGCTGCATTTGTTTCAATTACAGCCATTGAAAAAGAGTTACAACTAGGAGGAATTTATGTGGCTAGTATTAAAGAAATAGAGGTCAGAAGAACTTTATCGGTAATTATTAATCCGAATCGTTATCGCTCTAAAGCGGCTGAAGCTTTTATTCAAGAGATTTTACCAGAGTTTTCAACCTACCCTGAATTATTAACCTTAGAACATTTTTCAAATACTGCTAATGAGTTGGGTGAGGTTGTTAGTAATATGGCTAAAACTTAAGGCTTTTCTTTTAGCCATATTTTCCGGGTACAATTTTACAACTTTTCAATGATTGGTTCTTGATTTTCTTCTATCCAAGCTAAGTTTTTAATCCCATTTTGTTGAGCATCATCTCGAATTTCCTGGGGTGATCTTCCCCCTAAATCAATAGCAACTCTAACAGATTCTTGCGTTTTTCGCAATGCTTGGGCATAATTCAAAGTTACTGCTTGATCTTGAGGGGTTTTAGCAATTACCAACCAATCAATTAAGGGCGGGTTTTGGGGTAAAATAGCAGTGGGTAATAAACAGGCCTGTAATTCTTCTAAATTGAGAGAAAACCCAATCCCTGGCGCGGATTTTTGTTGAGGATGATAAACTCCCAATAATTGATCGTAGCGTCCCCCTTGCCCTAAAATTCGGAGTTGATTGTCTGTTTGTCCAATGGCTTTAAAAACAATTCCTGTATAATAGTCAAAGGTTTGAATTAAACTTAAATCTAAGGTCAAAGATAAAGAACTAGAACAACTTTTATTAACTAATTCTATCAAAGATTTTAGATTATTAAGACTCTCTTTTCCCTCCTCATCTAAGGCTAAATCCACAACCTTTGATAACACTTCTTCGGGCTTTCCTCGTAAATTAAATAATAGTTTAGCCCGTTGCTCTAATTCTGAGTCGGGATAATCTAAATTTTCTAAGGTAACATAGTCTAATTGAGCAAGACAATGACGTACCTGCTGTCTGAGAGGAAGGGGAAACGGAGAAAGCAGCGATCGCGTTAATCCCGCTTCTCCTAGAATAATTTGCCCCTGGGGAATTTGTAACTGGTTGAGACAGTCAGCGACTAACAGGAGAATCTCCGCATCCGCTAAAACCCCTCCTGCAAAGAGCAATTCTACCCCTGCTTGATAAAATTCTAACTGTCGTCCATGGTGTCCCGTTGGTGGGTTGCGAAATACATTGGCTCGATAACAAAGCCGTTGAGGGTAGCTAGTTTCCGTCATGCGAGTAACAGCGGCCCGAGCAATGGAGGCAGTTAATTCAGGCCGCAGTCCCAATTGTCCACTGGCGTTATTCTGAAGTTGAATAACGGTAGAATGTTCGATCGCCCCTCCGGCCATCAAAGTGTCTAACCATTCAATGGTAGAGGTGACGATGCGTTGATAGCCCCATTGTCCAAAAACGGCTTGCAACTTATCATTAATCCAAGCTTTTTGAACTACTTCTAAAGGCAGTAAATCTCTAGCTCCTGCGGGCGGTTGATGAATCATAAAGTTAAGAATAATTACCCCTCATCTATCTTAAGCTCAAAGTGGTAAGCTGATGCACTGCCCACCCTACTTTATTGCTCATAACCCAAAGAAATACTGCCTGGCGGTAAGTGAATTTCTGTTTTTGCCCCTGGTGCTTTTAAAGAGACTTTTAATTCCCCTTGAGGAGTCACCCCTGTAATAATTCCTGTTGCCCCTTCAATCATCACTGTGCGCCCCAAACTCTCTAACATGGTTAAATAATCCTTCAATAACCACTCAATTCCCTGAGAACAATAATATTGATAACCCTCAAACAATCCCTGAATAGTCAAGCCAGCTAAAGCTTCTAAGGATGGAATAAGTGTCTTTTGTTGAGCTTTAAAAAAAGATTGTAAATTAATCCCTGTGTCTGGTACAGGATTATCCCAATTAATACCAATGCCAATAATTCCTTGATAAATTATGCCTTGTTGAATCCGAGTTTCACTTTTAATACCCCCTAATTTTCGTCCTTCCAGAATTAAATCATTGGGCCACTTTAACTTGATCGGTAAATTATGCTTATGTAAGGCCTTGGCAATGCCCCAAGCACTGAATAAGGTTAGATGAGAGGCATTGACAGCCCGAAGGTTTAAAGTCAGGGCCAGGGACAAATAGAGTCCTCCTGGGGGTGAATACCAGGAACGGCCCCATTGTCCTCTCCCGGCAGTTTGTTGGGCAGCGATCGCTACTAAAGGCGGTGTTTTTCCTGCGTCGAGTAACTCCCACAAAATTTGATTGGTAGAAGTCACTGTCTCAAAAACATGAATTCCTTGGGATTCTAAAGGCACAGAGGGGGAAAGATGGGTTGCAATTAGCTGCTGATTAAGCATCATCAGGCTTACAGAGTTCCTCGCCAAGGAGTAGAAGGAAGGCGGTTGCCAGGAAATACTTCCGATGGCATTGAGGGGAATTCAGTATCAATGGTCAGATCGAGACTGTCTTCCATTTGTTTAACCATTTCCGAGGGATTTGTCCGATAGATGGTTCGGAGAAAAGTATCAATATCCCCAATTTCCGTTTTAGGGAGAGAAGCAAAGAAAACGTCTACTTCTCCGTCTCCCCAATTTCCAGCTTGTACGCGGGTAATTGAAGGGGCATTGACTTGACTCAAGGGGGCAGCAAAACTCCGTAATGGCCTGCCAATTCCTTGAATTGGCCCCCCAAACTGAGGCAGGGATGAATCCCTTACTCTGGGGCCAGCAATCCCGATACTACTAGGGCCAGATGTCCTTACAACTCTATTGACAGGGGCAGCATCAGGGAGTGGGGGTAAAATGGCCGAATTGACGGGATTACTGAGTTCTTCGGCTGAGGTAGTCCCAAAATCATAAATCTCTTTGTAAATATCTGGTGCATCGACTTGGGGTAAAACGGGAACCTCTGAAACGGGTTTATCCTCTCTGGTGGCGTTTAAGTTGATTTGCGTCAGGGAGGACATAATCGAGTCAAAGGAGATGGTTGATTGACCTGAAACGGTTTGAGCAATTAAGCTATCGTTAATCTTGCTCTCGGACAAATCAGGGGTAGGTTTTTGGACAGCGAGGAATTCATAAAATAAATTATCACTCACCAAATTTTCAGGAGTGACTATGGGTAAAGCGGCGTTTTTTTCCACAAAGTCATTTTTAAACATCATAAAGGTCGCTCCAGTGGCTGTTTGGGTTAACCCATGAGCAAAACCTAATACAACGACAATGGTTAAAGCTGTTTTTACTGAGGGAAGAAAGTGTTGATTGATCATAAGGGGATACTGCAACTGCAGGTCAGTCAAAAGGCGAAAGGGGACTGGAATACATCTTTTTTATTTGATTTGACCAACATTCAATTGAAATGTACAAGAGTCTATCGCTTATTTCTATTAATAATTTTAAGCAAAATTTCAGTAATTACCCCTGAAATTTAATTGTTGTTGCACAATTATGGCAATTTTATTAGCGGCTCCAGCTTTGCCTCTCACTTGTAACAGACGGTCACGAATTTGATTAAGCTGAACTGGATGCTCTAACCAATTTAACACTAATTGCCCTATTTTGTCAGCCTCTAATTCCCCCACTAATTCGGGGACAATTTCTTCCTTGGCCCAAATATTCGGCCAGGCAAATAATCGGCCTTGTTTGACGATTCTGGCATTAATTAATTTGGCTAAGTTACTTCCAATAATGGGTAAGTTTGCTAAAACCCCAGGAATGCCATCCCAAGTCCTCATGGCATCTAGTTGTTGTGTGGGTAATAAAACCATCATGGGAAGGCCTAATGCCCCTAATTCAGCCGTATTTGCGCCCACAGTGGTCAAAGCGAGGCAACATTGACGCAGATAATCATGGGCGGGAAATTGAGTAATTAAGTCTATCTGTAAGCCTTTGGCTGTTTCTAAATAAGGATATTTATTGCTATCATCAGGGGGAATAATCAGTTTAGCACTGACCCCTCCTAGTTTCATGACAAAGGGATTTTCTTGGGGATCGGCAAAACGGGCCAGGGTTGACAGATCAATGGTTGGAGCTACAGGAAGCAGAAAACGAGTCTGGGGTTTATGTTCATAAATATGTTCTGCGATCGCCAAACATAAGGGGACACCTTGAGTCAGTTTACCTGGTTTTGACCCTGGTAAAATGCCGATGACGGGGGCTGTAGAGAGAGCTTGAAAATCTAAGTTAGTCGGGGCCACATCCGCCATTAAATCGCCGACGACGGTTAATTTAGCTTGATAAGGTTGGGGAATGGGATCACTGACTGATTGATTCATAATACCAAAATGATCGACCCAACGATACCAACGGGCTTCCCATTCGGCATAAATGACAGTGCGATAACCTAGGCGTTTCCCCAAAATCAGGGGATAAAATTGATCGCCCCCTAAAAATAAGACGACTCCTTGCTCTCGCCAGTCCCAATTATCGGCGGTTTTTCCCCATAATAGAAAAGAGAAAAAATTTTCGCTAGACTGTACCCGATCTACTTCAGGATAACGACGGGCGATCGCCGCTTCTTGGCCTGTGCCATGGGGACAAGGAGACAACATGACGGAAATTCTCACCAATGAGCGATCATCACCCAAAAGCTCACGCAAAGATTTAATCACGGGACGAACCCAAGTGGTAATTTCTCCTGGGCCATTGGAAAGAATGAGAATATCAACTGGTTTCATCTATTTTAAAATGAGAAATTATTGAGGAGGAATATTAGGAAAATATAACTTAATTACCCCTGCCACAAGCACTAAAATTAAGCCCGCTATCACTGAAAGATTAATATATTCTTGAGAGTCTAAACGTTTAGCGATCGCTTTTACTTCTGCATCAAGGGTTTTAATTTCTCCTTTTAGTGACGCTTCGAGGGTATCAACTTTTCCAGTTAAGTTGGTTTGCACTTTATCAACTTTTGCAGTTAACCCAGTTTCCAGTCTGTCTATTTTTACTGCTAACTCGGTTTCTAGCCTCTCCATTTTCACCGTTAACTCAGTTTCTAGTCTCTCCATTTTCAAGGTTAATTCGGTTTCCAGCCTCTCCATTTTTCCCATTAACTCTGCTTCGAGTCGGACTTGGCTGACTTTAATGTCTGTAATATCTTTTTGTAAAAGATCTAACTTCTGATTAATTCGACCTAAAACTTCTTCTAGGGAATAAGTAACGGTGACGGGGTTTTGACTCATGGGTTAACTTTTGAATAAAAAAAGAATATATTTTTATGATCTTCATTTTTTAGGAGTAGAGACGTTTCATGAAACGTCTCTACAATAATTTAGGTGCAAGTTAAACAGTCGCCATGACTTCAGCTTCTTTAGCTTGCATTACTTTCATCAGATCTAACATCCGACAAGAATAACCCCATTCATTGTCATACCAAGAAATAACTTTAAAGAAGTTAGAATTTAATTCTATACCTGCTTTGGCATCAAAAATACTTGAATGAGCATCCCCTTGAAAGTCCATAGAGACTACATCTTCGTCAGTGTAGCCTAAAATGCCCTTCATTTCTGCGGCTGCTGCGGCTTTCATCACGTCACAAATTTCTTGATAACTTGTTGCTTTGGTGGTTTTAAAGGTTAGATCAACCACGGAAACATCAGGAGTAGGAACCCGCAAAGCCATTCCGGTCAATTTTCCTTTTAATTCAGGAATCACTAATGTAACGGCTTTTGCTGCCCCTGTAGAGGCGGGAATGATGTTTTGGGCTGCACCCCGTCCCCCACGAAAATCTTTCTTGCTAGGCCCATCTACGGTGGGCTGAGTGGCTGTCATGGCGTGTACTGTGGTCATTAACCCTTCTGCTAGGCCAAAGTTATCGTTAATCACTTTAGCAATGGGGGCGAGACAGTTAGTAGTACAACTGGCATTAGAGACAATGTGATCTTTGGCGGGGTCATAGTCATTATGATTTACTCCAAGCACAAAAGTCCGAACCTTTTCAGGATCTTTGGTAGGGGCGGAAATAACGACTCGTTTGGCCCCGGCTTGGATATGTTTAATAGCGGTGTCATAGGTGGTAAATAACCCTGTGGACTCGACAACGTAGTCAACACCGCGCTCTCCCCAAGGTAATTCTTCTGGGTTACGAATGGAAAAGCAAGGGATAAATTTTCCGTTGACCACAATACCATCTTCTCTGGCTTCTACTGTGCCATTAAAACGCCCGTGGGTGGAATCATATTTAAGCAAATAGGCGATATTATCAGGGGGAACTAAATCATTAATTCCCAAAAACTCAAAGTCAGGGTTATTAATACCTGCCCGAAATACTAATCTTCCAATGCGGCCAAAACCGTTAATACCAACTTTTACCGTTGCCATGAGAGAAACTCCTTACAATGAACAATTCTGAATTTGAAGGGAAAGAAAAATCAGGTTTGTTTATACCATACTGTATCCTTTATCACCAATGCTATTGAGGGAAGATTAATTATTTACATCCTAGGATTATTTCTCGAAATTCTCTCAATATCAACAAAGTTTTTAGATTGTTTAACCTAGATTTCAAGCAAAATTTTTACGAGATTATACAACAAAATTAAAATAAAAAAATTAAAATAATATTAATTTTTCACTAATTGATAATTGAGAGGATTACAATAGATTTAATAATCTTTAATTTTCATCGATTATGTCTTTAATATTATTACCGCAATTAGCTAATTGGCAAGCCTCCCTTAACGACAGGGAAGAAAGGTTAATTCTCACAGGAATTACTTGGGAACAGTATGACAAATTATTGCAAGCATTTGGGGATAGTGCAACTTATCGAACCATCTATCTGGAAGGAATTTTAGAAATTATGTCTCCGAGTCGTCGTCATGAAGTTAGTAAAGAAAATATTGGAAGACTGCTTGATGTTTATTTAGAAGCAGCAGAGATTGATTTTTGGGGACTGGGTTCTACAACTTTTCGCGTGGAAGAAGGAGAAGCAGGAAAAGAACCAGATAAATGTTATTGTTTTGAAACAGAAAAAGAATTCCCAGATTTAGCCATTGAAGTTATTGTTACCAGTGGTAGTATTAAGATTCTCGAAGTTTATCAACGGTTAGGGGTTAAGGAAGTTTGGTTATGGAAAAATGAGCAATTAAACATTTATTACCTCGAAAATAATCAATATTCTCTCCAAGAAAAAAGTAAGCTGTTACCCGATCTTGATCTTAACTTACTTTGTGAATTTATTAACCATCCTAACCCTCGTTTAGCCATGAAGGAATTTAGACAACAATTACAGGCAAAAGATGGGTAAACAAGAATAATAGTTGACCCCGAAAACAATTCCTGTAGGGGTTTAACAATGTTAAACCCTCAGACATTAGACAATTATCGGCATTGTGTCAATTAAGATTTAACCAAACGCTTGCGTAAAGATTCAATGCGATTTTTAGCGGTTTTATTGTCAGATTCATATTTCAAGCTTTCTTCATAGGTTTCGATAGCTTGGGGAATCATTTGTTTACGTTCATAAGCATTGGCTAAATTATTGAGAGCAATCACATAATCAGGATAGAGTTTAATGGCATCTTTATAATGGCGAATTGCCACATCTAATTGCTCCTGAGAAAAATAAGCAAACCCTAGGGCATTATGCATTAAAGCTTTGTTTTCAGGCTCAATTTTTTCTCCAATTTTGAAGCCTTTTTGTAACAAACTAACCGCCTGTACATACAATTTTTTGTCGAGATATAAACTCCCCAATTCATAATACTCTTGCGCCGTACCTTTCTCATTTTGTAACTTCTTCTGAAGTTTATAAAATCGATTTTCAATGCGACGAGTTTTAATGATTTGAAAGAGGATAAAAATACCTAATCCTCCCAAAAAAATGACAATACCGGACAAATAAATAATAGGCAGGGTTTCATTCATAGTAGTTAACATCTCAAGTTGTAATTTCTAATACCAGGGCAGTCCCCAATATTGTGCGCGTTCTTCCAGCCATCCAGAGCGTTTCCAGCTAGTAATGGCTTGATTAACACGACCCCGTAGACTAGCATACTGCAAACCCTTGGGCATCACCACCCCTAATGCTTCTCCTGATAGACGCAGGGGTAATTGATAATATTGGGGATATTCCTGGGCCCATCCCGCTAAAATACTATTATCTGCCGCAAAAGCATCAACTTTTCCTGTTTCTAATAAAGTCAGGGCTTCTTGATAAGAATTAACCCCAATCAGTTGCGCTTGAGGAAGTTCACTCCTCATGATAGCAATGGTATTAGACACATTAAGAACAGCAATTTTAGCACGAGATAAATGGGATAAGGAACGAATTTGATAATTATTGGTAATAATTCCCGTCCCATCAAGATAATAATAGGGGCTAAAATTAACTAAGCGAGCGCGAGCATCATTAATTGTTATTCTGGCGATCGCTAAATCAACCTCACCATCAATCACTGTTTGTAATCGTGCTTGGTTGCTCACAGGTTGTAAAATAATTGCTTGAGGATCGCCTAATATTTCTTGAGCTAATTGTCGAGCGAGATCGATTTCTAATCCTTGTAACTTGTTATTTTCATCAACAAAACCCAAGGGACGAACATTATCTTTAACGGCAACAATTAGTTTACCTCGTTTCTGAATTTCCTCTAAATTAGCAGCGACAACCGCCGAGTTTTTCACCCCTAAGAGTAAGCTAATTATTAGCAGTGAGAGAAATTTTATCATTGATTGTGAATAACAGAGACTTGATTACGACCTTTTGCTTTGGCTTGATAGAGAGCTAAATCGGCCCGTTTGAGGACATCATCAATTCTGACATCATTCTGACTAAAAGTAGACACCCCAATACTCACTGTAATTGTAATGGTTTCATCCTGAATTTGCAAACTTTGTTGAGAAACCGCATGACAAACTCGCTCGGCGGCTAATATTGCTCCTTCGAGGGGGGTTTCTGGTAGAATGGCCACAAATTCTTCCCCACCTAGTCGGCCTAAGTGTCCCAAATTTTCTGAGGGTTCATCTTCTGTTTCTAGCCTACCTAAACAATCAACTTTACGCAAATATTGTAAGGTAGTATTAACTACCATTTTTAGGGCTTCATCTCCAATATCATGACCATAACTATCATTGATTTTTTTGAAATAATCAATGTCAATCATTAGTAAAGAGAAATGAGCCTGATATCGTTTACTACGTTCAAATTCCTGTTGTCCAATGTTAAAGATAGTCCGACGGTTAGCAATACCTGTTAACTCATCGGTAGAGGCGATTATTTTCATTTCTTCATAGGCGTTTTTTAGTTCATCTTTGGTGCGTTTTAATTCCAAATGTGTTTTAACTCTGGCCAAAAGTTCGGGGGACTTAAAGGGTTTCGTTACATAATCTACGGCCCCACATTCAAAGGCTTGTAATAGATGAGTATCTTCATTACTTGCTGTCAGAAAAATAATCGGAATATCTTGGGTTATTTCATTGCTTTTGATCATTTTACAAACTTCTAAACCGTTCATTTCTGGCATCATTAAATCTAGTAAAATTAAATCAGGTTTAGCTATTTTTACTCTTTCTAAAGCTTGAGTACCTGTCAAAGCAAAGGTAGTCCCATAACCAGATTGATCGAGAATTTCGATTAATAATTGTAAATTTTTACGCAGATCATCAACCACCAGTATTAAAAAGTCTTCGGGTTGAAAAGGTTTGAGAGGTTTCATAATTCTTAATAGGAAGTAAGGGAAATAAAAGATAATTAATTGAAGTTAATTAAAGCGATCGCCACATTTGAGGAAAGCTTTCTACGGTATTAGATAAATTCTCGCTATCAAATTCTTGAATTTGTATTTCGAGACGAGTAGCATAGTCTATAAGAGAGAGACATTGATACTCCTCTCCCCATTGTCGCAAACGTTGAGCAAATTGGCGCAAATCTTTCATAATCATAGTCTGATGGAGTTTATTCCAAATGGTTTCTTCTTCTTGACGTAGCTTTTCTAATAATTCCGGGGGTGCGGGTTTATTTTCTGATAGTAAAGGTTTTTCTTTTTCTACTAATAAAGTTGTCATTGGTTGATTTGGATCAGTGGGTAAAATTTTCTCTATAGCAGATAATAATTGAGCGCGACTAATGGGTTTAGACAAAAATCCTTGACATAAAGTTTCTAATATTTCTTGTTCTTTTTCTTGAGAAGAAGCAGTTAAAATCATAATAGGAATAGCTTGAGTAGTGGGATCATTTTTGATGATTTTACTCGCTTCATATCCATCCATATTAGGCATTCTTAAGTCCATTAAAATCAAATCAGGATGATATTGACGGGCCTTCTCAAGAGCTTCTTGTCCATCATTTGCCAGTAAAATTGTATGATGGGTTTCTTGGAAATACCCGATAATTAAGTCTCGGTTAGAAGCTACATCATCAACTACTAAAATTGTGGCTGGTAATAATTGATTAAAATTGACATTAACTTGCTCTTTAACCGGACAAATATCTCTTATTTCTCCTAGAGAAACTTGAGGAAAAATCAGGGTAAATATACTGCCTTTTTCTAATTCACTTTTTAATTCAATTCTTCCTCCTAAAATTTCGGTTAAGCGTCTGGTAATAGTTAATCCTAGCCCCGTCCCCCCATATTTTCGGGTACTTTGTCCTTCGCTTTGGGTAAAGACATCAAACACCAGTTCTTGTTGTTCTGAAGCGATGCCAATTCCGGTATCTTCTATGGCAATTTTTAACAACAAATAATTAGGATTAGTGGTTTGATCACTGCCTAATGATTCGCCTGTTACCTCAATTTTAACATAACCTTTTTCAGTAAATTTCAAAGCATTACCAACCACATTAAAAAGAATTTGCCTCAGTCTCACTTCATCAAAAATAATAACATCAGGAACCTGACCATTAATCTTGACCCATAAATTTAATTTTTTCTGAGCAGCAGTCTCTGAAAAAATTTGCTGTATTTCTGTAATTAATCCTCGTAAATCAATGGGTTCTTTATTAATTTGTAATTTTCCCGACTCAATTTTAGAAAGGTCAAGAATATCATTGATTAAGGCGAGTAAGACTTTGCCGCTTGAGGCAATAGAATCAAGATAAGAACGAGGGCGTTGCTCATTAATTATCCCCATAAGTAGGTCACAAAATCCGAGAATTGCATTCATAGGAGTGCGAATTTCATGACTCATATTAGCCAAAAATTCACTCTTGGCTTTATTGGCAATTTCTGCGGTTTCTTTGGCTGCTTTTAGTTCTTCTTCTGCTTGTTTTTTCTCAGTAATATTAGTAATTGTTCCCACTAAACGGTAAGGCATTCCCAGTTGATCTCGTAGACATTTTCCTTTGGCTTCTATCCAAAGATACTGACCATTTTTATGGCGAAGACGATGAATGTTTTCATACACTTCTGTTTGTCCTTCTAAATGATTATTAATATCTTGATAAGTACGATCAAGATCATCAGGATGTGCCTGATCTGACCAAGTAGATAAAAGATGGGGTAAGGGTTGATTTTCATGGCCTAAAATTTTCATCCAAACCGGAGAATAATAAACAGTATTATTACGCAAATCCCAATCCCAAATACCATCATTTGTGCCAGAAACTGCTAAATCATAGCGTCTTTCATTTTCTCTCAATTCTTCTTCTATTTGTTGTTTTTCAACAACTTTTAAGGAAAGATTTTGATTGAGTTCCTGTAATTCTTTTGTTCTTTCTTCAACTCGTTTCTCCAAGGTTTCTTTGGCTGTTTTAATCTCATAAAACTGCTGTTTTAAAACTTTAGTCATTGCTTGAAAATTGTCGCCAATAAGCGTTATTTCAGATATTCTTGTCTTAATAAAATTCTCATCTTGTATTTCAGTAAAACTATCATTTTCTGACTGATTTAAAATCTTATTTGGTAAATTACTGGTTGTTTGAGCTAAGGTTAAAAGTGGCGATGTTAAGGCGCGACTAATGCCATAAGAAAGGGATAATCCTACTAATGAAACAATTAGCATAATCGCCAAATTTTTGATATAAAGAGCTTGTAATTGAAGCAAATATGGTTCACTAGGCACCCGAATAATTAACTTCCAAGGAAGATTATTCTTTAAATCAATTTCTTTAATATAATAGGACTCTTTCCAACGACTCATCAGGGGTTTTCCTGGCTTAATTGGTAGCCATTGCATCAGATCATTTTGAATTTTATGAATCTCCCCTCCTGCTTGCCAATTAAAAATTTCTCCGGTTTTAAAATTGTCTGGACTATTAGTAATTATTGCATTATTTTGATCAACTAAAATAGTTTCAATGATAATTTTTTCTAGCTTAATTTCGATTGATTTTTGTAATTCTTTTAAGGTTAGATGACCATGAATAATTCCGCTAAAACGATTTTGCTCAGCTTCAATTATTGGCACTTGAATTGTCAAATAATGTAAATCAGAATACTGATTTTTGTGGAGTTCATATAGCCATGGTTTCTGTTGCTTTTTTATTTGATTCCATTGCCCTTGATCAAGAATATTTAAACTGAATAAAGAACGACCAATTTTTTCACGATTAGGATAAGCATTAGTGATAATTCCCTGGTCATTCGTCTGATAAATTTCATCAAAATCAGAGAAAGAATTTTGAATTAAAGCTAGGTTATTTTGATTGTCAGAAGTAGAGGCATATTGAGCTAAAGATTGCAAAGCATTGAGATTAGATTGATACCATCTTTCCACATTCTTAGTGATTGGATTAATGACAGTTTGTATTTCTATATTAATCTCAGATTCAATGGATTTAAGAATTTGATTGCCTTGGATAACTGTTATAATTAAGCTAGGAAATAGAATAAATGCCAATAAGAGATTAAATATAGTTTGTTGAAACGATAATTGACGAGTTAACTTACGTTTACCAATAATTCTGTCAAGAGGAATGTAAGTAATCATTAATTGAGCAACAAGTGCATTAATAATTCCATTAAGTCCTTGTTTTAAAATAATTACCCAGGTTGCTGATACTGTAGTGGGCAAAAATAACCCATAAAATAACCCAACCAAGGGCATTCCAATTACTACCCAAAAAATGCCATCTAGTAAGACAAAATTGTTATAGCGACGGGATAAAAGGGCGATAAATAAAGCTTCTAAAATGATTACCACCATCGCATAAGGATGACCCCAGAGATAAAAAGTAACGCCACCACTAATCAGGGCCGCGAGGGTTCCCCCAAAAATTCCGTAATAATAAATAACAATTAAAACCGCAATACTACCAAAAATAAACTTTATGTCAAAAAATAAAGAAAAACTGTAATAATTGCCCAAAAATGCGGCTGCCAGTAAACAACCAAAACTAAGATAATATCTAAGATTCCCCATCGATTAATGGCATCCCATTGAGATGCTTGCGCTTCTTCTACTATTATGAAGAATTTTGTGACTTAATGATGAGATTCGTGTAAATTATGTTGATTATCTTCTACTGTGGGTTGAAGGTGATTTTGATGATTATGGGGTTCGGACTTAATTTCAACGGGCCCCACTTGCCATCTCCCTAAATTGAATAAGGACATGGTTTCTACCCCAAAGGCAGCAATTCCCATCGTTACAATACCCGTAGCTACCGTTCCCATGGCCACTGCTCCAAAGGAAATCACCCCCATGGGAACAACCCCAATGGCAATAATGCCCATGGGGGCAATACCAATAGAAATAATCCCTGTGGGGGTAATGCCGATAGAAATGAGCTTTCTTTTCTGCTTGCTACATTCTCCGGTGGATTGAATCTCAATGAATTTCTGGGGTTCCAATTTTGACACCATGACTCGCTATTAGACAAGGTTTCTTAAGGTAATAATTGTACTAATAAGGGCAACACCCCGTCAAAAGACAGGCAGTCAAACTCAACTAAGATCCCAGCTATAATAGGGGCAATGTCCCCATGCTTGCCCCAAAACTGGATAATTTAGTCAATTAGATTGATTGCAGTACATCCCACCTGAGAAGTGGAACCATCGGGCATGATAGCACCACATAGATTAGCCTGATTCAAGTTAGAATCAACTAGCATCGCCCCTTGTAAATTAGCATGGTTGAAATCTACCTTTTGCATATCAATTTCTGTCAATTGTGCCGAGGTTAAATTAGCATTACTAAAATTAGCACCAACTAAATAGGATGAATTGAGATTAGCCTCTTGTAAGTTAGCATTACTTAAGTTGGCCCCTCCCATGTTAATTTCTGTTAGTTTTGCTGCGGTTAAATCGGCATTACTGAGATTCGTATTAACCAAATAGGCAAAGTGTAGGTTAGCATTTTGCAAGTTGGCATCTTGTAAGTTTGCTTCTTCCAAATTAATGTCTTGTAGGTTAGCATTTTGTAAGTTTGCACCCTCAAGATTGGCATAACTCACATCAGCATGGAGGGCAGAAACTTCAGGAATAACAAACTCACCAATTAACCCTAAAACTGCCCCAGGATAAATTAACGGAATGGGTGCTGTAGCTATATTTAAAGCCATTTTTGCTGTGGTATTATTGGGATAATCTAGGGAGAAATCTGTGGCGGAAAGATTGGCTCCTTGAAGGTTGGCTTCTTTAAGTTTAATACCTCGTAAATAAGCCCCAGTTAAATCAGAATTTTTGAGATTTGCCCCTTCTAAATTAGCTCTTTCTCCATCATGAAGGGTTAAGTCTGCCCCCCGGAGATTTGCTCCTTCTAAGTTAGCCTTTTTCATCAAAACTCCTCTCATTTGCGCCCCTTCTAAATTGGCATTACTTAAAATAACGCCATCCAGATCAGCATTCACAAGATTGGCACCTTTTAAGTTGGCACCACTCAAATTAACCCCCTGTAGTTTGGTATTAATTAAGTTGGCGTTTTCTAGGTTAACTCTCTCTAAATTTAGGTTCTGTAGATCCGCATCTTGTAAGTCACAACCAACACAAGCATTGGTATCTTTTAATTGTTGTAAATGAGTGGGATTTTCTGCTTTGGCCATTGGCATGACTAACAAAGACGCTAATAGAACAATTCCGGCGATCTCTTTCATAATCTTTCCTTCTCTTAAACTTTTGATTTTCGATTAAATTCATGCTAAAATTAATAGGCAAAACCTTTAAATCAAGGTCTTCCTCACCACCCTTAATTCTGTTAAATCTTCTACCCTCATTATCTCTTGATTAATGAACAAGTTTTGAGAAAATTTAAGAAACTTAGTAAATGTACATATTCCTTAAAGAAAAACTTAAGAAGTGACTGAGAATGAGGGTTTAAAAAGTATCATATTAATAGATAAACAGCGATTTTCTGGAGTTAATCCATGTCTTCTCTCTCCCCTGATTTTAATTTTACTGATGCGATTCCCCTAGATAAAATCCGCTATAATGAACAGGGATTAGTGCCAGCGATCGCCCAAGATTATTTGGATGGCACCGTCTTGATGATGGCCTGGATGAATCGAGAATCTCTCAAAAAAACCTTAGAGACGGGAGAAACTTGGTATTGGAGTCGTTCTCGTCAGGAATTATGGCATAAAGGGGCCACCTCTGGCCATATTCAAAAGGTCAAGGCAATTCGTTATGATTGTGATAGTGATGCGTTATTAATTACCATCGAACAAGTAGGGGATATTGCTTGTCATACAGGGGAAAGAAGCTGTTTTCATCAATTAGAAGATTCCCAAAAAGTTGCACCTCCTGCGGATGCTTTATCAGGGGTTTATGAGGTGATTTGTGAGCGTCGAGATCATCCGGTTGAGGGTTCTTATACTCGCACATTATTAGCGGGTGGAGATAATAAAATACTCAAAAAAATTGGGGAAGAATCTGCTGAGGTAGTCATGGCTTGTAAGGATGATGACAAAGAAGCGATCGCCTCAGAAGTTGCTGATTTATTCTATCATACTTTAGTGGCTTTATCCTATCATCATGTCCCCCTAAAAGATGTCTATCGTAAGTTACAAGAAAGAAGACGATAGAAAGGGGTTTATCTTACTCTAGATTAGAAATATTGTGCAGAAAATTTTCTAGATCTTTTTCTAAATTTGGTAGCAATTTAATGGCTTTGTCAAGATTGATTTTTAACTGCTCATATTCGTTCACCAATGAATAATGAATAATTATTCATTATTCATTGATAATTAATATCAGTTTTAATAATAATTAAAGTGTTTTCATCCATAAAATTCCTGTTTGAAGAATACGAGGGGCAAAGTGAAATTTATTGAGTATAACAATATCAACATCTCGACCTAAATAAGTAGATAATAAACTAATAGCAGAAAAATAATCTTCGGAGTTAATTTGTTCAACAGCAAGATCAATATCTGATTGTTGATGAAATTTTCCTGGATGAGTCACAGAACCAAAAATATAGGCTTTTTAAATGCCATATTTTTCGGCAAATTCATTGAGCCATTGTTGAGTTTTTTCAAACAAAGATTGACGTTCTTCTTCTAATTTTAGACGCTGTTTGCCTAAAGCTTCATTAAGTTTTGTTGTGGAAAAAGAGTTAGTCATAAAATCAAGATTAGGTAACAATTTCAAAGGTTAAATTATCTTCTTTTAAAAAGTTATAAGTAAAATGATCAACAACATTCGTATCACTTAATTCTAAGTTATAAAAATCAACTTCATCATGATCAAAATAGGGGCCTGCGTGCCAAGTTCCCACATTTAATTTAATAAAGCAATTTCCAGGAATTTTAAAGGCTTTTAATTGTGTCAAATCAGGGTAATTTTGCTCACTGGGAGGTGCAACGGCCATTAACCATTCTTTCCCTTCTAATGCTCCTAAACATTGGGTACATTGACAATGACGAGTAATACGATCAAACTGTCTACCTCGTTTTTTTAGTTGCATAATATAAAAGCGAGGAATACCATTTTTTAGGTTTAATTTTGCATCTGTTTGATCATAAAGTTTACCATCTTTTGAAGACGTAATCAACTGCCCATAAGCTTGAAAATTGTCTGATGTAATTGTCAGCGCAGGTAAATTTTTAATGGTGGTTAACATAATATTTACTCATTTATGTCATCTATTGATTAACAAATTCTCGAACTTTTGTCAAGTAAATTTCTGGGGCTTCTAACATGGGAAAATGAGCCGTTTTCTCAATTTCTACATATTCAATATTATCATTTAAACTAGCTGCCATACGCCCCATTGCTGCGGGAATAATAATGTCTTTTTCCCCTGCTATTAACAAGGTTGGGACAGAGATTTCTGCAAATATTTGAGGCATAATTTCCACTGCTTTCAAACTAACTGATGTATAAATTGTTCCTAAAGCGGCTTCATAATCTGCTAAAATAAAATCCTCTAAAAAAGCCATTCTTTCCTGTTTTTCAATGGGACGATGTAGAAACCTCGCCATAAATAAGCGATCAGCAAAAGGAAATTTTAAGAACCAATTATAACGAAATTTAACTACATAACCACCAAACTTATGAAAAGCAGCGAAAGCATTTTTATCATATTCAAAAATTCCGTTACAAGTGAGAATTAATCGTTCTATTTTTTCGGGGTACATCGTAGCAAATAAAGCCCCAACAGATGCACCCATTGAGTGACTATGGAGATAGAATTTGTCGATTTTTAAGGCTTCTAACAACTCTTTTAAATCTTCTGCATATTCTTCTAATTCATAGCTTAATTTTAATGGATTTTCTGGTAATTTAGAGCGTCCAAAACCTCGTAAATCATACAATAAACAATCATAATTATCACTCAAAAATGTTGCGGTACTGCGCCAATATCTCGCAGATCCTCCCCAACCATGAACAAATACCATAACAGGTTTCTGTATGGTTGCTGGTTGTCTTATCCACTCATAATAGTGATCGACACCGCGAATATTTACGGCTCCTATTTCTTGGGTGGTTAATGGGGGTTTTGGTTGAGTAAGGGATCGGTTACTTTCCATAATATTTATCCCTGGCTAAATATGGATTTATCTAATTTATCTTAACTCATATTGGTGTTAATGAAGCAATAAACTCTAAGAAAGTTTAATTATTTAGATTGATTTAAGTTAATTGTTGCTTTAACCAATTAGAAAAACTAGGATGATACAATCTATAGTAACTTTGTTCTTCTATTGTTTCTACATGGAAAAATTCCCGCCATTGCTCTAAAACAATCTGAATATCATACTGATCTTCGTCTAATGTTTCTGAAATTATTTCTAATGAAACTGATGATTCTTGTTGTAATAAAAATTGTAGAATTTGCGGGCTAATTGTTGGCCATTTGTCAATACTTATGGTCATTTTGTTTAAATGTTCTTGATAATATTTATGTAGATTTTGGGGTAGGGTTTCCTGGGGTAACTTTGGCTGTTTTAGGATTTCACTAACATACATAAAATTAGTTTCACTGGCATCAATTTTAGTCAATAATTGTTGATCATGAGGATAGTTTTCTAAATGTTGTTTGAGATATGTTTGTATGTCTAATTGGTTTTGTTCTGGGTAAATTGATAAGTCTAATGTTTGTGCTGGTGTTTCAATTAATAAACTTGATTTATCGCGGGGAAATGGACGACGAGTAAGAATAAAATAGATGTTTTGGGGGAGATAGCGGGGTAAACAAAGAAGATTTGCGCCTCTTTTGTATTGGTTTAAATCAAGTTTATGACAACTATCGATAATGATGACTAATGATTGTTTTTGGGGTAATTTATCACTAATTTTTTGTAGTAATAATGAGAATAAATTACTGTTATCATCTAATTCATTTTCAAGTTTATTGTTGTCTAAACTAGCTAAAATTTCGATTAATTGATAGTTGACTATTTCTAAGAAGTTTTCATAATCTCCTATTTCATTATTCTCACTCTTTACTAAGGGAAGTTTACCCACAATATCCTCCCCCCTTACTAAGGGGGGTTGGGGGGGATCAAAATTATAATAAACAACATTATCATTTTTGTTGGTATATTGAGCAACAATAGAACTTTTACCTATTCCTGGTTCCCCAATAATAGTGAAATAACCTCTATCATATTCTTGGATAAAGTTATTAATAGCAGAAAAGACAAAATCACGACCAACAAAATTACGACTTTTTTCGGTAATGATTGATTTAAAATATTCGGAATGTCCTCTAGTATGATTAATTGTTTTTATTTGAGACATTGTTTTCTGTTTTAACTAAAAGGGTTAATGATTTGTAATTTATCTGAAATAATTAGACCATTTTGCATATCTTCAGAATAAAGAATATTAGCATCAGCAAATAAGGCAGCAGCAACAATTACACTATCCCAAAAAGAGGGAGAGAGGGCGTATGCTATACGCCCCTACGTCCCAATTTTTCCGCTTGTAGGGGCGCAATGCTTGCGCCCTCCGGCTTGCACCCTCGGCAATCAATATCGTTGTTTTCATCTGCTTCTCCCCGTGCAACTGAACCAAAAATGCGGACATTATTTGCCCCATGTTGAGCAGCAATGATAATAATTTGTTCTCGTTTCTCTTGAACTAATTTGTTGATGTCCATAACTAATTTACTCTTTAAACCGATAACTGTTTACTGAAAATCTCCACATTCTAAGCGTAAAAAATGAATCCTTCCTGAACTATCTCCTGCGACAATGGTTAAACCATCAAAGGAAACTGTACAGCAAAACATAGAACTATCTCCTATAAACGTAGAAAGTTCTGACCCTGTTTCTAAATCCCACAACTTCAGGGTGTAGTCATAAGAAGCAGAAACGGCTTTTTTGCCATCTGGGGTGATAGCTACTGCTGTTACCGAGTGGTTATGACCCCTCAAAGTAGAAAGTTTTTTTCCTGTATCTAAATCCAATAACTTCAGGGTTTTGTCATGAGAAGCAGAAAGGGCTTTTTTGCCATCTGGGGTGATAGCTACTGCATTTACCGAGGAGTTATGACCCCTCAAAGTAGAAAGTTCTTTCCCTGTATCTAAATCCCACAATTTCAGGGTGTTGTCACCAGAAGCAGAAACCGCTTTTAACCCATCTGGGGTGATAGCTACTGCATTTACCGAGGAGTTATGACCCGTCAAAGTAGAAAGTTCTTTTTCTGTATCTAAATCCCACAATTTCAGGGTGTTGTCAGATGAAGCAGAAACCGCTTTTTTGCCATCTGGGGTGA